>CAZFSE010000144.1:0-11448 GCA_964521805.1 uncultured Verrucomicrobiota bacterium
GGATTCCCCCCCCCAGATCCAAAATGTCCGCCCCCTCCTCCGCCATCTGGAACGCCCGCTCCACCGCAAGGGCAGGCTCAAAGTACCGCCCGCCATCGGAAAAGGAATCCGGCGTGCAGTTGAGAATTCCCATGATCAGGGGGCGATCTTCAAAGATAACCTGCCGGCCGCGGCACCGCCATGAAATGGAAGCCTCAGGATTCATGTTGCGAAGCGTTTTGCCCCATTCAACCCGTCATCAAGCCTGCCGGAGCCTTCAGGAGGGCGTGGGCGCCACGGTGATCCCTTCGGGGGGCGGAGTCTTGGTGTCCCCGTTGCCCTTTTCTTTCTCCGCCTTCTCATCCTGCTCTGCGCGCTCCACTTCGCTCAGGAGGCGCCCATGTTCCACAATATCCCTCACATCGCGCCCATCGAGCGTTTCCCGCTCGATCAGCAGTTGCGCCAGCTTATCCAGCGTGTCGCGGTGGGTCTTGAGAATCTCCGTGGCCCGCGCATAGCAATCGCGGATAATACTGCTGACCTCCTGGTCAATCTTGCGGGCTGTTTCCTCGCTGAAGGTCTGGCTCCGGGAGACCTCGCGCCCCAAGAACAGCAGTTCCTCGCGCTCTCCGAAGCTTTGGGGCCCCAGCGCCGCGCTCATGCCCCATTCGCACACCATCATGCGGGCCAGATGCGAAGCCTGGCGCAGGTCACTGCTCGCCCCCGTGGTCACATCGCCAAAGACAATTTCCTCCGCCACGCGGCCCCCCATCATCCCGGTGATCATGCTGATGAGCTTGCGGCGGCCCTCGGTATAGCGGTCCTTCTCCGGCAATTGCATCGTGGCGCCCAGCGCCGCGCCTCGCGGAATGATGGTCACCTTGTGCAACGGCTCGCTCTCCTCGACCAGCTGGAGCACCAGGGCATGCCCGGACTCGTGATACGCCGTCAGCTTCTTTTCCTTGTCGTCGAGCACGCGGCTCCGGCGCTCGCGGCCCCAGCGGACCTTGTCACGAGCCTCCTCGAGATCCTTGTTCTCAATGCCTTCCGCACCCCGTCGCGCCGCCAGCAGGGCGGCTTCATTGATGAGATTGGACAAATCGGCGCCGGAAAAACCGGGCGTCCCGCGGGCGATGCGCCGCAGGTCGGCCGATTCGGCCAGCTTGACGCGGCGGGAATGAATCTTGAGAATCGCCTCCCGGCCTTCCAAGCCCGGCAGATCCACCACAATCTGGCGGTCAAAGCGGCCCGGGCGTAACAGGGCCTGGTCCAGCACATCCGGGCGGTTGGTCGCGGCAATAATGATCACGCCTTCCTGCGTATCGAATCCGTCCATTTCCACCAGCAGGGCATTCAAGGTCTGCTCGCGCTCATCATGCCCGCCGCCGATCCCGCTGAACCGGCTCCGTCCCACGGCGTCAATTTCATCAATGAAGATGATGCAGGGCGCGCTTTTCTTGCCCTGCTCGAACATGTCACGCACGCGGGAGGCCCCGACCCCCACAAACATTTCCACGAAATCCGACCCGCTGATGCTGAAGAAGGGAACCTGCGCCTCGCCGGCAATTGCCTTGGCGAGCAGGGTCTTTCCGGTGCCCGGAGGGCCCACAAGCAATACGCCCTTGGGAATGCGCCCGCCCAGCTTCTGAAACCGCTTGGGATCCTTGAGGAATTCGATGATCTCCTGGACCTCATCCTTCGCCTCGTCCACACCCGCGACATCCGCAAAGGTAATGGTGTTCTTGTCCCGTGACATCAACCGAGCGCGGCTCTTTCCAAAACTCATGGCGCCACGCCCGGCAATCTTCATCTGGCGGACAAACAGGAAATACAACAACCCCAGCACCAATAAAAAGGGAATGGCACCGGTAAGCACCTGCCAGAGATAGGGATTCTGGGCCTTGAATTTGAATTGCACGTTATTATCGCGCAAGAGCTTGATCAAATCCTCCGTGACGGGCAGGTCCACCTTGAACTTTGAGGGCTTTCCGGTCGCTTCATCGAGATCCAGCATCTCACCCCGGATAAACTGAACCCCGGAAACCTCCATCACCACTTCGCAGGTGGAAATCCGGTTGTTCTTGACCAGTTGCACAAAATCAGGGCTGTAGCTGATGGTGTGGTACTTCTCCTGCCGCTGTGAAAAGATCTGAAAGGACGTCAAAAACAGCGCCAGCAACAACAGCCAGACGGCCAATCCGCGGAAAGGCATCTGCTGTTTGTTGGGGCTCTTGTCCTTGGGCGTATAAATCGGTGGTTCCATGATTCCTCTGTCTTTCACTCAATCCGTATCAGAGCGTGCTAACGTATCACGGGACCGCGCACATTGCAACGGCGCAAATGCGCTTTTCCATCCGAGCCGGTTCAGCCGCAACTTGTTACCGCTCGCGGATGGCCTTGATCATCGCCGGAACGACTTCAAACAAATCCCCGACGATCCCATAATCGGCAATCTTGAAGATGGGCGCATCCGGATCCTTGTTGATGGCAATGATGGTATCGGAAGAGTTCATGCCCACCAGATGCTGAATGGCGCCGGAGATGCCGCACGCAATATAGATCTTGGGCCGGACGGTCTTTCCGGTCTGCCCCACCTGGTGATAAGAGGAGATCCAGCCGGCGTCTACGGCCGCGCGGGAAGATCCCACCGCCGCTCCCAGCTCCTTCGCCAGCTCCTCGATCACCTTGAAGTTCTCCGGCTTGCCCAAGCCCCGGCCACCCGAAACGATAATGTCGGCATCGGCCAGGTTGGTCTCGTTTTGCATCTCGTTGAGGACTTCCAGCACCTGGGTGCGCTGGTCCCGGATGACGGCCTTCTCCTCAATCAGGCGCCCGGTGCGCCCCTTATGGGGTACCGGCTTCTTGAACACTTTGTGGCGGACCGTGGCCATCTGGGGCCGGTAATCCGGGCAGATGATCGTGGCCATGATGTTGCCGCCAAAGGCCGGACGGGTCTGCAGGAGCAACCGCTTCTCCTGGTCAAACGCCAGCTCGGTGCAATCCGCCGTCAGTCCGGTCTTCACCCGCACCGCCACGCGCGGAATAAAGGCGCGGCCAATGCTCGTTGCGCCGGCCAAAACCGCCTCGGGCTTGTACTTGTTCAGCAGATCGGAAAACACATCGGTATACGGCTCGGTGCTGTACACCGCCAGGCCGGGGTCGTCCACGTAGTACACCACATCCGCCCCATGCTCGAAGAGCGAGGGAATCTGCGCCTGCAGGCCCTGGCCCAGCAGGACGGCGGAAAGCTCCACGCCCATCTCATCGGCCAGCTCGCGCCCCTTGCCCAGCAGTTCAAGGCCCACGTCCTGAATCACGCCGCCGCGCTGTTCGGCGAACACCCAAAGGCCCTTGTAATCGCCCAGGGACGCGGCCGCCGCGGGCTTGGGCGCCTCCTCGATGCTCAAGGCATCAAACTTGCAGGTGGGCACGCACGCGCCACACACGGTGCAAGCGGCGCTCACCGTGACAATCTTCTTGAACTTGCTCTGCGGCAGATTCAGCTTCTCACGCATTTCGATGGTCAGCGCGCCAAAGGGGCACGCCTGAATGCACAACCCGCAACCCACACATTTTTCTTCGGAAATCTTCAGCGACATGATGACAACCCGCCTTATATGATTTTACGTTCCCGCAACTTGGCCACCAGCACCTGGGCCATCTCCGCCGGCTCGCCGCCCTCGATCTTCATCCCACCCGTCTTGGCGGGCGGGGAAAAGATTTTGACCACGCGCGTGGGTGATCCCTTGAGTCCGATATTGGCCGGGTCCGCCTTGATCGCCTCCGCCGTGAGCGTTTTGATCTCGGCCTTTTTGGCCTTCATACGGCCCTTGAGGGAGGCCATGCGGGGCACATTCATTTCCTTCAGGATCGTCAACACCGCCGGCAGGGGCGCTTCCAGGACCTCGTAGCCATCCTCAAAGACCCGCTCCACCCTGGCCTTGTCCCCCAGGATCTCCAGCTTGCGGACATAGGTGACCACGGGAAGCCCCAGCAGTTCGGCCACGCCGGGGCCAACCTGCGCCGTGTCCCCGTCAATGGCCTGCTTGCCAAACAGAATGAGATCGGCCTTCTCCAGGCCCTTGATGGCCTCCGCCAGCGCGTAGGAGGTCGCCCAGGTGTCGGAGCCGGCAAAGGCCCGGTCGCACAGCAGGACCACGTCATCCGCGCCGCGGGCCATCGCCTCGCGGAGCGCGGCATCGGCCTGCGGCGGGCCCATGGTCAGCACCGTCACCTTGCACCCGCTCTGATCCTTGAGGACCAGCGCCGCCTCCAGCGCGTTCTCGTCAAACGGATTGATCACCGATTCCACGCCATCACGAATCAGCGTGTTGGTCTCGGGATTGATCCGCACCTCCGTCGTGTTGGGCACCTGCTTGATGCATACCACTACATGCATGTCGTCATCCTTTTTCTGTTGGACTGCGCCGCGGCTCTGCTCCCGATCAGGACTTGGACGCGTATTCCTTCACCAGCGCCAGGCCAATGACCTCGCGCTGAATCTGGTTGGTCCCCTCATAGATCTGGAGAATCTTGGCGTCGCGCATCATCTTCTCGACCGGATACTCGCGCATGTAGCCATAGCCGCCCAGCACCTGCACGGCATCCGTCGTCACGCGCATCGCCACATCGGTGGCGTAGAGCTTGCACATGGCGGAGAGCTTGGAGATGTCCTTGGCGCCGCTGTCAAAGGTCCGGGCCACGGCATAGACCAGCGCGCGCGCGGATTCCACCTGCGTCGCCATGTCCGCCAGCATCCATTGCAAGCCCTGGTTGGCGATGATGGGCCGCCCAAACTGAATGCGCTCGCGCGCATAGCTCACGGCCTCGTCCAGCGCGCCCTGCGCCAGGCCCACACCCTGCGCGGCGATGCCCGGGCGGGAGACATCAAAGGTCTTCATCGCAATGATGAACCCCATGCCCTCGCGGCCCAGCAGGTTTTCCTTGGGCACCTCGCAGTTCTCAAAAATCAGCTCGCGGGTGGCGGAGGCGCGAATGCCCAGCTTGTTTTCCTTCTTGCCGAAGGAGAAGCCCGGCGTGCCCTTCTCGACCACAAAGCAGGAGACGCCGCGCGCCCCCTTGCTCTTGTTGGTGACGGCCAGCACGGAATAGGTGTCCGCCTCGCCGCCGTTGGTGATCCATTGCTTGGTGCCGTTGAGGATGTACTTGTCGCCCTTGAGCACCGCCGTGGTCTGAATGCCACCGGCATCACTGCCCGCGTTGGGTTCGGTCAGCGCGAACGCCGCCAGCTTTTCGCCCTTGGCCAGCGGGGGCAGAAACTTCTTCTTCTGCTCATCCGAGCCGCCAATCAAAATCGGATCCGCGCCCAGCGCATTGGCGGCATAGGAGACGGAGACGCCGATGCAGACGCGGCTGAGCTCCTCGATCGCCACCAGGAAATCCATCATGCTCTCCGCGCCAAAGCCGCCGTACTCAGACGGAATGTAGAGCCCCATGAGATCCATGCGCGCCAGCTCGTTGAGCAACTCGCGGGGGAAAATTTCCTTCTCGTCCAGTTCCGCGCGAACCGGCTTCACCCGCTCCCGGGCAAACTCCCGCACCATGTCCCTGATTTCCAGTTGCGTTTCCGACAATCCATAATTCATCTCTGCCATGTTCGCTGATCTCCTTGCTGTACGCTCTTCCTGGCTCCGGCGGTTCGGCGTCCACAACTCTGCGCGCCGCCGCTTTTTTGTAAAAAGCCTCGCACACTCTAGACAACACCCCCCGCCGGGTCAAGGACGCAGGGCTGAAAAAGACGAAGGCCGCGGTTTTCACCGCGGCCTGCCGTCTTATCCGTCAACCGGATTATTTCTTGCCGAGAATCGCATCCTTGGCGGCTTTCGCCACGCGGAACTTCACGACCTTCTTGGCCGCGATCTTGATCGTCTCGCCCGTGGCCGGATTGCGGCCCATGCGAGCTTTGCGCTGAACCAGGACCAACTTGCCCAATCCAGGAACCGTGAACGCGTCTTTCGCGCCTTTGTACGCCATCGCAACGAGGGCTTCCAAAGCGGCGCCCGCCTGCTTCTTGGTGATCTCCGCCTTCTCCGCCACGCCCGCCACAATCTGGCTCTTCGTCAATGCCTTACCCATCAGTGCAACTCTCCTTTCAGTAAGTTGAAGGCCAACCGTAGGCCTTTATGGCCGCGAATATTATGGAAAATGAATCTGAACGCAATACTCATTATTGATTTTCTTCATTTTTTTTCGCTCGACATCCCGCCCGGCTCCCCCCCCATTCTAGCGGCGTTCACACGAGGAAAGGATTCTGGCTCATGAAAAATTGCATGCTCATCATTCTGGTTGGACTGGCGGGTCTTTTGCGCGCGGGGGCCGGCGAGCCCGCCGAAACTTCGTTGCCCAGCCTCAGCCCCGCCGCCGGGCCTGTGAGCGAATCACTCTCCCACGAGGGCCAGGCCGCGCTGGAGCGCGGCCTGAAATGGCTGGTGGCGCGGCAGGACGCCGGCGGCCACTGGTCCAGCCCCGAGTTTCCCGCGCTGACCGCCCTGCCCCTCTGGGCACTGGTCCGCGGCGGCTCTCCCGATCCCGCCGTCGTTGACCGCGCGGTCCAGTACATCCTCTCCTGCGTTCACCCGGACGGTTCGATCTTCCGGGAACCCTCCACGGAACGCAAGGGCGGAGGCCTCGCCAATTACAACACGGCGCTCTGCATGACCGCGCTCCATGCCACCGGACGCCCCGAGCTGATCCCCACAATTCAAAATGCCCGCCGCTTCATTGCGGGCACCCAGCACCTGGGCGACGACATTTACCGGGGCGGCATGGGCTACGACCCGGATACCGGACGCCCCTATGCCGACCTCTCCAATTCCTATCTCGCCTACGAAGCCATGCGCCTGACCCAGAGCGTGGAGGATCTCCGCAAGGCCGGCGATCCCAAGGCCGATCTCGACTGGGAGGCCGCGCGGCAATTCATCCAGCGCGTCCAGAATCTCCCGGAGAGCAACGACCAGCCCTGGGCCGACGGCTCCCCGGATCAGAAGGGCGGCTTTGCCTACAAGCCCGACGGAAGCCAGGCCGGCACCACCACCGATGCCGCGGGCATCGTCCGCTTCCGTTCCTATGGAAGCATGACCTATGCGGGCCTGCTCAGCTTCATCTATGCCGAGACCGATAAAACCGATCCGCGCGTCGCCTCCGCCGCCGATTGGGCCCTGCGCCACTGGACGCTCGACGAAAACCCCGGCATGGGCCAGCAAGGCCTGTACTACTTTTATAACGTGCTCTCCAAGGCGCTGGCCGTCTATGGCCAGGACGTGCTCATGGTGCAGGACGGAAAGCCCATCCACTGGAGGGAAGAACTGATTCGCGCCCTCATCAGCCGCCAGAAAATCGAGCCCGACGGAACCGGCTACTGGGTCAATGCCGAGGGCCGCTGGTGGGAGGCCGATCCCATCCTCGTCACCTCCTACACCCTCCTCGCCCTCGAAATCGCCCTCCAGCGCTGAAAACAACGACCACCCGCTGACAGCTTCAAAGATCAAGAACTTCGTAACCTACTATAATAATAACCCATTACGCTATTGATAACTTATATTTGCACGATAACAACATGTGCGTTATAGTGCAGTATAAGGTTATATACAGGTGATATAGGTGACAGCCATGAAAGACATCCTTCGCCATCTTGTGGTATACATCGCCGAGGTCGCGGGCCAGGTCGTCAAGCCACGGATTGTTCCGGAGGCTTCCCGACTCCTTCCGGTCTATATCAGCCAGATGGCTGATGTATCCGAGGCTGAACTATTTGGCCGGCCCTGCCATCTGTTGGTTTCCGAGAAAGAGGGGCTGTCCTCTCCGTCCGAGGTGGCCAAGCTCCTTGGCGTGGTTCGAAAGGCGTTGGGTGGGGAGGTTGTCTTTGTTTTCTCCAAGTTGAAATCCTTCGAGCGCCGACGGCTGGTACAGCACCGGGTTCCATTCATTGTGCCGCGCCAACAGATCTACCTGCCTTGGGCGCTCATCGATCTGCGCGAATCCACGCGGGCCCGTTTGCACGGCCCGGACAATTCCACTAAACCGCTGTCGGCTCCTGCCCAGGTCTTGTTGCTTGCCTATTTGCAAAAAAACGATGTCGCCGATTGGCCCTTGAATCGCTGGGCAGAGGTGCTTCCATATTCCGCCATGACCATCAGCCGGGCCTGCCAGGAACTGGCCGCCGCCGGGCTTTGCGACCCGGAACGGCGTGGGCGCCAGGTGATTCTGCGCTTGAATCCAGATCGGCGCGCGCTTTGGAACAAGGCGAAACCCCGCATGCGGACCCCGGTTCTGCACGCGACCCCGGTCAGAGTCTTGGCCAAGAACGACCTCAGGCTGTTCCATTCCGGCCTGACCGCGCTCTCCCGGCTGACGATGCTCGCCGCAAATTCCCAGCCCGTGTGCGCCATCTCAGATCCGGCCTATCGGGCGGCGAGAGAAGAGCGGGTCATCGATGAACAGCCCCTTGACGAATCCGGTATCGTGACGCTGGAGCGCTGGCGTTATGCCCCGGCACTGCTGTCCCCGGACGGACAGATGGTGGATTGCCTATCGCTCTATCTGTCCCTGCGCGACGATCCCGACGAACGCGTGCAAGGTGCCTTGGAAGACATGCTGGAGGGCGTGAAATGGTAAACGGGCTCCAGCGCTTTTCCGAACACTTCAAGGGCCTGGAGGATGGCTATGTCCTGATTGGCGGCACCGCCTGCGACCTCTGGCTAGGTGAACAGGGGCTGGATTTTCGCAGTACCAAGGATCTGGACATCGTCCTGATCGTGGATCGCTTGAAGCCGGAATTCTTTAAGAGGTTCTGGGAGTTTATTCGAAAAGGGAAATTTGAAAGCCTCCAAAGCCGGGAGATGCGTCC
Organism: uncultured Verrucomicrobiota bacterium; assembly: GCA_964521805.1. GTDB lineage: Bacteria > Verrucomicrobiota > Kiritimatiellia > CAIQIC01 > GWF2-57-35 > CAZFSE01. Next base: position 8,846 of record CAZFSE010000144.1, read on the forward strand.
GGCATTTTATCGGTTCGAGAAGCCTCGAAGCGAGGGGTTTCCTTTCAAGATTGAACTGCTGGCGCCCAACAAGCTGGACCTTCCAGCGGGAATTCATCTGACGCCCGTTCCGTCCGGAGAGGACCTCTCCAGCCTCTCGGCCATACTGCTCGATCCAGAATATTATCGCTATCTGCTCGAATCGAGGGTCTTCATTGATGGGCTTCCCACCGTTCCGGCACGATGCCTGATTCCCATGAAGGCCCGGGCCCATCTGGATCTCGTCGCTAGAAAAGCGGCGGGGGAGAAGGTCCGGGGGGATGATGTCAAAAAACACCGCAACGACATATTCCGGCTCTACATCGCCCTCACTCCAGCGGACCGGTTCGCATTGCCGAAAACCCTCCGCGACGATCTTGTGAGGTTCTTGGACGCCTTGCCCCCGGATTCGCCGGACTGGTCGGCCATCGATGGCGCCGTCGGGAAGTCCCGCCTGCCCCCGCCAGACCAGGTTCTCCGGCAATTGCGGGAGATCTTCCAGCTCGACGACGAGGTGACGAAAACGCCATGAAAACCCCACATCAGAACGCTCTCCCGCAGACGGAAGCCAGGGTGGCACCACCCCTCGAAATCACCCTCCAGAGCTTAAGGCAACAGCCGCCCGTTGACAGGATGAACCGAACGCATTTTTCGCCGGAAAAAATGTTCCAAGCATTGGAAAAAATGGAAAAAAAAGTTCCAACCATTGGAAACTTTCGGGAAAAAGTTTCCAATCCTTGGAAGATTTTTGCGCGACTTTTTGGAGCTTGCATCCTTGGGGGTTCTTGAGAATCCTGACCTTGTGAAAGAGAACACAGCAACAACGCCCGCGGACTGGATGGCAGAGCACCGGCACGAGCTTTCCGGCGGCGGGCTCTGGATGGATGGCGGCGAGCCGGGCCGGGCCGGCCCGGAGCACTTTCACTCCGCCCGCCTGCGCGTGTTGATTTGCCGTCTCTCGTCCTATGAGGATGTCCTGCCCTCGATCACCCACCGCATGCTCCTCTGGGCGGCGCAGGAGGTCGAAGGCGTCTATGCCGACCTGGCGTTCTTCCCGCGCCCCGCCGATGAACGCCGCCTGTGCGCGGCGGGCATCCCGCCATGGCTGGCCACGGCCTGCAAGCAACCACCCCGCGCGTTCGATGTCGTGGCCATCAGCCTGTCCGTTCCTCAAGAGGCGCTCAATCTGCCAGCCGCCCTGCGCCTCTCCGGCCTGGAGCTTTCCGAGGAAAAGCGGCAGGCGGACGCCACTCACCCACTCGTCATTCTCGGCGGCCATGCCGCCGGCTCCGCGCCCTTCCTGCATGGCCCCTCCGCCCCCGGCGGCGGAGGAGGCCTCGTGGATGCCATCTGCTGGGGGGACGGCCTCACCTGGCTTCAGGAATTTCTGAGCTCCCTGCTCGCGGCCCGAAATCGCCAAACACCCCGCACGGCATTTCTGAAAGACCTGGCTCTCCAACTCCCCGGGACCTACGTTCCCGGCCTGTATCAGCACGAGATCCTGCACGGAAAAACCGTCTCCATCCGCGCACAGGAACCGGGCCTCCCCCTGCCGGTCCCGTACCGGACGGATTCCATGCCAGTCTGGCTGAGCGGATATGACGGCGCCTACATCCCCTTCTCCCGGGACGAGCAGGAGGAGACCCTTCCGCTCGCGGTCGGCTGTGCCTACCGGTGCCGCTTCTGCCAGACCGGATGGATGCGGGGCCCCTTGTCATCCGCCGGCACCGCCGATTTATTGACCGCCGCGTTCCGGCTAAAGGCCTCCATGGCCAACAGCGATTTGAATCTCCTGGCCTCTGATGCCTGCAGTGTGCCCGCCCTGCAGGAATCCGTCGCGGCCCTGCGGCCCCTGTTCCGGCACCTCTCCATCAAGAGCCTAGCCATCACCAGCCTGGCCCGGGACTCCTCGCTCCGCCAGTTGGTCCAGCAACTGGAAAAACACGAGTTCACCTTTGGCATCGAGGGCATCAGCAACCGCCTGCGCGCCTTTCTTGGGAAACAGGCCGAACCCTCCGCGCTGGCCAGCCTCGTGCGCGAACTCGCGGGGAACGGCATCCGCCATCTCAAGCTGTTCTTCATCGCCACCGGGCGCGAGGAGTCCTCCGATTTTTCAGAGCTGGACCAACTTCTGAAAAGCATCAGGGCTCAGGCGCCTCAGGCTCGAATCATGGCCAGCTTCATGCCGCTGTTCCATGCACCCTTCACGCCCCTTCAGTTCTGCGAGGTGCGCCGCATCACCCCGGAACTGGCCCAACAAATGGAATCCATCGTCCGCCGTGCCGGTTGTGAGTTTCGCTGGAGCGCCCATCCCGACGAAATCCTGGCCCTCAATTTGCTGTGCCGCCTTGGCCCCGCGGCGACCGGCCTGCTGGCCCGGCTATCGCTGGAGCGGGGCCTTCGCTACACGGATGCATTTTCTCCCACCCTCCTCAGCCAGGTCCTTGCGTTTATACAGGAAAACGGCTGGGCCCTGGATTCCTTCACGGCGGCGGTGGGCGAAGATGCGGTCCTGCCCTGGGAGGCCCTGGAAGGCGGCGCCACGAAAGCCGCCTTATGGAAGAGCCGGACCGCCGCGGAGGAAC
>CAZFSE010000145.1:0-11446 GCA_964521805.1 uncultured Verrucomicrobiota bacterium
TGGAAGCCCCATTCATTCTTGAGGAGATCGGTCAGCATGGGTTTGCTGGCGCAACAGAAGGGTCCGTTCAAGCGGTTGTAGGCGCCCATGACGGTCCAGGTGTCCGCCTCCTGCACGGCCGCCTTGAAGGCCGGCAGATAAATCTCCCGCAGGGCCCGTTCATCCACCTCCGCGTTGATGGTGCCGCGCTCCCACTCCTGGTTATTGCAGGCAAAATGCTTGGTGGAGGTTGCAATCTTACGGCTTTGGACGCCCTTTACATACGCTACGGCCATGCGCGCGGCCAAGAAAGGATCTTCGGAAAAGCTTTCGAAATTGCGTCCGCCCAAAGGCGTCCGGTGGATGTTCACACAGGGGCCCAGAAGCACGTTGCGCCCCTTGGCGCGGGTTTCGTCCGCCAAGGCCACCGCGATTTGATGCATGAGTTCCGGATCCCAACTGGCGCCCCAGGCAACGGCGGTGGGGAAGCAGGTGGCCTTGTCCCATCGCACCCCATGCGGGCCATCCGTCATTTTAAGGGCGGGGATGCCCAGCCGCTCGTTTGTGCGGGTATCCATGTGATCCGCCCCGGAAACCTGCGCCACTTTTTCTTCCAGGGTCATCAGCGCCAGCAGGCTTTCCACGCGCTCTTCCATTGGGGTGGCAGGATTCTTGTAGGTCGGTAGATCATTTGCGGAAGCGGTCATGCAGGCAGATCCTCCTAGTAGAAGCAGGCTGAAAAATCGTGATGCACAGAGTTGTTTGGCTTTCATCGGCACCTCCTCTGCCCCAGAGAACATTGCACAAGCCACTAGCCGCGTGGGGCGTCTGGGTTAGCGTTCATTTAGACCGGGGATGGAGGGGGCGCTTTCCCAAGGCTGGGGCGCATTCCACGGCAGGTCAGAGTCGTTGTCGTAGGTGCTGGCGCACCCCGCACCTGCCAGAGCGATGAGAGCGAGGGCAATCAAGCAGACAAAATGGAGGAAGGCTTTATGCATGGGGGCCTTCAGGGCAATGGCCAGACAGAGGGATCGCCGCTGTAGTACATCAACTCACCAATCTGAAGGCCCAGCAGAATGAGAAAGCAGGCCGTCGCCACCGCAGTCAACATGGTCATGACTTTAGAAGAGAACACGGTCGCCCTCCTTTACAGGAGCCTTTTCCCAGTCCGTGATGATTTCGGCCACGGCCATATTCTCCTGAACGGTGCTGATGCGGATGCGCCCGACCAGCTGATCGGCGCGATGCACCAGCATCTCAGCGGTTGGAACGAGCCCAGACTTGCTTCCAATGTCCAGCACCACAAAGTTCCAGTCCGGATTGACCACCAGAATCTTGCCGTTGGTGCCCACCGGAAGGGTCTTGGCGCTCTTGGGGCCGGCTTCTGCCTCGAGATCCTTGACGACCTTCTCCAGTTGAGCCACCTGGTCCTGCAGGTCGCGGGTTTCCTCTTCGGCCTTCACGAGCTGATTGTTAATGTCATCAATCTGAATCTGCAAGCCCGCCTTATCCTGCTCCAGTTGGGTGATCTTTCCATTGGCCTGGGCAATCTCGGCATCCTTGCGTTCGACCGTCTCGGTCAACTCCACAACGCGGGTCTTGGTGGTTTCCAGCTCGTTCTTGGTGGAGGCCAGCTCGGTCTTGGTGTTTTCCAACTCCAAGCGGGTGTTGGCCAGGTCTTGCTTGGTGTCCTGAAGGTCGGTGTATTGAATGTCACCTGCGGTCGCCAGCAAATCCAGCTGGGGTTGCATGGTCTCCACCTTCTTCAGCTGATTAAGGTCCAGCTTGTCGTAGCGAATGCTTTGCGCCATTTTTTCAGCGCCCGCCTCAAGCTTTTGCGTACGGTCTTTCAGCACCGTGCGCTGTGTGAAGAGGACAATGCCGAGTATCAGCGAGGTGACGCTGAGCAGAAGAACCACAATAATCAACGCCCTTAAGGCCTTAGCCATGTTCGAATCCTCCGAGCAAAATATGCCATGTTTAGACGGAGACTAAAGACCGGTGGATGGATTGTCAAATAACATTTCAGCAAGTTTTTAGTTAACTTTGTCCGCTTGCTAAAAGAGGGCGGAAGTGTACAGTGACTCTTATTATGAAAAGGAGTTTTTCCAAATGGGGCCTTGTGGGTGGGATTCTAGTCTACGCGTGTGCGCCCCTTTGGGCCGACCCGTCTCCCCCCCGCCAGCCTTCCCCGGTCAATATGAGGGTCTCCCGGGAAGTGGAGGGTGCCATCCGTGCGCCCCTCCAGATCCCTCCTATGCGAAAGGGGCCCTTCTTTTCACTCTCCGCGAACCTGCAATATACGCCGCGAAGCGACATGGATGAAACCGGCCGGGTGGAGATTGACCGCCAGGGCTTCTCGGCAGGCATCCTGTTCCCAGGGCGAAAGGGCCGCATGGTGGGGGCCGCCTTTGACCAGGAGTTCAGCCAATATGATTTTTCCAGGGTCAGCGACGAGTATTTGCACAATTTGTTCAAGGAGATCAGCATCTCACGAATGACGCTGACCTGGCGGGATGTCTTGAATGAGCAATGGTCTTTCTTTGCGGCGGCCGATGTATCGTGCTCGGTGGAGCCGGGCGCGGATTGGGAAAAGGGGCTGACGGGAGGCGGGATTATCAGTTTTCGCCGGCAATGGACGACAAACTTCGCCTTTTCGCTTGGGCTCTTTGGACGCCAGCGCATCGAGGAAAATCCGTTGATCATGCTCATTCCCTCCATTGATTGGCAGATTACCCGGCGCCTGGGAATGCGCACCGCCCAAGGCGTCACGTTGGATTACCGCCTGGATGAACGGAAACGCTGGATGCTGGACTTGAGCGCCAAGTACGAGGGGCGCGAGTTCCGGCTGGACCGCAAGGGCCCGGTGGAGGGTGGGGTGGCCGCTGACCGGAGGGTTCCCGTCCTGCTGGGGTTGCGCTACAGCCCGAATCCCGGCATGAGTTTTTACCTCTATGGCGGCGTGGTGGCCTGGCAGGAATTCAAGATCATGGAGGCCGATGGCGAAGGGCTCTCCGTGGTCAAGACAGACCCCGCGGCCGTCATGGGCGCCAGCGCCAGCCTTCGGTTTTAATTCTGCTTCTTTCCATTCCGGATGGCCGGGATAAACGTTCAGAAACTTTTTTCCGTGCGGAATTCCGGACGCATTTCTTCTCGTGGGGCGGCAGACAGGTTTTGATGTGGATAGCGAGGACTCGTGCGCTGTCGGGGATTGAAGATCTGGTCAAACCGCCAAATCCAGGGTCAAATCAGAGATGTCACGCAGTCGCTTGCCTTCTATCATGATCCGCAACAATTCCTGAGAATCCCCGTTTCCTTCTTCTTCCACGGCGGATTGCAGTTCAGGCAGGGCGAAGTGGTAGACGCAGTCAATGTCACCCGTCCCAAGGGCCAGCGAAGAAATGCGACTGGGCATGGGTTCCGCTGTCACAACCGCGATATGCGGGGCGCGGCCTTTTCGATTGCGAATGAGGTTTAACGCTTCAGAGCGGGCGTTTTGAGCGCGGTCACTGCGCAACGTGAACTTGCAGGATATGCTGGCATGGATCAAGGGAAGCCCCCCATTGCGGGCCCGCAGACCTGAGAGCCGTGCGGTGTCATCATCAACGAGCGGCCCTTTTTGATTGATGACGGCGTCGGGCTCTGGCTGGCGGAACATGACGATATCCGGACTGATGATATAGTCCGTTCCCAGAACAGTGGAGAGCTGAGGATTTCCTTTGCAGGCCTCGGCGATGGCCGAAAGATGCGCATACTGCTCGTATCGCGCGATGCCCGTCCGGTCGCCCTGGCTCATGCGCACAATCTCCCATGTTCCGGGGCGCATGTGCGCCAGCTTCTGGAATGTTGCTTCGAGAAACGATGCGCAAAGCTCCTCAAATTCATTGCCTGCGGTCTGCGCGGCAATCTTCTTGGCGCTGGTGGTGGCGCCCAGCTTGGCCACAAGGGCCTTGGAAATGCGAATGCTTGCGGAATTGTTCTTATCCGCATTGCTTGGAATCCCCAAGGTGTCGAGCGTCAACAGATGAAGAAGCAACCGCCGGTGATAGGCTGTCCGCTCCTTCTTGATAAGGGCTGTTGCATTCATGCGCGGCCTTTTCGTGCTGGTGTTTGAGTTTTTCTTGCGGAGAAGGGCGGACGTTTTTCAAGGAGTTGCATTTGCACGGGCGCGCGCGCTGGCGCAATGGGGTAGGGCTTGTGGCGGCGGAGCGCGCTGGCAATGGCTTGCCCAACAGCTCTCGCCACGAGCGGAGGGAACGCATTGCCAACCTGCCGGTAGGAAGCTGTTTTGCGCCCGCTGAAAATCCACTCATCTGGAAAACTTTGGATACGGGCCACCATGCGCACGGTGAGGCGGGGCAGTCCATCTGGATCAAACTGCCTGGAAGGCGCCGCATTGGCAATGCCCATGCCATCCACGCCCAGCGAGCGCCATTGCATTTTTGCGCGCGTGGGCCCCAGATCGGGCCCTCCGTGCTTTTTAGAGCCACCCACAATAGTGGGCGCGATCCGCCCGGCCTTTTGCGCCCAAGCACGAACCCCCGGCCAGCCTTCTTCACCCATGAGATCGCTTAGCACCTGCCCAACCGTGGGCGCGGAGCTGGTCTTCTGGGGCCATTGAAAGAATTGCATGGAATCACCCCGAAAGCCGGCCAGGATGAAGCGGGGCCGCAATTGTGGGACTCCATAATCCGCGGCTTCCAATATGCGCCAGTCCGCTTGGTAGCCCATGCGGGCCAATTGCGCAAAAAGATTCTGGCGATAGCTTGAGAATTTCTCAGCGGAAAATCCTGGCACATTCTCCAGCAAGATGGCCTTGGGCTGGATTTCTGAAATCAGACGCAGGGCTGTTGGGAACATATCCCGGTCATCATCCGCTCCAAGCTGTTTTCCGGCCACGGAGAAGGGCGGGCAGGGCACTCCCGCGGCGAAGAGATCGGCGCCTCTCCAGCGGGTTCCATTCACCTCGCGCATGTCATCCTGGCGCACGTCCCATTGCGGGCGGTTCATGCGAAGCGTGGTGCAACAATCCGCGTCAATCTCGACGGCGGCCAGGCATTCAAAGCCTGCCATCTCCAATCCCAGCGCTTGTCCTCCTCCTCCCGCGCAAAATTCAACGGCTGTAAGGCTCATGTGATCCTTCTCTTTGCAGTGCGTCGCGAATTCTCCTCATCACTTCGCGTTCATTCTTGAGCAAATGCTCCCAAATTCTCAACACCCGCCAGCCCGCCCCGCGCAGTTCACGGGCCACCCGGCGGTCTCTTTCCTTGTTCCGGCTGATTTTTTGGCTCCAATACTCCTTATGCGTGCCTGGCTGGCGTCCGTGCAGGGGACAGCCATGCCAAAAACAGCCATCGACAAACAGGATGACACGTTCCCGGCGGAAAGTAAAATCAGGTTTTCCCGGCAAGGCGGCGTGCCTGCGCCACCCGGTAATGCGATGCCGCCGGAGCATGCTCAACAAGCGCACTTCCGTGTCTTGGTTTCCCTTCGAGTGGATGGCGGACATGACTTGCGAGCGTTTCTTTTTGCTGAAGACGTCTGGCATGGCTTTTTCTCGATATGCTGGGCGCATCATAGCAGAGCCCCGCCATTTTCCAAGGATTGGAAAATGGCAATAAGGCATGGGTCAAATCCCTTGTACAGCGCTGTGCCCGGCTGGAGGCGGGTGTGCCGGGGAAGAGGGGCGCGGGGATGCACCCCGCGCCCCTGGGAAAGGGTGTCTTACCGCTTGTACACCTTGCGCTCGGTATAGGTTGTGTGCAGGTATTTGTGGGCGTTATGGCTGAGCGGTTTTTCCAGAAACTCGTCGTAGAGCTTCTTGATGTGCGGATTATGGTGGGAGCATCGGAACTGGCTCTGTGCGTCGTCCTTGTAGATGCCCTCGGCCCGCTTGCGCCGGATGACGTCGGTGGCGCCATACGGCTGGCCGCCGCCGCCCACACAGCCGCCCCGGCAGGCCATGACCTCGATGAAATGATAGGCCGGCTCCTCGCCCTTTTCGCGGTTGGCGCGGATGCGGTTGAGCACGGTTTCGATGTTGGACATCCAGTGCGCGACGGCAATCCGGATTTCCTTGCCGCCGACGTTGATGGAGGCTTCCTTGACGCCCTCCAAGCCGCGGACCGCATTGAAATTGACGTTCTCCAGATCCTTGCCCGTGACGAGAAAATGCGCGGTGCGCAGGGCCGCTTCCATGACGCCGCCGGTCGCTCCGAAGATCACGCCCGCGCCGGTGTACTCGCCCAGAATGGAGTCAGCCTGTTCATCGGGCAGATTGCGGAAATCAATGCCGGCGGACTTGATCATGCGGGTCAGCTCGCGGGTGGTCAGGGAGATGTTCACGTCCTGGAAGCCGCTGGCGAACATTTCCTGGGTCCTGGAAATCTCGTACTTCTTGGCGGTGCAGGGCATGATCGAGACCATGAAAATCTTCTGGGGATCCAGGCCCATTTTCTTGGCGTAATAGGTCTTGGCCATGGTGCCCACCATCTCGTGCGGCGACTTGGCGGTGGAGAAGTTCTTGATGAAATCGGGGGCGTATTTCTCCATGTAGTCGGTCCAGGCGGGACAGCAACTGGTGATGAGCGGCGCTTCGCCCTTGCCGTTGATGAAGCGCTCCACGAACTCCGTGCCTTCCTCCATGATGGTGAGGTCGGCCCCGAAATTGGTGTCAAAGATGGCCTTGAAGCCCAGCCGCCGCAGGGCGGAATAGGTCTTGCCCGTGAGCAGGGTGCCGGGCTCGTAGCCGAAGTCCTCGCCGATGGCGACGCGGACGGCCGGGGCAATCTGGACGACGCAGTGCAGATCCGGATTTTCCAGCGCCGCATACACTTCCTTGGCGTGGGAATGTTCGTAGATGGCGCCCACCGGGCAGTGCGCGGAGCACTGGCCGCATTTGATGCAGGGGCTTTCGCTCAGGTTGACGTCCGCCGTGGGTGCGATGCGCGTGGTCTCGCCGCGGCCCAGGAACTCCAGCGCCCAGACATTCTGCATCTGCTGGCAGACGATGGCGCACCGTCCGCACAGGATGCATTTTTCCGGATTGAGGACAATGGACTTGGTGGAGTCGTCCTCGGGCAGATTGCGCAGGCGTTTCTCGTACTCGACCTCGCGGATGCCGAACTCGGCGGCCAGCCGCTGAAGCTCGCAGTTCTGGTTGCGGGGGCATTGCAGGCAGTCGTTGGGATGGGTGGAGAGGATCAGTTCAATGACCGTCCGCCGCACCTGGTAGATCTCGGGATCATGCGTGATGATCTTCATGCCGTTCTCGGCGGGCGTCGCGCAGGCGCGGATCATCTTGGAGGAGCCCTCCAGTTTGACCACGCAGATGCCACAGGCCGCCCAGGCCGGCAGGTCGGGGTGGTAGCAGAGCGTCGGGATTTTGACCTGCACCTTTCGCGCCGCGCCGAGAATGGTGGTTCCCGCCGGCACTTCGACAGGGATGCCGTTGATTTCTAGTTTGACCGTGTCCATAGCTGTTTCCTTGCGTAATAGAGTCTGTGTTTTTTTTACCGGCGGAAGACCGCGCCAAACTTGCAGGCCTTGAGGCATTCTCCGCATTTGATGCAGGTTTCCTGGTGGATGGCATGAATCTTCTGCCGCTCGCCGGTGATGGCGTTGACCGGGCATCGCCGCGCGCAGACGGTGCATCCGATGCACTTGTTGGGCAGGATGTAGTATGTGACCAGGTCGTGGCACTTGCCGGCCGGACAGCGTTTCTCCTTGATGTGCGCCTGGTATTCATTCTCAAAATACTTCAGTGTCGAGAGCGCGGGATTCGGAGCCGACTGCCCCAGTCCGCACAGTGACGCCTTTTGCATGGCGTGCCCAATTTCCTTGATCATGCGCAGGTCGTCCTGGGAGCCCTTGCCCTGGCAGATGCCGGTGAGCAGGTTGTAGATGGTGCGCGTGCCGATGCGGCACGGCGCGCACTTTCCGCAGGATTCATCCACACAGAACTCCTGATAGAACCGCGCGACATCCACCATGCAATCGTCCTCGTCCATGACGATCATGCCGCCGGAGCCCATGATGGAGCCCAGCTGTTGGAGGTGCTCGTAATCAATGGGCAGATCCAGAAATTCGCTCGTGATGACGCCGCCCGACGGCCCTCCGGTTTGCACGGCCTTGAAGGCCTTGCCGCCCCTGATGCCGCCGCCGATGTTGTAGACGATTTCCCGCAGAGTGGTGCCCATGGGGACTTCAATGAGGCCCGAGTTGTTGATCTTGCCCGTCAGCGCAAAGACCTTGGTGCCTTTCGAGGTCTCCGTGCCGATCTTGGCGAACCAGTCGCCGCCCTTGAGCAGGATGACGGGGATGTTGGCATAGGTCTCGACGTTGTTGATGACGGTGGGCTTGTTCCACAACCCCTTGACGGCGGGGAAGGGGGGGCGGGGGATGGGCATGCCGCGCCGGCCCTCCGTGGAGGCGATCAGCGCGGTTTCCTCGCCGCAGACAAACGCGCCCGCGCCCAGCCGCAGTTCGATGTCGAAGTTGAAGCCGGTGCCCAGGATGTTCTCGCCCAGCAGTCCGTATTCCTTGGCCTGCAGGATGGCATTCTCGAGGCGGTTGATGGCCAGCGGATATTCCGCGCGGATGTAGATGATGCCGTGCTGGGCGCCCACGGTGTGCCCGGCAATGGTCATGGCCTCGAGCACGGAATGGGGGTCGCCCTCGACCGTGCTTCGATCCATGTACGCGCCGGGGTCTCCCTCGTCGGCATTGCAGATGACGTATTTCTCATCCGATGCGACCTGCTTGCTGAAGAGCCACTTCTTCCAGGTGGGGAAGCCCGCGCCGCCGCGCCCGCGCAGGCCGGATTTCTTGAGTTCCTCGATCACCTGCTCCGGCGTCATCTGCGTGAGCACCTTGGCCAGCGCGTCGTATCCGTCGCGGGCAATATACTCATCAATGGATTCCGGGTTGATCACGCCGCAGTTGCGCAGGACGATGCGGACCTGCTTCTGGTAGAAATCAATGTCCTCGAGCTTGGCGTGGGTCTTGCTCTGCCCCTTGTCGTAGAGCAGGCGCGTGACCGGGCGCCCCTTGATGAGGTGCTCGGCGACAATTTCCCGGGCGTCCTCCGGTTTGACGCTGACATAAAAGGTCTCGTCGGGCAGAATTTTGACGATGGGACCTTTTTCGCAGAAGCCGAAGCACCCGGTCTTGACGACCTGGGCATCGCCCTCCGCGCACTGTTCCTGAATTTCTTTTTGCAGATTCTTGTACAGGTCCACGCCGCGACTGGCTTCACAGCCGGTTCCGCCGCAGACCAGGATATAATGTTTAAAGGCCATGATCGCTTTCTCTCGTTCTAGTGAATAATGTCCGCCGCCGGCTTGTCAAAGATGTGGTCGTTGATGAGCAGTTTGTTGATGATGTGCTTGCGGACGATGCGCCGGGCGACCTCCGCGTCCACCTTGCCGTACACGATAGGGGACATGTCCGGGACGATGACCTCGACGGTGGGTTCCGAGTAGCACAGCCCCATGCATCCGGTCTGGCGAATCACGACGTTCGACAGCCCGCTTTTCTCCAGCTCATCCACAAAGGCGTTGAACGTGTCCTTGGCCCCGGCGGCAATGCCGCAGGTGCCCATGCCGACAATGACCTGCACGTCCTTGCCTTCCGTGATGCGGTTGCTCATTTCCTTCTTCTTATCAGCCCGCAATTTTTTCAGATCTTCCAGTGTCAATTTGCCCATGATGTCCTACCTTTGGTTCATCAACTCCTCCTCAAGGGAGGCTGTATATTCTTCCAAAACGCCCAAATCTTCCGCCGTCTCCACGCCGCCCAGCGCCGCGCGAACTTCCTCGCGCGAGATCCGGTACGACCGTCCGCCGGCGCTTCGCACAAACACCAGCTCATGCCCGCCCGGATAGTTCATCAATCCGGCCACGGTCCCCGGCACGTCTCCCCGTGGAGGCGTGTCCACATTCGCCGCATCGAAGGCGAAGAACACCGAGGTGCCCATGCCCTCCTCCGACTGTATGTCAAAAGAGCCCCCCGCCTGCTCCGCCGCCTGCTGAACAAAGGGCAAGCCCAGGCCGACCTTCCGGCGGGCGTGCTTGACCCCATCCGTCTGGAAGGGGTCGGTGCATTGCTTCAGCGTGGCCTCATCCATGCCTTTTCCATCGTCCGCCACGCTGGCCTCAATACGTCCGCCTTCCTCCCGCAGTTCCACAATAATGCCCTTGGCGCCCGCCTCAATGGCGTTCTGCGCAAGGTCCGAGACAAAATCACACACCGACGCATGCACTACTGGTCCTTGTATTTGGCAATGATTTCCGTCAGTTGGTCCTTCTTGACGTTGCCATGGACCTCGCCATTGACCGACAGCACCGGGGCCAGTCCACAGCATCCCAGGCATCGCACGGCTTCGACCGAGAACTGACCGTCCGGCGTCACCGCATTGATGCCGACGCCCAGCAGATTCTCCAACTCTTTAATGATGTCCTCGCCCCCCTTGAGGTAGCAGGCGGTGCCCATGCAGACCGCGATCTTGAAGCGTCCGGGCTTCTTCAGCTTGAACAAGTGATAAAAGGTGACCACCCCGTACACGCGGGCGAGGGGGATGTCCAGCAGGTCCGCCACCTCGAAGGCGACGGCGCGGGGGAGATAACCGTAATGCTCCTGCACGCGATGCAGGACCATGATCAGATTGCCCGGCTTGCTCTTCCACTGCTCAATGTAGGCCTTCAATTCCGGCGTCAACGGTTGCTCGGTTGCCGGCTTCTCTTCCACGGTTGTGCTCAAGATAAATCCTCCACGCTGTCCAGTGCCTTTGGAAAAAATGGGTTGTGCCCTAAAACGGCGACTATGCAACAATCTCTTGAAAAAAATTGCAAGCACTTTTTAAATAAGTTTAATCTTGAATAAAAACATGATGTGCAGATAATAAAGTGCTAAAAGATGTGAATATGATACAAAGCATGCAGAATATGATACGCAAGGAGCAATAATGAACAGGGATATGATACAGCGGCTGTCGCGCTATAAGAGTTTGCTCTATAAGCTGAAATCTTTGGGATTTGTGAAGGTATTTTCGGACAATCTGGGCGACGCCGTGGGGATTTCGTCGGCCTTGGTTCGCAAAGACTTCGCCACGGTGGGTTTGAGCGGCATCAAGCGGGGTGGATACCGCATCGAGGAATTGATCGAGCGGCTGAATGTCATCCTAGGCAAGGATGAGATTCAGCGGATCATCATTGTCGGATGCGGGAAAATCGGCACGGCGCTGATCAACTACCACGGATTCATGCGGGAGGGGATCAAGGTGATGGCCGGGTTTGATGTCAAGCCGGAGCTATTTCAGCCGCAGGCGGGGGTGCCGGTGCTGGACATGGCCCAGGTGGGGGACTATGTGCGAAAGGAGGGCATTCAGATTGCCATTATGACCGTGCCGGAGGGCGCGGCCACGCAGGCGCTGGACGTGTTGGTGGCCGCGGGCATCAAGGGTGTGCTG
>CAZFSE010000146.1:0-11433 GCA_964521805.1 uncultured Verrucomicrobiota bacterium
CCAAAGGGGTGCGGTCGGAGGTGGCCGAACTGGCGGCCAACCTGCTCTAAATCCCGGGCCGCGCGTCATCATGGCGCAGGCCGCGCCTTGAGGCGGATGAACAAGGGGCCCGCCTGAGGGGGATTGGTGAACAGGTTGACCCCCTCTGGCTGAAAAGGAAGGTCTTGGGCGAGGTCTTTGAAGCCCTCCAGGAGATTGGTGGATTGTTCAAGCCCGTAGACGGTATTGGTGAGGCTCAGCCAGCGAAGCACGAGACCTTCCTGGTTCAAGGAATCAATGGTCAAATCGGGCGCACCGATTTCAACAAACACCGCACTGGGGACGCCCCAATAGCCGAGGGCGTTCCGGGCTTCAACGAAAATCAAATGCCGCCCCGGCGTCAAATTCGTGGCCGTGAGAAAGGCTTCCACCGGTTCGATGGTTTCATCGAAGGCGCCATCGGCCGCGCTCATGGCATGGCAAACGACCCCTGTGATCCAGGAGGGCTGATCCACTGAGTAGCGGGCGGCGGAGATGGGTTGCGCCGTGCGGGTGGACCCATTGGCGCTATAAGAACGCGTGTCGTCGGCGATGGCCGTCAGGTGCAGGGTCTGTCCGGACTCCAAAACAGACGGGCTGGCCGCCGGTTGCGTGGCATCAGGGCCTTGAGGGGTGAGATAAGGTCGCCGGGCGGCTTTGAAGGCATAGAGCAAGGCCTTCATGTTCGCGGCGATGACACTGTTCGAGAAGACCTCGCAGGTGTCAAAAAATTCATCGCCCATTTCAAAGGTGTAGGCGGCGATGCCCAACTCGCCATAGGCCCAGTCATCACTGCCGCCGGCGGCCAGGTACAATCCGGCGCTGGCCTGATCCACTTCGTAGCGGTTGAAATACCCCATTTTCAACCCCAGCAGACGCAAGTCTTCATGATTGGGGGCTTGGCTCGAAGCCCACCCCCACGGATACAGCACGTAGTTTCCATAGCTGTGCAGGGTGATCATCGCCCCTTCCGTGTTGGTGGGGGCGGCATCGGTATCCAGGGGACCCCGTTGATCAGCAAAGATGGAGCGGGCATATTGTTCGAGGGCAACTTCCTCGGGTTCGGAGGCGGCGGAGACACCGGGATAGGTTGGGTCGCAGGGATACCAGCTGACGCCGGATGCTCCCCAATGAAAGTCCGCGTTGCGGTTGAGATCCACACCGGCCTGGTTGAACATATCGGGCGGGTTGTTACAGCCGCCGCCTTGCGAGGAGTTGGCGTTCTTCCGCTGATAATACTGCTCTTCGGCGATGATACGCCCGTCGGGATTGTGCAGGGGGATCACATGGCACTCGCCATAATCGAGCAACCAGGTGATGTCGGCATCAAGCCCATAGCGGGAAACCAGCCATTCGGAAAAACGGACTGCCGTTTCCGCCGTGCTCAGCTCCCGCGCATGGGTGGCGGCGAGCAGGAGAAAAGGGAATTTTGGCCCGGGCCGGTCGTGGCGAGTCAGGCGCAACACAAAGATATCGTATCCGTTGGTGCCCCCCCACTGGGCTTTGCGCCAGGAGTCGCCGATATCGGTCCACTGCGCCAGGGAGGGTTGGGTGGAGGCGAGGCGGGCCATATCGGCATAGGTCTCCCCGACCGTGCGATAACAGGGGCGGAAGGCGATGCCCAGTTGTTGATATTCCAACAACCGCTCCATCGCCCGCTGGTCGACGTCCACACGCCGTCCGCGCAGTTCGAGCTCCCGGATTTGTTCCGCATTCAGCAGGGCCGTGAAATAGCCCTCGCGGTGCCGCACGGTCAGAATGTCCAGCCGGGCCGCCAGCTCGTTGAGCGTGCCGCGATCAGGAAAATACACCTTTGCGATCACCGGGCCGTTCTCTTCCACGGAGACACCAACGGCCTGGACACGGCTCATCAAGCCCATCACCAACAAAAGCCCGCACGTCGTGCGTGTAATCTGGCGCATCACAGTCATTGTTGGAAGAATAACCACACCGGGTACGAAAGGACAGGGTTTAATTGTCCCCTGCAGGGTTGTGGAGATTGGCTTGGGGCGCCGGGTCAAAGCTGAGGATAGGTCTCCAGATTCAATCGCACCGTTTTGGCATTCAGATCATCGGCCACTTCCGGAAAATTCTTTTTCATGCATTCGGGGCAGAACCCGTGGGTAAAGGTGGCGGAGGTATGGCTGGAGATGTAGTTTTCGACCTGGGTCCAGTAGCCTTTGTCATCCCTGATCTTTTTGCAGGAGACGCAGATGGGCAGGAGGCCAGCCAGCGCCTGCACCTGTGCCAGGGCCTCCTGCACCTCTTTGAGCAGGCGCTCGCGCTCCTCCTCGGCCCGCTTGGGCTCCGTGACGTCCTGCACCTGCACCAGGTAGCCCAGCAGTCTTTCGCCGTCGCGCAGGGGGGTGATCATCACGGAAAGATCGCACACCCCGGTGCGGCTGGTGGGATACAGGTTGTTCTGCTTGACCAGTTCAAAATCAAAACGCCGGTCATAGCAAACACTCTGCCCGCTCATCAGCTTGCTCAGTGCCAGCTTGGGCAGGTTGGGGTCGTCCAGCAGGCGGAAGCGCCCCAGCAAATCCTCGCGGCGCGCGCCAAAGATGATCAGGCAGACGGTGTTGATATCCGTCAGCACGCCCTCGGCATTATAAACTTCGATGCCGATGGGCGATTGTTCGAAAAGGTTCCTCCACTTTTCCTTTTCCTCCAGGAGGGTGGACTGCGCTTTTTTGCGTTCGTTCACTTCATTCTCTAGACGCCGGGTCGCCGCATTGAAGAGCGAGGTCCGCTCATTGACCCGCTCCTCCAAATGCGTTTTCAGCTCCTCCAGCTCATCGTTATTGCGTTGCAACTCGGATAGGGAGTCGAGATATTTCAAGACGGTGTTCTTGTGCTCTTCCTCCACCATGGCGCAATCATTTTCAATGTGACGCAGGCGGATGGTCAGGTCCTCAATCTTGGATTTGAGGCGCAGCACTTGCGGGTCCTGCGGTTTGGGCCTTGGCGTTCGCGCTTTCTTTTTCATCAAAACCACCCTTCGGCTTGCATTTGCCGAATACTTTTTTCGACATCCACCATGATCAACGAGAGGGATTTTTCCTTAATGCCCAGCCGGTTGAGCAGATCGAGGAAGGCTTCCTTTTCATCGCGAACACGTTCGTTAAATCCAAGGCGGGCCTTGCGGCAGGCATAATTGGCCAGGGTGAGGGTGGAGACCAGGCGCTGATCTTCAGGGGGGGTCACGGCGGGGCGCTCCGCGGTGGCCAGGGCATTGGCCAGCGATTCCGGAAAGTGCCACTGGTGCGCCAGGCGTCCGACAATATCCTCATGGCAATACCCCAGCACGTCCTGCTCCATCGCCAGCAGATCCTTCTTCTCTTTTCGGCGGCCCTGCATGATGCGCTTGAATTCCACGGGGAGAAACTGCTCCTCGATAATAATGCCCATGTCATGCAGGAGGCCGGCGGTATACACCTCATCGCCCCGTTCGCGAAACTCCCGGCGGTAGATCATTTTCCCGCACAGTGCGACGCTGACGGAATGCATCCACAGCGAAGGGCGCGAATAGCCGTCCATGTGGACATCCTTGTGGAAGATTTCGCCCACCTTCTGGCTCATGGCCAGCTCCTTGACGGCCTCAAATCCAATGCAGATAATGGCCTCCAGGATCTCGGACATGCGGCGGTTCATTCCGTAGAGGGCGGAGTTGGCCACCTTCAGGACCCGCGCGGTCAGCGGCGGGTCCACCTCAATCACCCGCTTCAAGTCCATGGCATTGGATTTGGGGTCGCGGGTCACCTCCATGATCCGGGTGATGACATTTTGTATCGAGGGCAGTTCGGACTGCGCCGACTGCTTGATGAGTTCATCCAAGGACAGGCTCATAACGCCTCTTTCGGTTGTTGAATCACAAAAACAGGATTGGAAGCGGCCTCCAGGGGATGACGCCCTTTCAGCAGGACCCGGTAGGAAAGCCGCTCCATGCCGGCGGGCGGCGTGTCCTCCACCTGCAGGGAAAAGGGGGTTGTTTTTGTTGTCCGGGAGAAGACCTCCCCATTGCGCACAAGGAGGATCTCAACCTCCTCGCCGGGCTCGGTGGAGGCGGCCTCGAGAGAGAGTTGAACCACGGGGCCGGCATTGGTCACGGTCTGGCCGGAGGCCCCTCCCGCCGCGCTCCAGCGCAAGAGGTCCAGCCGCTGGGTGGCGCGGTTTCTGCGCGCATAGAAACGCCCCTCGTGCAGGGCACGCAGGATGGCCGGGCTCGTTTTTTCCTCCGCCCAGACCATGGTTTCAACGTTGCGAAGGCTCTTGGTTTTGGCCTGCCCTTCGTGGTGGTACAACATCTCGCCCAGGCACCAGGCGGGCCGGGAACGGCGTCCGTCCAGATACGATTCCAGCACCTGGTCCCACACCTGTCCGGGCTCGATCAGGTTATGGTCGCCTTCATAAAGACCTCCAAAGGCATGATAATTGGTGGTGCGCAACAGGGCCTCGGGATACGGACGGGTATCCGCCTTGAACGCCACGGGCCCCACGCGAAAGTCATGCTGATCCGCGGAGGCGGGATGCGCCCAATAAGCAAAATGCCCACTCTCGACAAGCTGGTCCAGCAGGCGGTGGGTATTGGCCAGCGAGGGATCTTCGCCATAGAGTTGCACGGCGGGCAGGCGGGCCGCCAGCCGGTCCAGCCCCCAGGCGGCCAGCAACAGGGGAAGCAGAACGGTCAGCAACAGCGACCAGCGGAGATCCCAGGCGGCAATCCCCGTTCGGCGCGCCATCCGCTTGACGCCCCACACGCCGGCCAGCACGGCCAGGATCAAGCCGGCCACCACAAGCCTCGTGGCGAGAATCCACGCGGTGTGCCGTCCCCAGACATAGCCCACGCCCTCCTGCAGGCCAGCCACCAGCTCCGGATCATGAAGGCCCAGCACCAGCAGATTCCGCTGATGATCGCGGCAGACGAGATTCCTCTCCTTCAAGGTCCCTGTCCAGTAGGTCCGGGGGCAAAGCTCCACGCCCGGGATGCACAGCACCTCCGATTGCCGGCGATTCTCCTCCTCCACCTGGCGGATATAGTCACGCACGCCGAGGCGCATGACCGACTCCATTGAGTGGGACGCCCAGAACACATTTCGGAACGGCGGAAGGCCGTATTGAATCTGCTGGGTGAGGTTGTCGGTGATAAACAGCACATCCGCCCCTTTTTGTCTGGCCAGGTCCGTTAACTGGGGCAACGAATACTTCCCGCTTGAAACATCACTCTGCACGTGTACGATACAGCTATACGCGATGGGGGCGGCAGCGGGTTCTGAACTGTGGGACGAGAAGACCGGCAAGCCGAGCCCCAGGACAAGAAAAAAACGTGCCCTTGAACTTTGCATGGACCTGATGAGCGACACCACATTCATGAACGGCTCCTCGTCCCAACATCCTTCCCGCATCCTTCACGTCATCACCCGGCTTGATCCAGGCGGATCAGCCACCAATACGTTAGTCAGTGCGGACGGATTGCGCAAGCGGGGATTTGAGACGGCGCTGGCCAGCGGCCCCACACAGGACCCCGAACAACGGCAGGCGCGGTTCCTGGAGAAGCGGCACATCCCCTTCTTTCTTCTGCCCTCTCTGGGGCGCAAGGTGTCGCCTGTCCGCGATCTCAAGGCCTATTTCGAACTGGTCCGCCTGCTGAGGCAACATCCCTTCGATCTGGTGCATACGCATACCTCAAAGGCCGGAGTGCTGGGGCGGCTGGCCGCACGGCGCCTGCGCCTGCCGGTGGTGCACACCCCGCACGGCCACGTCTTCTATGGCTACTTCGGGCACGCCATGACCCGTTTGTTTATTGGGGCCGAAAAGGCCCTGGCCCCCCTCACCCGGCGCATCATCTCCCTCACGGACATCGAGACCCAGGAATCCCTCGAACGAGGCATCGGCCGCCGCGAACAGTACGTCACAATCCCCAGCGGCATCCCGATGGCCCGTTTCCGGAGACGTCCCGGAACAGCCGGCTCGTTCCGGGCCCGCCAGGGCATCGGCCCGGAGGAATTTCTTTTTGTCTCGCTCGGAAGGCTGACCCCGGTGAAGGGGTTCGATCTGCTCCTGCGCGCCTTTGCCCAAGCCGCATTCACGGGTCCCACCCGCCTGGTCGTGGTGGGTGATGGCGAGGAGCGGGCGGCCCTGGAAGCGCTCGCCCGCGACTTAAACGTGCACAAAAAAGTCTGCTTCACGGGAGAGCTTGAAGACCCGCAACCCGCGCTGGAGGATGGCAACGCCTTTGTTCTGGCCAGCCGCAACGAGGGCATGGGTCGGGCCTTCATCGAGGCCATGGCGGCGGGGCTCCCTGTAATCGGCCCCCGCACCGGAGGCATCCCCACCTTCCTTCATCATGAGCAAACCGGCCTGCTCGTGGAGCCCCATGATCCGCCCGGCCTTGCCCGCGCCATGGAAAGGCTTGAACACAACCGGGCCTTATGCCACCAATTGGCGCGGGCGGGCGAGGCCTTTGTCTATCCCGCCTATGACGAGGAAACCATGCTGGATCAATTGGCGGACGTGTATCGAAACGTGCTGGCGGAACCCTCTGCGCCCGCGCGGAAGGGAACCACATGATCTGCGCCATTCATCAGCCGCAGTTCATCCCCTGGCTGGGCTACCTGCACAAGGTCCAGAGCGCGGATGTGTTTGTCCTGCTCGACAACGTGCAGTTCAAGAAAAACGAATTTCAGAACCGCAACAAGATCCTGATGAATGGCGAAGGCCGCTGGCTGACGGCGCCGGTTCAGTTCCAGTTTGGCGACTGCCTGAACGAGGTGAAACTGCCCGCGGACTCCGCCTGGAGCCGGAAACTGCAGGCCACGCTGGATCATGCCTATGGGAAGGCCCCCCATTACCGGGAGCTGGGAGAGGGCCTCAAACAGATCCTCCAGCGGAGCTGGCCAAACCTGGCGGAACTCAACAAGGCCACCCTTGAATGGCTGATGGCGTGTTTGGGGATCACAACACCCCTGCTCGTCTGCTCGCAGTTGCCGGCCTTCAACACCGAGCGCACACAGCGCCTGGTGGAGATCTGCCGGCATGCGGGCGCCGACACCTATCTCTCCGGCCTCGGCGCCCGGGACTACCTGGACCTCGACGCCTTTGAGCGGGCAGGCCTGCAGGTGGTCTTCCAGCATTTCGAGCACCCGGCCTATCCCCAGGGCGCTCCGGGCCATGGCGCTTTTGTTTCGCATCTTTCCGCCATTGATGGTTTATTCTGGTGCGGCGGCGGCGAGAAGGGCCGGCAAGCCTTGAACTTGAACGCAAGGAGAATGACCCCATGAAAATCCTGGCATTGGGCGCCCATCCGGATGACATTGAATATGGATGCGGAGGAACCTTGTTAAAGGCCGTTGAGAAGGGCCATGAAGTGTTTCTACTGGTGATGACGGATAGCCTGACTCCTGAAATCCGCCGCGGCGAGCAGGAAACGGCGGCCCGTTTTCTGAAAGCCAAAAAGCTGTTCTGGGGAGGCTTCCAGGACACCAAGCTGGCGGCTTCGCGCGAAGTGATCACCGCGATTGAAAAGGTGCTGGGGGAAGTCCAGCCGGACGCCGTGTTTGTGAACTCGCCGGATGACGCGCATCAGGACCACCAGGCGCTGGGAAGCTGTACCGTCACCGCCTGCCGCTATATTCAGCGCGTCTTCTTCTATCACGACTACACGGCCCTGAACTTCAAGCCGGACACCTTTGTGGACATTGGCGATGTCCTGCGGAAGAAGCAGGACCTGCTGGCCTGCCATCGCTCGCAAGTTTCCAAGGCCTACCCCACCGGGCTCGATCTGCTGGAAAGCGTCAGCGCCCTGGCCGCTTTTTATGGGTTCATGGCCAAGGTCAAATATGCCGAGGCTTTTCGCCCGCTGAGAAACCTGATGAACCTGTGCTGATGCGCATTCCTCATTCCAGACCCCAGCTTGACGAGGCCGATATCGAGGCCGTCACCCGGGCTTTGCGCGCCGGCCACCTGGCGCAGGGCTCCGAGGTGGAGGCTCTCGAGCAGGAATGCTCCGCGCTGTTTGGAGGGCTCCATGCGGTGGCGGTCTCCTCCGGCACGGCGGCCCTGTACCTGGCGCTGAAGGCTTGCGGCATGGGCCGGGACCACACCGTGCTCATGCCCACCTACGCCTGCAACAGCCTGTATGCGGCGGTCTCTCTCACCGGGGCAACCCCCCGTCTCGCCGACTGCGGCCCCCGCTCGGTGAATATCACCCCCGAAAAGCCCGGCGAGGGCGGCACCCCTTCCGCCATCATCGTTCCGCATGCCTTTGGGTTCATCGCGGACGTGGAGGGATTCAAGGCCCTGGGACGTCCGGTCATCGAGGATTGCGCGCAGGCCTTTGGGGGTCGCTATCCGGACGGCACATGCCTTGGGACCCGGGGCGACGTGGGCATTTTTTCCTTGTACGCCACCAAGATGATGCCGGTCGGAGAAGGCGGGCTCTGCGTGACACGGTCGGAAGAAAAAGCAAACCTCATCCGCCGCCTGCGCCAGGCAGATGAGCAGGCGCCCGATGCGAGGGCCTTCAACTTCAAGATGAGCGATCTGTGCGCGGCTCTGGCCCGCTCCCGGCTGGGCAAACTGGAGCAGGACATCCAGCGCCGGGAAATGATTGCGAGGCGCTATGACGAACAGTTTGGCCGGCACGCCTGGAGGGCCATCACACCCGACACGCAAAGTGTTTGTTTTCGGTATCTGCTCAACGCACCGGGCGGTGCGGCGCGGGCCATTCAACAGGCGGAAACACGAGGCATTCTGTGCCGCACGCCCATCTGGAACCCTTTACATAAAACGCTGGGCGGTGTTTTTCCTGTAGCGGATCGGTGGCAGGAGCAACTGCTCTCTGTCCCCCTTTATCCCAATTTAACTGATGACGAGGTGGAGTGGATATGCAAGAGCATGACCGCAGGGTTCGCCCCTTGAAAATATGGAACATCCGGGACGGAAGCCAGATCACACGCTTCTTCCTGGTGGTGTGCCTTGGACTCCTGGTTGCGGCCGCCCTGCTTCCGATCACCCGCTTCTTCCGAAGCCTGATTGTTCTGTTCGCGTCGTCCTTTTGCATGGTGACGCTGGCCACGCCCCTGGCCATCTGGGCGGCCAAGCATCTGGGCGCCATTGACCAGCCAGGCGGGCGGCATATTCATGAACAACCCACCCCGCGCCTGGGCGGCCCGCCCATCTGGCTGGGCGTCATCGTGGCCCTTCTGCTGACCAGCATGCATTTCATGCCCAATTTGCGCGCATTGCTCATCTGCTCCTCCCTGATGCTGTTGGTGGGCGTGCTGGACGATGTCCGGGGCGCCAGCTCCCTGCTCCGGCTGGCCGTGCAGGTGGGCGCCTGCGGATTGCTCATTGCCGATGGCGTCCACGTCACCTTCCTGCCCGACACCTGGTGGGGCATCGGGGGCGAATGGCTCATCACCGTCATCTGGATCGTGGGCATTACCAATGCCATCAATTTCCTCGATGGCATGGATGGCCTGGTGGCCGGGCTCGTCATCGGAACCGGCCTGATGTATTTCATCCTTTCGTTTCTGCTGGGATACTCGATGCTGGCCTATTGCTCCATGGCCCTGATCGGGGCCTCCCTGGGATTTCTCGGCTTCAATTTAAAGCCCGCACGCATCTTTTTAGGCGACGGAGGAAGCTCGTTCCTGGGGTTTTTCCTGGCCGCACTGAGCGTGCAGGGCTCCTGGGCCAAGAATGACCCCCTGGTCTCTTTTTTCATCCCCATCCTTCTGCTCTCTGTCCCCATTTACGACATGGTGTTCACCACCGTTGCACGCATTGCGTCGGGAAAAGTGACTTCCTTCAAGAGCTGGCTGGATTTTACAGGAAAGGACCACCTGCACCACCGGCTGGAGAATTTGGGCCTCAGCCGCAGTCAGGTCGTCACGGTCATCTGGTTCTTGAATCTGACGGTTGGATTGGGGGCCATCGCCCTGTTTGAGGCCCGAACCCATGGCGGAGTTGCCCTGATTGCCCAGGCCATCTGTGTGTATATCATCATCGCTTTGCTGGAGGTTTTGGGTGAAAGACGGGGCACATCCCCAAAGAAAAACGCTTAAATTGGGTTGCATGGCACGCCCATTGCATGCATAAAGGGACCTTATGTATACGGAATACTGGAAATTGAATGCGCTTCCCTTTGAGAATATGCCGGATCCGGCATTTTTCTATGCCTCCCGCGCGCATGAGGAAGCCATTACCAGGCTGTTGTTTGCGATTGAAACACACAAGATGATGGCCGTGGTGACTGGCGATTATGGCAGTGGAAAGACCTTGTTGTGCCAAACGGTCGTCAATCGCCTCCCCTCCAATGGCTACAAGGTGGCCTTCCTTCGGAACCCCCGAATGGACGCCGTGGATCTGACCCGGGAAATCGCGGCCCAATTAGGGGAACCCGCCACCACCACCTCCAAGTATGATGTTCTGCACATTTTCGAATCGGTCCTGGAGCGGCATGCCTTGGCGGGCCGCCATTGCGTCGCCATCATTGATGAAGCCCAACTGATCATGAACGGCGGCGTCCTGGAAGATCTGCGGCTCCTGCTCAACTTCCAGACCAGCGAACAATATGGCATCACCCTTATTTTTGCGGGCCAGACCGAGTTCAACGACATGGTCAAGGCCATTCCGCAATTGCGGCAACGCATCGGAATCAAGTATCACATCCCCCACTTGGAGGCGGACGAAGTCCGCCCCTACATGGCCCACCGCCTCCATGCGGCAGGAGGGTCCATTGCCATTTTTGAGGAAGACGCCATCACGGAACTGGCCAGAGTCAGCAAGGGGAATCCGCGGGAGATTAATGCCATGGCAGATCTTTGCCTGCTGTTCGGGTTTCTGACCAAAAGCCAGAGCATCGGACTGCCGCTGGTCGCGGAAGCGTACAAGGAACGCCACTAAAACAAATCTGAGGCTTTTCATGAAAAAGGTGATGATTGTAGAAGACGACGAGATGGTCCAGAAGCTGTTGGCCAAGATCTGCCAGACCATGGGCCTTGAGTCCTTCGTGGCGGGTGACCGCCAAAGGACGGAGGACGCCATCCAAGCGGTGGATTCGTTCGATTTGGCCGTGGTGGATTTGATCATGCCGTTCATTACGGGCTGGGAGGTCATTGACCGCCTTCGTTCCTCCGGCGGAAAGGGCGCCACCTTGCCCATTATCGTCCTGACCGGCGCCAATGTATCCGAGCAGGAGAAGGAGCGCCTGCTGGAACGGGTCAGCGAGGTCATCTGGAAGGGCGGCTTCACGTACAAGGATTTTGTGGAAACCCTGAAGAAATGGTTGCCGGCCAGTTAGGCCGATGGAGCTTGCCATGCGTATCAGCGATTTCATCAATAAGAAGGAGCCCCGGCAGGAGGAGCCCAAGCCCGCCTTGCCCGTTGAGGCTCCGCGGACACCCCTCCCCG
>CAZFSE010000147.1:0-4127 GCA_964521805.1 uncultured Verrucomicrobiota bacterium
GGGTGCGTCCGCCGGGTTCCTGGGGCGGGGCATCATGGAGCCAGATGACCGGGGCTGGATCTTTCAGAATCGTTTCCAGCCAGCGAATTTTCCGGTGGAAGCACTCCAGGATGTCCACCTTGCGCGCCTCAGGCTCCCCCGCACAGCAATAGACGCGGCGGCCTCCGAGGCGGCCCTCGGCCAGGATGTGTATGGAGGGCTGGAGGTCGTCCATACTGCGCAGGGTTCCGGGATCCAGCAGGTGTTCAAGGCGTTCGAGTGCTTTGCTCATATTGATTTAGTCTCCTGAGGGCAGGGCCATGGCTTTCCATTCGGCTTGAATGTAGTCGCGCAACATGGCCGCGGTTTCCGTCCATACGGTCAGTTGGACAAAGGGATCTTCGGGCAGATTCAGGTATTGCAGGACCAGCGCATCGCCGGAGGGGAAGGCGGAGGGGGCGATGCCGGAGAAGATGAAGCCTTCCTGCGCGCAGGCGGTGGCCACCTCCGCCGCGCCGGGTTGTTCGAGATTGATATAGAGATAGATCGTATCAAACTTTTCGCGGCAGATTCTGCGGCAGGTGGAGATGGCCCATTGCGTGGCGAGGCGGGGATCTTTCCCGATGGCCTCCGCCTCCAGAATGGCGACATTGAGAATGGGGATGCGCTGAACCCGCAGAAGGGGTTCTTCACTGCCAGTGGGTTGCTGTGAGGGGTTTTCGATGGGGAGGCCGGCCCGGTGATACAGCTCGGTGATGATGCCCGCATGGTTTTGGGGCAGAACCAGGCGGCGGGTCCGGGGCGTCCGCAGTTGAAGGCTTTGCCACATGCCGCTCATCTTGCCGGCTTGCAGTCCGCCCAGATCCTTGAGGTTGACCTCCCTTGGGAACAGCGCGAGCAACAACGCGCAATCTTGAAAGCCGTGGTGGACCGCCATTTTTTGCGAGGCCTGATGCCCGGTCACGGACCGGGCATACAGGCTTTCCAGGCCCATTTCACGGGCCTTTGCGACCGTGGCGCCCCAGAGCGAGGCCCCCAGTTTGTGCTTGCGGTACTCCGGCTTCACAAAGAGCACGCCCAACTCCGCATGCTCCGGATGGCTGGGGGTGAACTTGAGGGCGCAATGGCCCATGACGGCGCCTTCCGTGGTGACGGCCACCAAGGAATGCAAGATGCCCTCACGGTTCAACTCGACAATGCGTTCGGGATAATAAATGTAATCCTCGTAGGAATAGCCGTAGGTGAGAAAGGCACAGCGGGAAATTTCAACGGCCTCGGAATCCAGCGCCGGACGGATGGAAAAGGCCGGAGGGGCAGAGGGTGAGGGGGACTGTGCTGGGGCCACCTCCGCCATGCGCGATTGGATATGCTGGGCGGAGCGCCGCTTCAGCAGTTCCACCTCCACGCCGTCGCGTCCCCGGTTCGTGAAAATCATTCGATCCATGACGTGGCGGACGAGGTGGAGGCTCAGCCCTTCGGAGTCCGCTTCCTCCGCGGCGCGAGTGGGCGAGTAGGAGGGGAGGTTTTGAATGTCCAGTGGGATGCCCTGTTCCAGAATGCGCAGGATGAGGCCATCGGCCTGCGGTTCAAAGTGCAGGTGGATGGGGGTGTTTTCTTGTCCGGCCAGGGCGGTCTCCAGAAGGTAGAGGAGGGTTTCCTCGGCCGCGAGCCGGATATGCTCCTGTTCCCGTTCGGAAAAGCCTTGTTCCGCCGCCACGGTTTGCGTGAAATCCAGTGCGGCGCGCACGTATTCAATGCACGCCGGGATCGTGATGGTCGCCGTCAGCGGATTATTCGTTTGTTCAGAAGTGCTCATAGCTTGCCTTGTACATAGCAGACTTTCTTAGGGCTTGGCCAGTCCCGCCCATTCCGCCATGCTCGGGCGCAATTCATCCGTGGCGGCCTCGACATCCCGCGGGGCAATGCCCAGCTCCGCGGCCAGGCGGTCAAGGATGGCGGGGGGGCGCCAATAGCCGAGCTCCTGCACGGCCTGGAGCGCCTCGTCGCGGCTGGTCAGCCCGAAGAACACGGCGGCGCTGGTTTCCACAATGGATTGGGGCATGAAGACCGTGCGCATGGCCTTGTAGCGCTGAAACTGGAGGTAGTCCTTCACGGGCTCGATGGCGCAACTGGTATGCAACAGGCTGTTTTGCCCGGCGGGGGCCTGCCAGTCCATCTCCCTCTCAATGACTTGCCGGGCATCTTCCCAAGTTCCGTATTCCTGGTTGGTGCTCAATCGTCCAATGAGAGGGATATGGACTGAGGGATCTTGCGCGCCGCGCCGGACCAGATCTTCGAGATCCTGAAACAACGAGGGGAGGGACTGCCGGACGGCGGCATGATAGTTGGACATTTCGTCCGGCCAGCGGAGGGGCTGTGCCTGAGGGCGGGGCAGGGCGCGTATGCGCAAAAAGTTAAGGGCCTGCTCGCGGGGCGAGGGCGCAGGGCCGGCGGCCTTGGCCGGTAGGGCGACCACATAATCCAGCACCGCCGCCTGCACATCCTCGAGGCCCAGGAAGACATACGGGATGCGCAGTTGGCTGGCCAGGGGATAGAGCGTTGGGAAGGCGGCGGTCGGGCAAAGACAGGGCCACCCATGGAGATGCCATTTGGAGCGCATGGCCTCTCGCACGCTGTCGAGGGGCAGGGTCCACTCCACGAACTCCACTTCCGTCATGCGCTGTTTGGCGCGCCGGATGTTTTCGAACGCGGCATCACTGCAATAGGGCATGCTCCAGAAGGCGGCCAGCACGCGGAGCTTGAGTTTGCGCGCCAGCAACCAGAGCATGTAGGAGGAATCTTTCCCTCCGGTATAGAGCACCATGGCATCGAAGCGCGAGGTGGTGTTCGCCTGGGCCGCGGCGAGCAGGTCCGCTTCCGAGACCGTGCAGAAGGCGGAGCGCGCGGGGGCCTGGGTTTGGGTATAGCATTGACACAAGGCGCACACGCCCTGCTCATTGAACTCCAGGCCGGGGATGACATAGTCGTTATTCACGCACCGCACGCACACCCGCATGGTTTCCGGTGTGGTGGTAGTGCGGAGTTCGGAAGGGGCCACCAGGATGCCCTGACCGGCCAGTTTCTCGCCTTCGGCATCCAGTTCTGCGATGTTCAGCGGGGCGGGGGACTCCAGTCGGCGTGCCAGCGCCGGGGAAATGGGAAGCAGTTGTTCTCGATGACGGGGCGGATTTCGCACGCCGTAATACAGCAGATGCGGGGTTCCCGACACGTCCACAATTTTCCAGCGGGATTGCAGGACCAGGCTATTCGAGGAAGCGGTTGTCATGTGGGACCTCCGTGAATTGTGCAGACTTCAAATACGCGGCGCAGTAAATCCACATAGACGGCTTGAGGCGCGCAGACCAGTTCGTTGCGCGCCCGCAGGCCGGTGATGAGCAAGGCGATCTCCGTGGCGACGAGCCCGCCATTAAGCGTGGCGATGCCGGCGCAGTTGGAGAGATAGGGCCGGCGGCCTTCCAGCATGTCCGTGACCAGGTTCCCGAAGCGCTCCGTCCCGAACAGTTTGTTCAGCGGCAGTTTGTACTGGGGCCAGAGGGCCTGGTCGCGGGGGGCGTCGTACAGCGTTTCGAGGGTCATGCCCTCCGGGTCCAGGA
Source organism: uncultured Verrucomicrobiota bacterium (assembly GCA_964521805.1). Lineage (GTDB taxonomy): Bacteria > Verrucomicrobiota > Kiritimatiellia > CAIQIC01 > GWF2-57-35 > CAZFSE01. The sequence goes on from CAZFSE010000147.1 coordinate 3,594, forward strand.
TGATCATCAGCGTGCCCAGGCCGGAGATGGGCGCCGTGAAATTGAGGAGCCCGGCGCGGCGTACGGCCTGCGCGAAGCGGACCTTGTAATCGAAGCCCATGTAATCAATGGCGTCAATCGCCACGCAGGCTCCTTTGAGCAGGCGGTCCAGCTCTTCATCAGACGCTGGCGCATAGTCGAGCGCGGTGACTTTGATGAACGGATTGACCTCCTTCAGCAGTTCCGCCGTGGCCAGCGCCTTGTTGCGCCCGATGTTCGAGGCCAGCGCGCCAAACTGGCGGTTCATGTCCGGTTCATCAAAGACGCCGGGATCAAAAATAACAAGTTCCCCGAGACCCATCTTGGCCAGGGTCACAGCTTCGATGCCGCCGACTCCGCCGACTCCGGCCACCAGCACCTTGGCGGAACGAAGGCGGGCCTGCTGTTCGGGGGTGAACAGGCCGATATTGCGGCGGTAGCATTCTTCATAGTTCATGTTCATGGAGCCTCCTTGCGCTATTCTTACATGTGCCGCGTTTTCCAGCCCAGCTCAAA
>CAZFSE010000147.1:4227-11342 GCA_964521805.1 uncultured Verrucomicrobiota bacterium
TCTATGCGGCCATAGAGGGCCACAAAGGGGGTATCCATGTCCGGCACGGGCAGTCCGCAGTCGCGTACCGCCTGTTCGGCGTCAAACCCGGCGTCGCGCAATGCGCCCAGCAGTTCGTTGCGGGGGATGAAGCGGACATGATCGCCCGTGCGGTAGCGAACCAGGGGAATGCCCTGAATCCGGCTGACGACCAGCTCCCCGTCCACCACCTCAAAATGGGTGCTGGAGGGCACTCGCTGGAAGAGCATGGGCAGATCCGGCTCCCCGAGCAACTTGCCGGCCAGCTGGTGGGTGTGGAGGAGCCTGCGCACCGCAATGGTCAGGGGATTCTCGAACCCGACATTGCCAAAATCGGTGGAGCCATAGAGGCTCCAGACGCTGTCGAGCTCGCGTTCCGTGCGTCCGAGCAACGCCCACATTTTTTCGCGATAGGCTTCGGTGATGCCTTCACCGCCGACCATGACGCGCAGGTTCAGCGCCTTCAAATCCATGCCCCGCTTGGCCGCCTCTTCCAGCGCCATCTTGGCGAAGGGCGGATAGCTCATGAACAGCGTCTGCCGGTAATGCGGTGCGATACGTTCGAGGCATTCCAGGATGCTCTCATTTTGCAGGCCCGGCGATACCAGCGCCAGTCCGGGCGTCTCCTTGGCCAGAACGCGAAAGGCATACGATGATTGCATGCCGGTGCCCCACGGCCCCAGCGCCAGTCCCACAATGATCAGCGAGGGCTGGTTCTCAGGCGCCGTAATCTGATGAAACAGGCGGCGCATCATCTCAGGAAAGAGTTTTTCGTCTTCGCTTCGGCGCGGCCAGAAGAAGGGTTTCTTGGAGGTGCCGGAACTCCGCAACCAGAGATGCGCGCAGGAGGGCGAGCCATCGAAGCACAAGTCCGGCACGGGATGCTTCATGATGTAGTTTGCCTTGCTCATCAGCGGCAGTTGCGCAAAGGCTTCGCCGGTTTCAACCGTGGGGATGCGGCCAAGCTGTTCCAGTAAGAAATTTCGATAGGCCGGGGAGTGTTCAACCGCCGTCTGATAGATTTCCTGTGCTGTCATAGGGGGGCTCCTTGCTGTTGCTGTCTTGTGTTAAAAAAAAGTTCATTCACGCGCCACCGGGATGTGAATCAGCCCGGCTTCCTGGGCGGCTTCAATGACGAATACTCCGATAAAGAGGGCCAGGATCACAGCCAGTCCAGCCAGGCGGAGGGGATGGTCCCAGGCTCGTCTCCGCATAAAGGCGAGGGTGGGCAGAATTCCGAACAGCAGGATCATACCGAGCCCGCCGGCGGCATCCACCATGCGCAAAAAGAGGCCCGGTTGCCACAGGGCGAGGAGAAGAGGGGGAAGAAAGACCAAGACCGGCAGGCAGGGGGCGCGGCGCGGGGCACGCAGAGCGGGCAGGGCATCGCGCAGAAAGGAGATCAGGGCCGCGCCCACGCCGAGGTATGAAGTGAGAATGGCGAGCAGGGAAAAGGCCAGTCCGGAAAGGGTGATGATCCGTGACTGGAGCATCTGCGCCAGGGGCACCGTGGCGGGGATACCCTGTTGAAAGGCCGCCAGCAGGGAGGGGCCTTCGGTGGAAGAGAGAGGGATGGTCCCGGCCACCACAATAAACCAGAGGGCGGTCATGGCCAGGGCAATCAGGAGGCCGGTGGACAAGGCCGCGTGAGTGCGCCCCCGTTCCCATTGCTGGTGTCGGCAAACCAGGGGGATCACATTGTGATAGGCGAATGCGCAGGCGAGGACGGGCAGGGCGAACGGCGCCACCGCCCAGTTGTGCCCGGTCAGGTGGCTGGTTTGAAGGCGGCCCATGGACACATACAGCAGAATGGCGAAGGCCCCGATCATCGCGAGCACAATCAGTTTGTTGCAGTGCAGGAACAGCTTGTTTCCCAGCAGAAACAGCGCGGTGGACATTCCGGAAACAAGGAGAATCCAGACCGGTTTGGAAATGTCGAATGGCAACAAACCTTCCAGGGTTTCGGCGGCGCCGGTGAGATAGGCGACCAGCAGGGCGTAGAACAACAGGATGTAGCCGGGCAGGGTAATCCAGCGGGATGAAGGGCCGAGATCGGCCTGGTACAAAGAGTTTAAATCCGCCTCCGGCATGCGGCGGTCCATGACCCGCTCCGCGAGCATATAGCCGGAGGTCCACACCAGCAGGGCCATGGCCACCAGAAGAATCAGTCCCGGCACAAAACCCGCCAGGCCCAGCAGGACCGGCACGGCCAGCAGGCCCACACCAATCATGGTGCCTGCAGTCAGAAAAGCCGCGCTCCAGAAAGAGCCGGGTTGCGGCTGGTTGTCCTGTACATGCTCATCAGTCACAGAGATTGCATCATGACATCAAACCTCGCGTGATGCAATGCCATAGCCCATGAAAGAGAACAGACGTGATTGCCGATCAGTTGGGCTTGCGGGTTGAGATGGCACCCGCCTTGCCGGCGATCGAGGCGGCCCGGCAGGAATTCGAGCAAATGACGATGTAAACTCCGGCGGGCCCGCTAGGGGGCGGTGGGGATGACCGGCGCTTCCTCGATATTCAGGCCCGGCACGTCCATGATTTCGTCCGGCATTTCTGAGGGAGGGCTGTTGAAATCCGGCTCGAGCAATAGATCTTCGCCGGTCTCCTTCTGTTCCAGTTCTTTTTGCCGTTTTTGAGCCTCCTGCAGGAGGGGCTTGATGTCCACCCCGAGGCTCTTCAACTTGTCCGCGACCGACTTGCTGTCCGGATCTTCCAGCAGGGCCTTTTTCCACTGCTCGGAGGCTTCTGCATCCCGTCCAAGCTTGAGCAGGATGTCTCCCAGATGCTCCAGGATGGTGGAATCGTCGGGGATCACCTCCAGGGCCTTGAGGATTTCGACGCGGGCCTCTGCGTAGCGGCCTTGCATGTAGAAAACCCATCCCAGGGTGTCCAGATAGGCGCCGCTGTCGGGGGTGATGGAAAGGGCTTTTTGCACGTACTCCAGCGCCTTGTCCAGATTCATCGACCGTTCCGCCCACATATAGGCCAGATAGTTGTAGGGCTCCGGATTGGAAGGATCGAGGGCAATGCTTTTTTCAAACAAGACTTCCGCGCGGTCAAATTGACCATCCCGTTCACAGGCGGCGCCATACCAGAAGTAGAAGAAGGCCTCGAGGGCCTCGTTGCGCTCCTCGCTTTGCTTCAGCAATTCGTCCGCCCTTTCAAAAGACACGATGGCTTGCGGGTAGCGCTTGAGGGCGCTTTGGAGCGTGCCAAGATGAAGATGAACAAAGGCGTTGTCGGGCGCCTTTTGAGCGGTGAGTTCCAGAATATCCACGGCGGTGTTTTGCGCCTCGGGCGAGGTTTGTCGCAGGGAGTACTGCACATAGGCTTCCAGCGTGGAGGGGTTGAATTCCAAGGCTTGGGCCAGCAGGCTGGCCGTCTTGTCCATCCGTCCCGCTTTTTGGGCCGCGACGGCATAATTAAAATACAGGCTTGGCGTGATCATGGAGGGGTCTTTTCCCATGAAAACCTGGACCGCCTTTTCAAAGGTGTCCGCCGCCTCCTTGTATTCCTTCTCGCTCAAGTGGACATACGCCAGCATTTCCAGCAGGCGCGGGTCATCGGGGAGTTTCAGCAGGCCCTCCTTGAGAATGTCCACGGCCGCCTGGGGGCTTTTCTCCAGGCGCAAAAGCGCCAGCTTGAGGATGGGGGCCGGATCCGTGGGGCCCGCCTTGGCGGCCAGTTCAAAATTCAGGACGGCCTTCTGGGAGTCGCCCATTTCCTGGTACAATTCCCCCAGATAGTAGAACACCCGAGGGTTGTCCGAGCGGCGCGAGGCAATCTGCTCCAAGCGATCGGCCGCCTTTTCTTTGTCGCCCAAGGCAATGAAGCTGAGCGCCAGCTTCTGCTTGACTTGCAGATTGCCAGGGTGCTGGGCCTCGATGGTTTCAAAGCACTCAATGGCTTTTTCAATCTGCTGATTGAGGATGTAGAGATCGCCGAGCTGGTAAAGGGCCGCGACATCCTCCGGGTGTTCCTGGGCCAGCTGTTCAAAGAGGCGAATGGCCTCCTGGCGGCTCTTGGCCGCCTTGTCTGATTGGGTCTGTGTCATGGCGCGCTGGGCATGCAACCCGCCCAGCGCCCGCAGGATGTCAGAGGGGTCGTCCACCCGCCCCAGGGCCTTGTCGAGGAGGGCGATGGCCTCCCCGTCCCGCCCTTGGGCGGTATGCAGGGCGGCCAATTCCACATAGCCCGTGGCATCGGCGGGGAAACGCTCGATCAACCGCTCATAGGTTTGTTGAACCATGTCCTGCTGGCTGGTGGCCCTGTAAATCAGGGCCAGCCACAGCAGGGCCTTGCGGGATTCGGGGCGCCGTCTGGACAGGGCCTCAATGGTTTCAATGGCCTCCTGGTTTCGCTTTTGTTGCAGGAGGCCCATCGCCATGCGCAAGGCCAATTCTTCGTTGTCGGGATCCAGGCGCACCGCCTCCTGGTAATTGGAGAACGCCGCGTCATACTCGTCGTAGAACTCACGGATGAGCCCCGCGCTGTAATAGGCCAGCGCTTGGGCGCGAGTGGATCCCTCCTCGGAAAGAAACAGGACCCCGCCGGGTTCCGCAACAACATCCCCGCCGTCGGGAATAGTCCGGCACCCTCCGCACATCCATGCGGCGCCCAGCAACAAGCTTGTCAACGCAAAACCTGCGATCCGCATGAAGGTTGCCTGTTTGTTTCCGCCAGGATCGGTCAATCCCGGCTATTTCTTTTTGTGACGATCAGCGTGCAAGCGCTTCCTGCGTTTGTGTTTGGACATTTTTTTGCGTCGCTTCTTTTTAACTGAGCCCATGTATCCTCCTGCCTTGTTGCCCCGGCATTCGTGGCGCCGGCCATTTTTTATCATGGCCCGCCATCCGGTCCCTAGGGCACCACCTTGTTCAAACCGATTTCAATAATACCTTCTGCTCCCGCCCTTTTCAATGGCGGGATGATTTCACGCACCACGGCTTCATCCACCACGGATTCAATCGAAAACCAGCCTTCACTGCTCAATCCGTTGATTGTGGGCGCATGCAGGGCCGGCAGAATGGCGGTGACGGCCTGCAAGTTGGCCTTTTCCACGTTCATCTTGATCAGCACCTTGGTCTCTGCCATCAGTGCGCCCTTGAGCAATAGGGCGATCTGCTCGATTTTGGCCCGCTTTCCGGCGTCCTCCCAGGAGGCGCGGTTGGCGATCAGGCGCGTGGTGGATTCCATGACGGTTTCGACAATCCGCAGATTATTGGCGCGGAGCGAAGAGCCGGTTTCCGTGATCTCGACAATGGCATCCACCAGTTCCGGGGCCTTGACTTCGGTCGCCCCCCAGGAAAACTCCACCTCCGCCGTGACCCCGTGCTTCTTCAAATAGCGCTGGGTGAGCCCGACGCCCTCGGTGGCGATGCGCTTGCCTTCCAGATCCTTCACCGATTGGATGGGGGAGTCGTTGGGCACGGCGACGACCCAGCGGATGGGGCGAAGCCCCTGCTTGGCATAAATCAATTCCGCGACCTCGACCACGTCGGAGCCATTTTCCAAAATCCAGTCATACCCGGTGATGCCGGCATCCAGCATCCCATGCTCCACGTACCGGCTGATTTCCTGGGCGCGGATCAGCCGCGCATCAATCTCGGGGTCATCCACCCGAGGGACGTATGACCTTGACCCCGACGAGATGCTGAAGCCCGCCTTTTTCATCATGGAAAAAGTGGCCTCCTGCAAACTGCCTTTGGGCAACCCCAGTACAATCTTGTTCATCATCTTCCGCCTTTCGTCCTTCACGTATGAAGCCGGACATCCTAACCCGAAACGGGGCCCATCGTCCATACATGGTTTTGATTTTTCGCAGGCGTGGATGGAGCCCGCGTTTTTTGCTATTCCACCAGCAGAACCCGGCGCCCCTGGATGCTGAGCTTGCCTTCTGAAATCCAGCGCAACACTTGTGGATAGGCGAGGTGCTCCTGCTCCTGAATGCGGGCATGCAGGCTTTCCGGGGTGTCGTGGTCCAGGATGGGAACCGCGCGTTGAAGAATGATGGGGCCGGTATCCATGCCTTCATCCACAAAATGGACCGTGCATCCCGCCACCTTGGCCCCGTACTCCAGTGCCTGATTCCAGGACGCCAGCCCTGGGAACGCCGGCAAGAGCGCCGGATGGATATTGATGATTCGCTCCGCATAGGCCTTCAGCAGGCGGCTTTTGAGCATGCGCATGAACCCGGCAAGCACGACAAAATTGGCGCCCCGCTCTCGCAGGATCTCCAGCGCCCTTTGCTCGGCGGCGCCGTCCAGCTTGGTCTTGAACGGGGCGGGGTCCACGTATTCCGCCGGCAGTCCATAGGCCCTCGCCCGTTCGAGAATATAGGCGTCTGGCACGTCTGAGAGCACGCAGGCGATGCGTGCGTTCAAAGTTCCCGCTTCAATGGCGTCCAGAATGGACTGAAAATTGCTCCCTTTTCCGGACCCTAAAACCGCGATGGACAACATGCAAAAATCCTTTCTAAGCGATCCCTAAAGCCGTCCGATCATCGGTTTTTGCGCGGGGGGATTCAAGCCTGGATTTTTCCGCTGTGCGTCTTGACTTGTCGGCGCGGGTGTTTAAGCTGTCCCCCAATCGTGCGGGCGGTTAGCTCAATTGGCAGAGCGTCACGTTTACACCGTGAATGTTACAGGTTCGAGTCCTGTACCGCCCACCAGGCTTCGCTCCGCCGCGTCAGCGGAGGAGCGAAGCCTGCCCCGGCGAAGCCGAGTCCCCGAGGAGAAGCCGGGCCCGTCTGCTGGCGTCGGAGCTATGCCCGGGCAAGCCTGTCTGGCCAATCTGGAAGGGACCGCGGCTCGCGGTCCGTTATGGCTTCGCTGGCGTCTTGGATCGGTCCATCTTCGTTGCGGAGAGGGACAGCGGGGCCGCCATGGTCGCCGGCGAACGCCACGGCATAAAAAACGGCTGGATTTCCATTTTGATAGTTGACCCCTGTTACACTCGTTCAAATATTGAATCTGGAGACGTTCCCCAATGCTTTCTCCATTCCTTTGTAGCACATTCAGAGGGCCCTCATGGACAGCCCGCAAATAGTCCATCCAGATCGCTTCGGGTTTCCCCGAAAGAAGAGCGACTTT
>CAZFSE010000148.1:0-11173 GCA_964521805.1 uncultured Verrucomicrobiota bacterium
ACCACCCCGCTCCTCCCCACCACCCTCGCGGGCCATGTGCTTTTTGGCCTGAACTTCGCGCCGGTCAACACCACCATCTGCCGCGGACGGGTGCTGATGGAAGATGGGAAATTGCTCACCTTGGACGAGGAGGAAATCTGTGCCCAGGCCTCCGAACGCGCCGCCCGCCTTTGGAGGCGAATCCATTAAGTGAATCCCCGCCTCCGCCGATGCTATCAAAGGGACATGCAACGGGTCCCAAAAGGCCACAAGATATGCGAGCGAAAAAACGTTTTAACACAACATATGGTGGAGGGTATATTATCTGAGTACTTGATTCAGCGTTTTTGCTGACAAGAGAATCGAATGGGGTATGTTAAAGGGCAAGAAACAAGGAGGCTGTTGGTTGAGCGCGAGCCAAAAAAGGTTGGGCGCAGTTTTTTCCGTGCTGTGTTTTTTGATCACAGCCTCTCTGCGCACAGCGAACGCCCAGCAAGCATATCCGCCCTCACCACTGGATCAACCCGTTCGTTTTGTCGGCGCGTGGTCGCCCTATTTTGAAGCGAATAACGGCCAGTTCGATGAAAGCATCCTCTTCGTCTCCCGTGGCACCGATTATTCCATGGCCCTGCTCAGGGATGGAATGCTCCTGACCATCATCAACCCGCAGGCCGGCGAAAAATCAACCTCCATCCAGTTCAAGTTCCTGGGCTCCGCCCTGTATCCCGGCATTGAGGGCGAAGACCCGTACCCGCGCAAGATGAAGTACTACGCGGGACGCGACAGGCCGGAACTTTTTGAGGTGACCGCCTATCGGCAGGTGCGCTACGGCAGTATCTTCCCCGGCATTGATCTTTTCTTTTCCTGCAATCCCTATTACCTGGAATACTACTTTGCGCTCTCTCCCAGGGCCCGGCTGAGCGATGTCGTTTTTGAAATCACGGGCGCGGAGAAACTGGCGCTCAACGAGGAAGGCGATCTGGTCATCCGCACCCAGGCGGGCGTGTTGATCCGCCCCGCCCCCCGCCTCTTCGAGGAGGAGGCCAGCGGCCTCCGCAAGGAAATCAAGGGCGGCTACGTCCTGCTGGCCAACAACCGCGTGGGCTTCGATGCCGACACCTACAACCAGATGGCCAAACTGATTGTTGACCCCGTCCTGATTTTCTTTAATTCCAAAGAAAACTGGGTTCAGCCCGCGCAAACAGAAGCGCAGGGAAAGTAGCCTGGCTTCCGCACCAGAGAAAAAAGGGGCGGCAGGAGATGCTTCGACACGCCGGGCGCGCATGCGCCCCGGCGGCTCAGCATGACAGACGGACTCGGTGGAAATCCTCTTCTCAGATCCAAAGCAGGACGGGATGGCATCCCGTCCCACGGAAGAGGCCGTAATCCCGCGGTACCCGGCGGCAGGGACAGGCAAGCGGGAGAGGGATGGCGGCCCCGCCCCAGCCATCATCCGCCCAACTGCTTGAGCAGTTCGTCAAATCGTTTCAGGGTCAGGGACTGCGCGCCATCACTCAGCGCCTTCTCCGGCTCGGGATGCACCTCCACAATCAACCCATCCGCGCCCACACCCACGGCGCCCATCGAAAGAGGAATCACAAACTCCCACTTTCCGGCGGCATGGCTCGGGTCCACAATGATCGGCAGGTGGCTGAACTGCTTCACCACCGGGATGGCGCTGAGGTCCAGCGTATTGCGCGTGTGGTCCGAGAACGTCCGCACCCCGCGCTCGCACAAGATGACCTGCGGGTTGCCACCCGACACGATGTATTCGGCCGCCATCAGCAGTTCCTCAATCGTGGCGGACATGCCCCGCTTCAACAAAATGGGCTTGCGGCTCCGCCCCGCGCGGCGCAACAGCGAAAAATTCTGCATGTTGCGCGCCCCAATCTGGATCATGTCGGCCACCGCCTCCACGCAGTCGAAGTTTTCATGGTCAATGGCCTCCGTCACAATCCCCAGGCCAAACTGGCGGCGGGCCTCCTCCAGCAGAGCCAGCCCTTCTTCTCCCATGCCTTGGAACGCATAGGGAGAGGTCCGCGGCTTGAACGCCCCCGCCCTCAGCAATCGCACCCCCCGCTTCGCCAGCGCCTCCGCCACAAAAAGGATCTGATCCCGCGATTCCACCGAGCACGGCCCGGCAATCACCGGAAACGAGCCCGCCACGCCAAAGGATGCGCCATGGATTTCCACCACCGTATTTTCCCGGCGGGTATCGCGGCTGACCATCTTGTAGGGCTTCGTCACCCGGATGCACTCGCGCACCCCGGCCAGCGAGGCAAAAAGAGTCTCCTCCACCGGCCCCCGGTTGCCCAGCACGCAAACGGCCGTGCGCTCCGCGCCCGGCACCGGCTTGGGGTCAAACCCCTGCGCCCGCACCACGTCCATCACATGCGCCACCTGTTCAGGGGTCGCGTCCTGCCGCATCACAATCAACATAGTTCCGCCTCCATCGTGAAAGGCCGCCTATCGTAAGCCATTGCGCCCCGAAAGCAATCCAAGATCGTTCTGGATCACTCCGCCCCGCCGCCCGCTACCGCCCAACGCCGGCGCGGTGAAGCCTGCGCTCGATGTCATCGAGCTTGCGCAGGATATCCTTGTCCTCTCTTTCCAGATCCTGAAACCTGCGCTCTATGGTATTGAAGGAGGAACCCCGGTCCCATGAGTCGCCGAGGTGCCGGGAGATGCGGTTAACCTGCTCCTCCAGCTTCTCCACCTTCTGTTGCAGGAGGCGGATCTGGTCCTCCGTGTTGACGGCCATGCGCTCCACCTTCTGGACCAGGTTGCTGTGGGGAGCGGAGGCCGGCTCTGCGAGCGCGGCCGAGGAGAGGACGATACTCCATCCGGCGATCAGGAGCATGCTTGATTTCATCGTGGATTCCTTTCTGGGTAATGACGGGCACTTTGATGACCCGCGCCATTTTCGCCGTTTTCAGGGGGGATGCAACCCAAAAGGAGCCTGGCCCGGGAAGGACGGCGGCCCCGCCGTCCGGAAGAGGACCGCAAGCCGCGGCCCCTCCCTCGCGCAGGCGAGGGATTTCTTGCCGCCCTTTACCCGTTCCTCACAAGCAGTTTGCCCTTGGAGCCGTATCGGTCGTAGGCCTTGTAGATCTGGCGGGTGTCCTGGCGGCGCCTGCGCACCCCGTCAATTTCCTGGCGCTTCTCGTCGAGCAATTCCCGCAGGCGGTCAATCCAAACCCGGTCCTGCCGGATGACGGAGGCGATGGTTTCGTCAAAATGACCGCTGTTGGCCTCGTCCTGGAAGAAGGCGCGCAGGGCCCGGCTTCGTTCATCGGAAATTTCGATGAAGCTCTCAATGGCGCCTTCCAGCAGGGCCTCGTCCATCTGTTCCGAGAGGCCGTGGATGGTCCTGATGCACTCTGGAGCCAGGGGGGTCATGTTCTCCTTCAGCCGGCGATGGAAATGTTGCTGACCGTTCGGTTGATGGCGGGCGCTTCGTCGCGGGGCTCCTCCTTGCTGGCCACTTCGCGCCAGGCTTCCCGCAAGTCCGCCATCATTTTCTTCACGTCCACAATGGGTTTGACGTTCTTGTTGACGTTGGCGTAGCTGAGATGGTTGACCATGAAGTCGTAGAGGCGCTGGAGGTTCTGCGCAATCTCTCCGCCCTTTTCCATATCCAGCGACACCGCCAGCTCCGTGATGATATCCTGCGAATGAAGCAGGGCATTGTTGATGCTCTCAATGCGCTCCGGCCCGGTGATGTCAAAGGCCTTCTCGGCTTTTTCGAGGGAGCGGATGCAGTCGTCGTAGAGCATGATGACCAACTCCATGGGGCTGGCCGTGTTGATGTTCATTTCCTGGTATTGCTTGATGCTTTGCATGTCGGCTCCTTCCTTCTTGTTCATTTTTCAACGCTATACGGCGGCCAGCTCGTGGCAGGCGGCGCCCGTGGTTTTCTCCGTGAGGGGTTCAAAGGGTTCCATTTTTTTGACGATTTGTCCCAGCAGTTCGCCGGTCCATTTGGCGGCGCCGGCAATCTGCTCGTAGAGCGAGCGCGAGCGCCGGTGGGCCAGCAGGGCCTCGGAATAGCGCTCCTCGTGCTGTTCGCGCCGGGTTCCGCTTTGGTAGCCAATGGGCCAGAGGCTCATGTCCAGAAAGATGGAACAGGTGCGGCGCCCGGTCAATTGGCGGTCGATGTCCTGGAGGGTTTCGAGGTAGGTGCGGGCGACCGCCTCATCGCCCGGATGGGGGCGGCTGAACATCATGATCAACTGGTTGCAGAGCATGGCGGCGGAGCGGGCCTGGCTCATGATCTCGCGCAACTGCCCGATGGTGGCGCGCAGTTCCGCGCAAAGCTCCGGGAGGGACCCGGCGGTGAAGTCCGCATGCCGCTGGGCGATGCGCCCGTAGGCGTCAAAGGGCCTTGCCGCAATCTCTCGCAGAATATCCGGCCCGGCCAGCTCCATGCCGGTGATGCGGGCGCCCGCGGTGGTGGCATTGATGAAGCGGGTTTCGCCGTGCGCCCGGATATAGTCCTCCAGCAGGTCGATATAGCACTTGAATTGTTCGCTGGTGAGCACGCTTTCCTGGTAGTTGCCGGGCACGCGGATGAGGCGGGCAGGATCCAGGCGGCTTCCATGGTACATCGAGTGCCGGACGTGGGTGGTGCCGTCGTCCGCAAAGCTCAAATCAGTTCCGAGGCAGACGATGGGATTGCATCCCATCTGGCGGGCCAGGTCCACCGCACTGGTGGTGACGGTGCCGGCCGCGACCAGCGTGCCCTTGGATTCGCCCAGGGTATTGAGCCATTCGCTGATGGGGTTCGAGGCCATGGAGGCGCTGAAAATCCCGCGGAACTTGGGCAACAGGGGCGGGTAGGCCAGCGAGGAGCAGGCCAGGAAGAGATCACCGCAGTCCGTTTCAAATTGGGGGCCGGTGCGATGGCTGGCATCCACGGACAACACGATATCCGGACGGATGCCCTCGCGGCGGAGAGTGCGCAGGGCGGTTCCCGTGGAGATCAGCACGCAGTTGCCGCGAACGGCCTTCAGGGCTTCCAGGGCGTGGTCGAGCGAAGGGCCGGCGCCAACCACCACGGCGGGACGGCTCCTGAACAGGCCGGAGAGCCGGCTGACGCCGGGGTGGGTGGCCAGCAGGGGAAGATTGACGATGGTGTTATACTGCCAGAGCGGGCCCCGGTACACCAGGGTTCCGAGATTGAAGACATTAAGATGCACGGTCTTCTGGGCTTGCTTCAAGGCGTCATAATACAAGCGCGCGTCCGCGGGGGGGACGGAACAGAGTTCAAGAATCTGGATGGCGGGGGCGCGCTGAAGATTGACCAGGGAAAGGAAGCGCTGTGTCAGCGTATTTTCCTCCGTGCCGAGGGCCAGGGTCAGGCGGCCCTCCTGAATGTGCTCCTCCAGGGGAAAGTTCCGGAACAGCCGGGCCGCGGCGGCAGGCAGGGTCTCCATCAGAAAGAAGTGGGTGGTCTCCGGATAGTGGCTGAACACCCGTGCGATATCCGCCGGATCTCCCGCGCCCAGCAGGATGACCATGTCGGGAGAGGATGCGCCATCCGAACCTTTGTTCCATTGGACTTCGAGGGGCTCCTGCGGAGGCTGGAGGGGAAGGGGCTTTTCCGGTCCGGCCATTCGAATGAACTCCGCGGAAGCCGGGTCAAAGGCGGCCAGCTGGTCCAGCCGCTGTTGGAGGGCCTCCGCGTGCTCAGGGAGCGGTCTGGATGTATTGGACATCAATGAATTCCCTCAAAATGGGAAGCAAATCCTGGAAGCGGCTCAACACGGCGGGCAGTTCCTGGTCCAACAGGCGGGACAGGTGGTCGAATTCCTGGTTGCCCAGGTGGATCAGCAGGCGATCCAGCACGGCCCGGAACTGTTCCTCGGTCTCCTGGAGGCTCCCCCGGTCATCGCAGAGCAAAGTGCCGTCCATGCCGAACAGCGAGCCAATGTCCCGCTCAAACACGTCAAAGTCGCGGAGATTGACGGCCAGCGTGGAGAGCCTCGGCATCGCGGTTTGCGGGTTTTGACGAATCGCCTCCGCGCACTGGGTGCTGTCGGTGATGAGCTGTTGAAGCCCCTCGATGGAGCGCTCCAGGGCGAACAGGGTGAACTCCTCGATGGATTCAATATTCAGGTGGCTGGCGGTTGGATTCATATGCACTCCTCGTCGTTTCCTTTTTATGCCGGATCCGTGCCCGGCCCCATGCGGGGCCGGGCACGATCACGGGTTGCTGTCCTTATCCGATCAACTGCATCACACTGCCCGGCAGGGCGTTGGCTTGCGCCAACATCGCGGTACCAACCTGCGAGAGGATCTGGTACTTGGCGAACAGGGTGGTCTCATACGCCACATCCACATCGCGAATGCGGCTTTCCGTCGCGCGGATGTTTTCTTCGTAGTTGCGCAGACCACTCAGCGCCTGCTCCATCCGGTTCATCTCGGCGCCGAGCACCGAGCGAATCGAACTGACGTAGTCAATGCCGAGGTTGAGCTTGTCCACAGCGCCCTGGGCCACGGACTGGATCGAGATGCTCAGGTGCTGGCCGCAGATCAGGCTGGCCCATCGCACGGACTCCGCGGTGGAGCCCAGCAGGGTCATGTTGACCGAGCCGTAGCTGTAGCTGTTGTAGGAGCCCACAACGGCGAAGTTGGTCGCCGTCAGATTGATGGGTTCCTCATTGAACACCTGGTTGCTGTCCGGACCGACCTGCAGGCGGACCGCGCCGAAACCGGTCTGGACGCCATCGCCCGTGGCCGTCGGAACGCCCGAGCCACCACGGAACAGATACAGGCCATTGAACTTGCCGGCGGCGGTCGCGCCGCTGGTGATGCGCTGGATCTCCTTCTGCATCTGCTCGAATTCCTTCTGCAGATTATTGCGATCCACCTGGCTCTTCGTGCCATCGTTGGCCATGACGGACAATTCCGCCATGCGGCCCATGATGTCATGAATCTTCTGCAGCCAGGCATCCGCTGTTTGCAGATAGTTGATCTTGTTTTCGATGTTTCCAGCCGCCGCGGCGGAGTTGCGATATTGCGCGCGAAGGCGCTCGCTCATCGCCAAGCCGGCCGGATCGTCACCCGCCATGTTGATGCGCAAGCCCGAAGACAATCGGGACATGGATTTGCGCAGGTTGGTAACGTTGAACGTGTAGCTCTTCCACACTGAGAACGCGGGAATGTTATTGAATACTTGCATTGCTAATTCCTCCGTGAATTTTACTTTTCTAGCGGGAGTCCTTTCCCACTTTGCCGGACCCTGTTTTGTTTGTGAACCGCGCCCCCTTCCCGGCCCCCAGGAGACGTGGTGTCCAGAGATCACCGTCTAGATTGCCTTGTCATCCCTCCTTTCCATTGATTTTTTCCTTCTGCTTCCGAGTGAAATGCTGTCCGAGGGTATCCTTGAGTTTCTCCAGCGCGTCTTCGCCTCGCTTGACGGCCTGGATGTTTTCCTTCTGAATCGCCTCGTACACTTCCTTCCGATAAATGCTGATTTCAGGGGGCGCGGTGAAGCCCAGGCTGACCTGATCGCCCCGCACGCCGAGGACTTTGACCTCGATTTGGTTCCCGAGAATCACACTTTCGTCCGACTTCCTTGTCAGTACCAGCATGGCTGTAGCCCTCCATGGCTATGATGAAACGTGATTTCATGACATTCTTCAATCTTGTTTTGCGCCGGCGGCGGCGGTTTCGCGGACCGGTTCGCCGGCCGGCGAGGCCTCTTCGGCCATATTCAGCTTGTTCAGGGAGTCCCAGATGCGGTAGCGCACGGGATAATTCTGCCCCTCGCAAATGATCTGCTTGCCCAGGCAGGCCTGGATGTTGACGACCACGGGCCCCTGCAGGTTGGCGGTGATGTTGTGCATATCCTTGGTCACCGTCACAATGCTGATCAGCAGGGTGTCTTCCGGCCGTTCCAGGTGCAGGAACTTGGCGTCCGACTCGCTGATGCGCGGCTGGTAGTCCGGGCAGATCAGGAACGGATCCACGCAGACAAACGCCAGATCGGGCGGGTTGAGGGCATGCATGAAAAAGAACGGACGGGTGTCCGGCTTGCACAGGAAAACAAACTCCTTCACATTCTCGAATGCGGGCAGGCCTTCCGGGAAGTGGAAGATGTTTTCCGAATGCACAGGAAGCGAGACCAGCCGCGAATACGGATGGATGGTCATGCTTCCGTTGGTCTTTGTTTTTCCTGATGGGTCCATAACATTTCCTCTCTATGCGCTTGCGGTTGATCTTTCTGCCGCCATGCAGGTGAGCAGGGGCGGTGCCATGGGGGCGTACTCCTCATCTCTCCCTTTGTTTTCAGGGAAAATCAGTCGAAGTGGGGCGGTCCGGTGGAGGTCAAAAATGCCGCGGGAGGAAGAAAGTTCCGTGGCCAGAAGGGCCTTGTCGCCGTTGATGTTGATGCCGGACTGGCCGGCGAGCCCCTGTTGCCAGCGCAGGTTGTCGGAGAGGGAGGTGGTGCCCAGCAGGAGGGTGGCGGAAGGATGCAGGGGGATGTTTTCCCGGCTGACAACCCTGACCGGCACGCCAGCAATGGAGGCCTTCTCCCAGCAGGTATTGAAGTCCCACAGCTCGCGCACGGCAATGCCCTGGCGCCGCAGGGCCCGCACCCACAGCGAGGGAAACTTGCCCACGCCGCACAAAATGGTTTCCCGAATGCCGCGCTGTTTCAATTCGACGCAGGTGCGCTCCAGCGGGGCCAGCAGGGTGATGTACTCAAACAGCTCCCGCCGAAGGGGGCGGCGGTGGAGCAGGCCTCGCAGGATGGCTTGAGGAACCAGGGCCAGTCCTGCCTTGAAGCCTTGACGGGCATTCTCCTTGCGGGCGACGGCGGCATACCGTTGAAGGGTGTCCTGGATGGCGGGAAGCACCGAGGTCCAAGGGAAGAAAGCGGCCCACAGGAAAATATTATTCCGGATCAGCAGGCGCAGGATGCGGCCGGTATTGCGGCCCGCGCGGTCCCGGACATGGCGGACCATGCGCCCGTGATTGCACAAGGCAATCCGGCATCCCTCCTGGTAAAGCCGAAAGGCCAGGTGGTATTCCTCGCCATAATAGAGGTAGCCGTTGGGATAGCCACCGGCCTTCTCAATGGCGCTCCGGCGGAATCCGCAGGCGCACCCATGGAAGACCGTGGGCAACAGGCAGGATTCCTCGGTGAGGCCATTCTGGATGCGAAAAGCCACGGCGCCGACCTTGGGGTCCTCCTTGAAGACCTCGATCATGGAATGGCCCAGGCCCGGATCAATGTAGGCGTCGTCGTCCAGCACCAGGATGAAGGGGGATTTTGAGGCCTTGAGCCCTTCGTTGCGGGCCACGGCTCCCAGGTTTCGAGGCATTTGCAGAACCCGGCACTTAATTTGCGCAATCTCCTCCGGGAGAGAAACGGGTTGCTGGCCATTATTGACCACCAGCATCTCCGCCTTCAACCCGGAAAGCGCCTCGGCATTGCGCCGAATGCTGTCCGCACACCGTTCCGGACGGTTGTTGGTCAGCACAATTACGCTGAGTTCTGTTGTGTTCACGGGTTTACAATTTCCTCCCGCAATGAGGGAAGCAGGGCGCATGCCCTTAAACCCAATACAGAAATCGCCCAAAAAAGGGGCCGTTCGCCGTTTCGGGGAGGCAAAAGATGCCCTGATAAAGGGCGTGACGGACGGCAGGACCCGTAAAAGGCATAATTGTAACGCATTGCTGGGCATGCTGTAACAAATGCCATCGGCATTTTTGTCCTGCCAGGCCCCCTGGGCGGGAGGCGGGAGGCGCCTTTTCATTTAAGTATTGGGCGGTTCATCCGTATTCCATTAACAAGGCCGGGTGAAGTGTTTTCTGGCCTGCGTTATACGAAAGGAGGGATGTTTAGGACAGACGAGACAACAAAGACTGAGTCAACAGGAAAGAGTTTCCATCATGCGCCGGTTGGCTCTTAGTTCGAGGTGTGATGGGGCGGTCAAGGAAGGCCGCCAACAAGATAGAAAGTGAAAGATTCACGGAGGAATAGTCATGCAAGTATTCAATAACGTACCCGCGTTCTCAGTGTGGAAAAGCTACACGTTCAACGTCAGCAACCTGCGCAAATCCATGTCCCGCCTGTCTTCGGGCTTGCGCATCAACATGGCCGGTGATGATCCCGCCGGTTTGGCGATGAGCGAACGTCTGCGCGCCCAGTATCGGAATACAGCCGCGGCCGCCAACAACGTCGAAAACAAGATCAACTATCTGCAAACCGCGGATTCCTGGCTCCAGAAGATCCATGACATCATGGGCCGCATGGCCGAGTTGTCCATCATGGCCAACGATGGCACGAAGAGCCAGACCGACCGCGACAATCTGCAGAAGGAATTCGAGCAGATGCAGAAGGAAATCCAGCGCATCACCAGCGGTGCGACGGCGGCCGGCAAGTTCAACGGCCTGTATCTGTTCCGCGGCGGCTCGGGCGTTGCGACGGCCACGGGCGATGGCGTTGAGACCGGCTTTGGCTCGGTTCGCCTGCAAATTGGTCCGGACAGCAACCAGGTGTTCAATGAGGAACCCATCAATCTGACGGCGACCAACTTCACCGTCGTGGGCTCCTACAACAGCTACAGCTATGGCTCGGTCAACATGACCCTGTTGGGCTCGAACCCTCAGACGGTTCGCTGGGCCAGCCTGATCTGCGGCCAGCACCTGAGCATCTCGGTGCAGTCCGTGGCCCAGGGCGCCGTGGACAAGCTGAACCTCGGCATCGACTACGTCAGCTCGATTCGTTCGGTGCTCGGCGCCGAAATGAACCGGATGGAGCAGACGCTGAGTGGCCTGCGCAATTACGAGGAAAATATCCGCGCGACGGAAAGCCGTATTCGCGATGTGGATGTGGCCTACGAGACGACCCAGTTCTCGAAGTTCCAGATCCTCACGCAGATCGGCACCGCGATGCTGGCTCAAGCCAATGCACTGCCCGGCAGTGTCATGACCTTGGTCGGTTAATCGCCATCCGCAAGGATTCGGTAAAAAGGGAGGGCCGCGAAAGCGGCCCTCTCTTTTTCTTCAACGCGAACTTCGCCCGCAAACCAATAAAGAAGGTCAAAAACGGCAAAGAAGTAACCCCACGGAGGGCAATGCGGTCCGGAATCGGCCCATGCGCTTTGCAAAAGAGGGACGGCGAGGCCGCCATCCCTCCCGCTTGCCTCTTCCGTGGGACGGGATGCCATCCCGTCCTACT
>CAZFSE010000149.1:0-11148 GCA_964521805.1 uncultured Verrucomicrobiota bacterium
ATGAGTACGAGTATGAGTATGAGCAAGAGTATGAGTGGGGGCGGCAGGAGATGCTTCGACACGGCGGGGGCGCATTACGCCCCGGCGGCTCAGCATGACAGATTCGGCTCCCGTTTACGCCAAAAGAGCTAAATGGACCCTGTAGCCATCACGGCAGAGTCGGTGTGATGATTTCGCGGAATATCTGTTTGAGCTCTTCAACGCCTTCGCCCAGCTCGGCGGAGATGGGGATGGGGTGTTCACCGGTTCGTTCGATGAATTCCTTCAAGAAATCGCCCGCCGCGGGGGCATCCATCTTGTTGGCGACGACTCGGTACGGGCGCTCCAGCAGGTCCGCCCGGTACTGTCGCAGTTCTTCCTTGAGATGGATGAAGTCATCCGCCGGATGGCGGTTGTCGGTAGCCGCCATATCAATGATATAGAGCAGAACCTTGGTTCGCTCGATATGTCGCAGGAAATCGTGCCCAAGGCCAATGCCCTTATGAGCGCCATCAATCAGGCCGGGGATATCGGCCATGCGGAGCCGGCTGTAGTCTTCGTATTCAATGGTGCCGATGGCCGGATACAGGGTGGTAAAGGGGTAGGGGGCCGTCTTGGGACGTGCCGGGGTCAGGGCTTTGAGCAGGGTGGATTTTCCGGCATTGGGGTAGCCCACCAAGCCGATGTCGGCCACGGTTTTCATCTCCAAAATCAGGTTCTTCTGCTCGCCCTCCTGGCCCGGCGTACATTCGGTGGGCGCCTGGTGGGTGGAGGTGGCGAAATGCATATTGCCCAAGCCGCCTTTGCCGCCGCGGGCCACGAGCATCTCCTCCCCGTCATTCAGGACCTCGCCCACCCATTCGTTGGTGTCCGTTATCCGGACTTCGGTGCCGCAGGGCACCTTGATATAACGGTCTTCGCCGTTGCGCCCATACATCTGCTTGCCCGCGCCCTTTCCGCCGTGCGGGGCGCGTTGCAGGGGCTGGTAATACAAGTCCAGCAGGGAGCTTTCGTCCTTGCTGGCGATCAGATACACATGGCCGCCGCGGCCGCCGTCGCCGCCGTCCGGTCCGCCCCGGTCCACAAACTTCTCGCGGCGAAAGGAGGAGACACCATTTCCGCCGTTTCCGGCGAAAATCTTGATCTTGACCCGGTCAACAAATGTAAGACCCTTCATCGTGCTCTTCCTGGCGGAACCTGTGCGAAAAAGAAGGGCGAGCCGTGAAGGCCCGCCCTGTACTGGTATGCACGGAAGCCTTAGACCGCCACGGCTTCAATGATGCTGACGCGCTTGCCGTTCTTTTCAAAACGGACTTCGCCGTCCTTGATGGCAAACAACGTGCAATCCTTGCCCATCTTGACGTTGGTGCCTGCCTCAAACTTTGTGCCGACCTGACGGACGATGATGCTTCCAGAGGTGACTTTCTCTCCCCCGTAGCATTTGACGCCCCGGCGCTGTCCATTGCTGTCGCGCCCGTTTCGGCTACTGCCTTGTCCTTTTTTATGTGCCATTGTACGTCCTCCCGGAACTGCCTGACGCGATTATTTCGCGGAGAAGTCCACGATTTTGATTTCGGTTAATTCCTGCCGGTGGCCAATCTTCTTGTGATAGCCCTTGCGGCGTTTCTTCTTGAAGGCCACGATCTTCTTGCCGCGGAGATGGCGAACCACCTCGGCGGTGACGGAGGCCCCGGCCACTTCGGGAGCGCCGACTTTCAGGGTGGCGCCATCCGAAAGAGCCAGCACGTTGGAGAGAATCTCCTGCTGGCCGGCTTCGGTCTGGGTCCGCTCAATCTTCAACACATCGCCTTTTTCAACCCGGTACTGTTTTCCACCGGTTGCTATGACTGCATATGCTTCCATACTTTCCTCTTTCCCGCTGGGTACTGCCAACAAAAACAGCCGATTCATTCGGCAAGGGTGCAGAAGTTAAGGGAGAAGAGCCTTTTTGTCAATCACTTGCATGCGCCCATTTCAAAAAACAAGAAAAACCCCCTGTTTTTCCACCATGCGTCCTGCCCTCCTCTGGTCAAGGGCGTGTCATTTTTACTTACGATCGTGAGCGAAAATGACACGGGGGTGGGGGAGTGGTTAGGGCTTGTTTTCGAGGCATTTGGCCATGGATTGCTCCAGGCCGGCCAGGAATTTTGGGGTGCTGAAGCGCTCGGCATTTTTTCGGATGGCGTCTGCGTCCCAGGACCGGGAGGCGCATTCTTCAACGGCCTTGCCCAGTTCGGAGGGATGTGGGTGATCAAAGAACACGCAGGTACTCCCTTCGATGAGGGTCTCCAAAGCGCCCCCGCGCCGGTAGGCGACGACGGGTTTTCCGCAGGCCTGGGCCTCCAGCGGCACAATGCCAAAGTCCTCTTCGCCCGGGAAAACCAGCAGGCGGCAGCGCCGGTAGAGTTCCCTCACCCGTTCATCGGCGAGCCAGCCCAGAAATTCGATATTGGGCCCGGCGTGTTCGCTCAAGGCGGCGAGTTCCGTGCCGGTGCCGACGATCTTCAGCGGGAATCCGGAGTCCGTATACGCCTGAACCGCAAGATCCAGCCGCTTGTAGGGGACCAGCGCGGAGGTGATCAAATCAAAGCCGTCATGTCCGCCGGCCCCAGGGGTGTAGTAGTCGGTGGCGACCGGGGGATAAACCACATCGGCTGTGCGGCCATAAAAGCGCAGAATGCGCTCGCGCACGTGGTGGCTGATGGCGGCAAACCGGTCCACCCGCGCGGAGGCCTTGCGGTCCCAGGCCCGGAGCGCGGCCAGGATGGGTTTATACAAGGCTTTCTTCAGGGGATTGCGTCCAAAATAATCTTCGTAGAAGCACCAGGCATAGCGCATAGGGGTAAAGCAATAGCAGAGATGTTTTGAGCCGGGCGCGGGACGGAGGCCCTTGGCCACGCAGTGACTGGTGCTGATGAGCAAGTCGGACGGCGGGGGAGAAAAGTGTTCGATGGCGGACGGGAAGAAGGGGAGGAAATAGCGGTAATGCTTTTCGATGCGGGGGACACGTTGAAGCCAGGAGGTGTGGATGGGGTGCCGGGCGATGGCACGGGAGACGGAGCCTTGTTTCTGAAGAAGAGTATACAGAGGCGCGGAGGGAAATCCCTCGCACAGCAGTTCCAAGACCCGCTCCCCGCCGCGCATGCCCGTGAGCCAGTCGTGGGAGAGCACCACGCTTCGATTTTTCCAGGAGGTGGGAAAGGTGTTCATGGGGCTTGCAGGGCCCTTTCATAGGCAAGAAGCGTTTGTTGGGCGGTTTGTTTCCAGGTAAAGCGCGCGGCTTGTTGCAGGCCTTTTTTGCTGAGGTTTCCGGCCAGGAGGGGGTCGCTTAAAATACGGGTAACGGCACAGGCCGCGCCCTCAACATCCTCCGGATCCACGAGGAGGGCGGCCTCACCCGCCACCTCCGGCAGGGAACTGGTGTTACTGCAAATGACGGGAGTTCCGCAGGCCATCGCTTCCAGCACGGGAAGTCCGAACCCTTCATATTTTGAAAGAAGAAGCAGAATGTTCGCGCGGCGATAGGTCTTGAGAAGATCCTCCATCGGCAGGTAGCCGGCCCAATGCAGGTGTGGATGGACCCCCATCGAGCGGGCCAGGTCAGCCGGGGTGGGATACCGGTCATCCGGCGGCCCGATGACGGTCAGACGAACATCCAGCCCTGAAAGGGTTCGCACGCGCTCCAGCACGCGGATGACACCCGCGACATTTTTATAGGGGTCCATGCGCCCGACATACAGCAGGATGGGCGGGCCGGTGCGGACGCTTTCGTCCGGGGTGAACTCGGGCGAGACCCCAATGGGGATGGAGCGCACGCGGTCTTCGGGAAGGTTCAGCGCGCGAAGGATGTCCTGCCGCGAGTTTTCGCTGTCGGTCAGAACCAGGCTTGAGCGTTCCGCCACCTCCCTCATCAGGCGCCGGTAGACCGGATGCAGGCGGCTTTTCTTGGAGCGGGGGGCGAACTCCGGAAAGAGCAGGGGAATCAGGTCGTGGATGGTGGTGACGCACCGAATGCGGCCCTTCCTGTTTTTAGGGAAGGCCGGCAGGGGGATCATGAAATTGGGCGAGTGATACAGTTCGATGCCGAGGCGGTGCAGCAGGAACGGCAGGCGCAACTGGCCAGACAGCGAGAAGACCCCATAGGGCACCTGCAGGCATTGCACATGGGGCGCCTGGTCCAGCCGGGAGAGGCGGGAGACTTTCTCCTGGAGGTCCGGTTGGTTGAAGAGCAGGACATATTCATTGGACTGGTCTGCCTGGACCATGTGCCGGATCAGCTCCAGGGTATAGGTGCCGATCCCGCTCAATTCCGAAAAAATCCAACGCGCATCCAGTGCAATTTTCATCTGTGGGGGCATCATGCGCCGGAAATGGGAAAAAGATCACGAAAAAAAAGCGGGGGTCAGAGGCTTCGATACAGCGCCCAGGTTTTGCGGGCGCATTCTTCCCAGGTGTATCGCAGGGCCTGTTCCAGGCCCATTTGGACCTGGCGGGCCCGCTGTCCGGAGTCCCCCAGCAAGTGTTCGATGGCCTGGGCCCATTCGCCGGCGGAAAACGTGGAAAGAAGCAGGGCGGCCTGGCCCAGCACCTCCAGCAGAGAGCCCTCCGAGGAGGAGATGACCGGTGTGCCGCAGGCCATGGCTTCGAGGGGCGTGAATCCGAAGCCCTCGTAGAGGGAGGGGAAGACAAACAGCTCTGCGCCCGCATAGAGCGCGGGCAGGTCGTGGTCTTCCACAAACGGCAGGTGGCGGATTCTCTCGCAGAGGGGGGACCGCTGAATGCGTTCGAGGATGGGTTCGTATTTCCATCCCAGCATGCCGGCAATGACCAGGTCTCCATCGAATCCCTTCAACTGCTCAAAGACTTCGACCAGGAATGGAATATTTTTGCGGGGCTCCACCGTGCCGACCATCAGGAGGTAGGGCCGCTCCAGCTTTTGTGCGCGGCGAAAAGCGGCGATGGCGGCGTCGTCCGGGCGGCGCAGATGGGGATCGAGGCCGGAATGAATGGGATGGACCTTGTGGGCGGGCGCCTTCAGCAGGTCGCAGATTTCGCGGGCGACGAATTCAGAGACGGTGAGAATGGCTTCGGAGTGCGCCACGGTCTTTTGAATCCAGGCCTTCAGATAGCGCAGGTTGCGGGCCTCGGTGGTTTCAGAAAAGCGCAGGAAGGAGAGGTCGTGAATGGTGGTGACGGATTTTCCCCGGCGGATCGGGGGGCGGATGAAATTGGGGAAATGAAAGAGGTCTGCCGGGCCGGAAAAGGTGTCAAAGGGAGGCCAGGCAAAAGTTTTCCAAGCCTTCTGGGCGATTCTTCCGGGGCACCAGTGGACCGCCTTTTGGGTGGCGCCGGGAACGGGAAACGGCAGGCCCCTGCGTTTGAAGTCAAAGTAGAAAAGGCTCAATTCGTCGCCGCCGGCCAAGGGCGCCAAGTGCTCCACCAGCGATTTGGCATACCGCCCCACGCCAGCCCGCTGGGTGATGGCCGCCTGAATATCCACACAAACCTTCAAGAGATCCTCCTTTCCCTGCCATGTAAGCAAAAAATGGAGAACAAAGACATTCTTTTAACATGGCCCCATCAAGAGGGCTGGGCCGCGGGCGGCTCCCGCCACAGGCGGCGGGCCTCCGCCAGGTGGCGCTGGCATTGCTCAAGTGGCGTGCGGCCATAGTCCCGGGTGGGCTCCACCGTGGTGGCTTCGGCATAGTCGTTCCACGTGACGATCTGAATCAATGGACAGGGGCGGCGGGCGGCGGGATCCCCGGCGGCCCAGCGGGCGATATGCTCCAGCAGAACCTTCCAGGTCAGGTCAAGCGTGTTGCCCCGGCTGGTTTCGCGGCACATGACGCGCGGCCGCACCTCCGGATTTTCCGGGGTTGCATTCCAGGCCCACGAGACGAGCTGGTCATCAAAGCCCGGCCAGACGCCGCCCATCAGGTAGTCCACCGGTTTCGAGGAGGCGGAGTGATAGAAATGGCGCAGAAATTCCTCACCGGCATTATCCGGATCAATCCAGGGATACTGCCGGCCCTGGCCAAGGGCGGAGCCATCCGGACAAATCCAGGGATAGGCGGCGTTCTCGCCTTTTCCAGGGAACCCATTCATCCAGATCAAGTCCGCCTGGTCTTTGCCGAACACGGCATCCAGGTTGCTCCGCCATTCGGGGCAATTATTTTCATAGGGGAAGACGGAAAAGACCGGGCGTCCATCCCGGCACAGATAGGTTGCTCCCATCAGGTGCTCGCGGAGATAGGCAAAGTCCTCCTCCATGGAAACCGGCTGTTTGCCCTCGGATGGGCGCTGGGCCTGGGAATCGAGCGAGAAGAAGTAATGAAAGAGCCGTTCGGGGTGCTGATCGTTCCATTGGCGCAAGCCATCCAACCAGTGGAGGGTGATGAGATTTTCCACGGAATGCTTGCCGTACCAATTGAGAATGAACCCCTCGACGCCGCAGGCCAGCGCGGATTCAATCTGCCAGTGGATCACCCGGGGATCGCGCGAGTCATAGCGCCCGATTTCGGGCCAGTGCAGATGGGTGCGCCGGTACGCTGAACGCGCATCCTGCCAGTGCCGAAAGTCCTCGATGGTTGGGATAAAGGACATGCCGGTGGTGGGGGGCGGGGGAAAGGCGCCGGCCTCCAGCGTGTACCAGGGGACAAAATGTCCAAACAACAACGGCAGGGCCAGGGGTTGGTCTGCGCGCGCGAGGGCATGAAATTTCATACAGGGGCCTCCATCCGTTTTCATCGTTCATCCTTTTCTATGGGCTCGTCAAGACGCATTTCAATGCGCTATGCTTTTTTCCATGAAGCCAGCCTGCCAAAAAAGATAATATTTATCAATTGCTTTTTTTAGGACGGTGGTTCATGATGAGGAGCGATATGAAGAAACATGTACAGGCATTGGTTGCGGTGGTGGTCGGGTGGGCGGGTCTGGCGTTGGCGGACTCTTCGCCCCGGGTCATGGCGCATTACATGCCCTGGTTCCGGGCGGAAGCAAGGCCGGATGGTTCGATGCAATGGGAGCACTGGCAATGGTATGGCAAGGGCCCCAAGCATGATCCCGACGAGATTCTGGAAAACGGGCTCCGGGATATTGCCTCCGTCTATTATCCGCTCATCGGCCCCTACCACGGGCGCGATCCGGCCGTTTTGGAATATCATTGCCTGACCGCCAAGGCCGCCGGCATTGAAGGCTTCATTGCCGACTGGTATGGGCCGGACCGCTATGAGGACACGGTCTTTGCCGGGTTGGTGGGCATGGCGGAGCGCACGGGCATGAAAGCGGCCATCTGCCTGGAGGAAAAATCGTTCTTTCCGGGCTATTCGCAGGCCCAGACCCGCGCGGAGGTGCTGGATGTCGCGGAAAAGCAGATTCGCCATGTGCTGAACACGCACGCGACTTCTCCCGCCTACTGGCGGCGGGATGGCCGCCCGGTGTTTTTCATGTTTAATAATCACCAGGATGGCATTCTGGGCCGCCATATCCTGACCCCGGAGGAGCTCTCGGATCTGCTGGGCCGCTTTCGGGAGGAGAACATTCTCCTCGTGCGTGGTTTTTTTGATCCCGGCCTGACGCCGCTGACCCGCTCCGCGTATCTCTGGTGTGACGACGTGAAAGGGCGGGGGCATTTCTATGAAATTGGGAGCCAGTTGAAGGAGAAGGGGGACCTGGATTTCTGGGCCGGAATGGCAAATCCCGGCTTTGATGACAGCGGAGTCAATGGGTGGGGCAATGGCCCCCGGGTGGTGGACCGGCGGGGCACACAGGAGTATCAGGATACCTGGGAGGAGGTGCTCCAATTCCATCCGGATGCCGTGCAACTGGTGACCTGGAATGATTTTGGGGAGGGCACGACCATTGAACCATCCGTACAGTATGGATTCACCTTTCTGGATTTGACGGAGAAATATGTCTCCCGTTTTACCGGGCGGGCTGTTTTTCTGGCGGACAATTCCTGGCCGTTGCGCTTGTACAAGCTTCGCCAGGCGGCCTCCGTTCTGCCGTCGGAGAAAAAACGGTCTGCCTGGGAGAAAAAACTGGATCAGTTTTCCAAGGATCTGGTAGCAGGAAAGCGCTTCTGGATGGGTTTCCGGCTTTGGTGGATGGAAAAGAAACTGGGCCCTTGAGGCCCGGCGATCAACATAAAGGAGGATGCAATGAGAGTACGATGGATGGGTCTTGTGAGTTTGCTGGCCTGCGTGTGCGTGGCCGGAGCGCTCGCCGAGGAAATGGTGTTCTTCCAGTCCTCCAGCGCGGGTTCGGATGCCTGGAGCTGGGGAGGGGCCAAGATCAAGTCAGAGGTGGATGGCCTGTTGATCACGGAAACCAATCCAGACGGAGCATATGGCGACGTGTTTCCCTCGGATCGTTTCCCATACATCCCGTCCGCTCGCATTACGCTGAACGTGGGCAAGGTGCTGTCAGGCACCTACACCTTGCAGGCGTTGTGCTTCAAGGGCAGTGTATTTTTCAAGTCCGTGGATATTGTCAAGGATGCCAAGGCCACAGGGGATCAGACCTTCCGCGTGGCGCAGTTGGGGTTGCCGCCTGAAACCCAGTCCATCATGTTCAAACTTTGGGTGGGGAATCAGGAAGGCGCCTCCATCAAGGTGAAGGAGCTGAAATACGCGCTGTCCGTTCTTCCGGGAGGCGTATTGGTGGATGAGCGATTTGACCACCCCTCGAAATGGACGCCGGAAGATCTCGTGTTGACTCCGGGGGCGGGCCCCTTTGTGATGGGCCTGGCGCCGGAAAAAACGTATGGAAGCATGAGCTGGGAAAGCCCCGTGGAAAAAGATCCGCTGTCCATTCTGCTGGTCCATGTGGCGGAAGCGCGGAGCAGTGTGGTGACGGTGCAATTGGACCTGCTGGGCGAGAACGGTGAGTTCATTCGTGCCGTGGATGCCGTCAAGGATGTGGGCACGGGCTGGCATGGGGTTCCCCTGGCCACGCTGGACCTGCCCGCGGAGGCCGCCAAATACAAGATCAAGATTTGGATGTCCGCCGGCGTGGCGGGTACCGCCCGGCTGGATCGCCTGCTGGTGCTGAAGTAATCCAGCTTACTGGGTCCACAGGGTCCAGAGGTTGCCGGCCTCTTTGAGCTTGGCAAGGGTCGTATCGTCTTTTTTGATGTAGCGGACCCCCAGGCTTCCCATGAGGTAGTTGCCGCCGGTGCCCTTGTTGTGGACCACGCCGGCCCGCGCGTCATTGAGGCTGAGGGCGCAACAGCTAAAGGAGCCGATGAGCCCCTGGTCGTCCGTGGCGTTTCCGGGCCATTCGCCCAGGAGGATGATGTCGCCCCGGTGATAATCCAGATCGCTCATGCGCAGGCGGCCCTGGCCGTTGTACCATCCGAAAGGGACTTGAACACTGCTGTCGGCGGAGGCATTGGCCGAGTAGGACCGGGGGGAGCGGCCGGCGGGCGTGGTGCGCAGGTAGGGATCGCTCGGGCAGGCAAAGACATTGGTGGCATTGCCCAGATAGGGCAAAAGGGCCAGATCCCAAACCGACTCACTTTCGTTGACGGTGGCGGGCGGGAAGGTGTCGCGGTTGGCGTCGAGATAGGCAACCAGGGCCTTGCCCAGCTGGCTCATGTTGTTGGCGCAATAGACGACCTTGCCCCGCTCGCGGCTGTTGGAGATGGCGGGAATCAGCAGAGAGGCCAGCACGGCAATGACGGCGATGACCACCAGCAGTTCGATCAAGGTGAATGCGGTTTGGGCTTTTTCGTAATAACAAATCTTTTTCATGGCGACCCTTTCCTTTTCATCCGTCTCTCAAAACCAGGTCCTTTTGTATCCTTTTGGAACTTGAAACAGTTCCGGCGGCCACGCCCGGGCTGACGGCCGTTCCAACAGGATCTCGTATCGCAGTTTGCCCTGTTCAACCTGTTTAATCAATACCGGGTATCCATCCAGCCGGTTAAGCTCTTTGACGGGAATTCGAGACAGGAAGGGCAGGGCGCCCAGTGTCGAAGCCATTCGTTCATACGCCAAGGCCATCTTCATGACGGCCTGAAACTCACTCCGCGAAAGGCCGGCTTGTTTCCAATCCGCCAGCCAGACGTCCTGAAACGCATCCTTTTCAAACGTGATGCGGTATTTGGAGCAGGACATGCCATTGAGGGGCCAAAGACCTTCCTGCCGGGTGATGCTGGGGGCCGCCGGCGCGGACGGGGTTCCGGACCAGGTTTCCTGGAGCGTATCCAGGGCTCCTTTCATCCATTCAGAAGCCCGCCCCAGCGTTTCGGCATTGAGTTCCACATATTCATGGCTGGTGTGATTGACGTGGCGGATGATGTTTTCCCCGGCGGCATACCGCAGGTCCGTGGATTCGCCGGAAAATCCGGCCGTATGGATGTTGATGAGGCCACCGTTGATCCGAATAACCGCAGTGTACTGGGACGGGGGCTTGCTGGAGAAATCCTTGAAAACAGCGGGGATGGCATGGCCGCCCCAGCCCAAGGGGGCGCAGAGCCAGCAGGCGGCGGCCATAAGGACAAATCGAATGCGCATGGACACAGCATAGGGGATTGACGAATTTTTGCCAGCCTTAGTCAGGCCTTTATGGAGGAAAGAAAAGAGTTGCGTCTCAGGCGTGGAGAGCCTTCAATGGCAGTGGCTTCTTATGAAAATAGGCATTCTTTCCGACACCCACGGTGATGAACGGCGAACGCGGCAGGCGGCGCTGGCTTTTGTGTTGCATGGCGTGGAATGTGTGATTCACTGCGGCGATATTGGATCGGAGGCTGTCTTGGTTGAGTTGGCGGAGCATTTGGGGGGCGCCCACATCCCCGTGCATGCGGTTTTTGGAAACATGGACCGGTCCTATGCGGAATTACTGCAACAGTTTCCCGGAGGCACCGGCCTTCATCTGGCTGGCCGGGCCGCCGAATTGGTGCTGGATGGGAAGAGCGTGGGGGTTCTTCACGGGGATGATGCGGATCTGCTGGAAGAATGGGTGGGGTCCGGACGGTACGATTACATTTTTTGCGGGCACACGCATCAGGCGCGGGATGAGCAGGTGGGGCGCACCCGCCTGATCAACCCCGGTGCGCTTCATCGTGTTTTTGTGCCCACGGTGGCCATTCTGGATACGCGAAGCAACGAGGTATCCTTTATTCGCCTGGCCGGGCCCTCCGGCGGTTGATCAGGGTTGTTTCAGAGT
>CAZFSE010000150.1:0-2509 GCA_964521805.1 uncultured Verrucomicrobiota bacterium
CCAACCCTTGGAACTTTTTTGGGCGCTTTTTCCAAGGGTTGGAAACTTTTCAGGGCGGGTCTGCAAAGGGCGGCTCACGCACAAAAACGCCGTGCGAATACAGGTGCTGGTCCTGCTCGTTGGTGGCCTGCGCCTGCCTCAGCCAATCCCTCCAGACCGCATCCAGCTCCTCATCCGTCAGGTTCTTGAGGTCCAAATCTTCTTCGCTCAGAAACTCGTCGTTGAGGGGTTTCATGAGGGTTCTGCCCCCGGGCTCCGCGGCAGAAGGCCTTCCGCCTTCCCGCATAGAAACCGATGCGCATCAAGAAGGGACAGAGGCTCAACGTAGATGTTCACCATGGGATTCTC
Organism: uncultured Verrucomicrobiota bacterium; assembly: GCA_964521805.1. Classification (GTDB taxonomy): domain Bacteria; phylum Verrucomicrobiota; class Kiritimatiellia; order CAIQIC01; family GWF2-57-35; genus CAZFSE01. Next base: position 349 of record CAZFSE010000150.1, read on the forward strand.
ACAGACTGCCCAATGTTCCGTACTAAAACCCGGGCGAGACCGGCAGGCGGGGCGTGCTGGCCGGTACAAACCCCACCGACTCGACCAACTTCTGCCCTGACTTGGACCTCGCAAAGCGAATGAAGCGTTCCGCGGCCTTGCGGATGGAATCCTCGCGCGTGAACAACCGGACCGCCCGCACATAGGGATACATTCCCTCGTTGACGGAAAGATCGTTGGGTGGAATGCCATTGATGGACACGGCATGCAGACCCGCATGCGTTACCAGGTTCATGCCCACATAGCCCACCGCGTTCGGGCTAGCCGCGACAACGTCCGCCAACTCGGTATAGCTGACAAATCCGCGCGCGGAAGCCGCGTAGGGCTGGCGATTCATGGCCAGCTCCTGGAAGCCAAGATGCGTCCCGCCCGTCGCGTCACGAATCAGAACCTCAATGGGCAAATCGGGACCACCCACCTGCTTCCAGTTGGTCACTTTCCCGGTGAAGATGTCCTGAACGGCGCGGTCGGACAAGCTCTTGACCGGGTTCTTCTCGTTCACCACCACGGCCACGCCATAGTACCCGATGACCGTGGACTTCACCTTGATGCCTCTCGAAAGGGCGAGCCGTTGCTCATCTTCGTTGAACGCGCGAGAGCTGGCCGCAATGTCACACGTCCCATCCAGCAATGCGCTGATGCCGGAGGCCGAGCCCAGGCTCTCCTGCTCAATGAGAATGGACGGGTTTTGCTCGCGAAAAACCGCCGCCAGCCGGGGGCCCAGCTCCTCTCCATACGTGTTGGAGCCCTTGATCGAGAGCTTTTCCTCCGCCTGGACACCCACCGCCGCCACTAGCCAGAGGCCCGCAAACATCCACCGCATTGCTGTTTTCATAGGTGTTCCTTTCTTCGTCACGTCCATCGCTTACCGGCCCGCTGTTGCTGGGAACCACTTCTCCGTCCGCACGCAAATCCTCACCAGCCACAACATCACCGGCACCTCAATCAGCACCCCCACTACCGTAGCCAGCGCCGCGCCAGACGACAATCCAAAAATCATCGCCGCCGTGGCGATCGCCACCTCAAAATGATTCGAGGCGCCAATCATGGCAGAGGGAGCGGCGTCGGCATAACTGAATTTCAGCCACCGCGCCAGCCCATAGCCCAGCCAGAAGATCAACATCGTCTGAATGAACAGCGGAATCGCAATCCACAGAATGGTCAGCGGCTGAGCCAGAATCATCTCGCCCTTGAAGCTGAACAACAGCACCAGCGTCACCAGCAAGGCTAGGATCGAAACCGGCGTCAGCACATGCAAAAACGTGCCTTTGAACCAGGCCTCGCCCTTGGCCCGGATGATCCATTTGCGGGAGAAGTAGCCCGCCACCAGCGGCAAGGCCACGTAGATGACGATGGAGAGCAACAGGGCCTGCCAGGGAACCGGCAGTTTACCCACGCCCAGCAGGAACCCGCCCAGCACCCCATAGAGCACGAGCATCGTCAGCGAGTTGACCGCCACCATCACCAGCGTCAGCCCGTCATTGCCGCGCGCCAGATAGCCCCACACCAGCACCATCGCCGTGCAGGGCGCAATGCCCAGCAAGATGCATCCCGCGAAATAGCTCCGCCACAACGGGATTTCCAGCAGTTTGACGCCGTCCACCAGGACCACCGTCCCCGCGCCATGCGTGGCACCCACCGCCAGATCCAGACCAAACGGCATCTTCACCAGATCGGTCGCTTCCGTTCCAATGAACGACTTGAAGACAAAACCGAGAAAGAAATAGGCAATGGCATACATCGTGAACGGCTTGACGGCCCAGTTGATGAACAGCGTCAGCCATACCGGCTTGCCGCTTTTGCCCGCCTTCACCACGGACGCAAAATCAATCTTCACCATGATGGGATACATCATGAAAAAGAGACAGATGGCGATGGGGATGGATACCACCGGCGCCCCATTCACAGATAGGGCCATTCCGTCCAGCGCCTTCGCCAGGCCCGGCGCGAGCTTGCCCAGCAGAATGCCTCCAATGATGCATAACCCAACCCACAGCGTCAGATACCGCTCAAATACGTTCGTCAATTTTCGTTCATTCGTCTGCGTTGTCATATGACCTCATTTCAGTTTCAGATACGTTCCACGGATGAGGAGAAGAGGATATCCCACGGATGCCAGAGG
>CAZFSE010000150.1:2609-5842 GCA_964521805.1 uncultured Verrucomicrobiota bacterium
ACGCCGCGTCAAAGCCTTCAACTCAATGGTAATGGCATCCCATGCAACAACATCCGGAAACAACACATGCACAGTCTCTCCCTGGAGCATGATCGGGTGAGGCTTCTTGCTGGCATGAGGAATCCCTTGATCCGTCAGCCACGAGCAAAAGGCTTGATGATACAATTCCTCACCCCGCCCTAACCCCACCTCGTTCTGAACAGCAAATAGCCCGCGTCGAATCTTCTCCGTCTTGTCTTCGTATATCATTCCACTCCCCATCTGTGAGTTTTGTCCTTCATCGGTGGGCTCTTCTCCCCTCCCCATCCGTGGGACGCCTCTGGCATCCGTGGGTTTACTTCTTCTCCCCATCCGTGGGACGCTTTGCCATCCGTGGGGCTAACTCTCTTTGTCTTTGCCTTTTTTTCTCGCCTCAATGTTCGCGGAACGCACATACGCCTCCGCTCCACTGCCCGGAAACCAGTCCTTGATGAAGTGCCTGCTTTCTTCTTTGACCTGCACCTTTACATCCACAAAACCAACTTCTCCAAGCATGCGTTCGACATCTTTCACCGCCGCCGCACCGGCGATGCAACCGCTATAGGCTTCGAGACTACTCTTCACGTCGTCAGGAATGTCACAGACCGCCACCACATCGGAAATGGCCAGCCGCCCACCGGGCCGTAATACGCGGAACGTTTCGGCGTAAACCTGCGCCTTATCCGGGGACAAATTGATGACGCAATTGGACATGATGATGTCCGCCGTTGCGTCCGCCGCAGGCAAGTGTTCAATCTCGCCCAGCCTGAATTCCACATTCTTGAAGCCCGCTTTCTGCGCATTCACGCGCGCCTTGCTGATCATGTCGGGGGTCATGTCTATGCCGATCACCCGTCCCGTGGGTCCCACCTGACGAGCGGCCAGAAAGCAGTCGAACCCTCCGCCACATCCGAGATCAACGACCACCTCTCCGGCCTTGAGTTGCGCCATCGCTTGCGGATTCCCGCACCCAAGACCCAGGTTCGCCCCTTCCGGAGCGGCGGCGATCTCTTCGGGCGTGTACCCAACCTTGGCTGAGGCATCGGGATTGAGCAACGTGTCCGGCGAACAACACCCGCTTCCTCCTCCGCAACAACTCCCCCCACCCTTCGCAATCCCCGAATACCGCTCACGCACCTGTTCGCGAATCTTGTCCTGTTCTGATTCCAACATAATTTGCTCCATTTCTTCTCTTATCCATGAAACGCTTTTTCATCCATGGGGTTTAAAATCTCAGGCATTTTCTCGACAAAGGCCCGGATTTCATCCCGCACCCGGCGGTAATGATTCAGCGCCTCTTCCTCCGATTTAGTGTCCTTGGCCAGCCGCGGCGGATCATCGAAGCTCCTCTGCACCACGCGCGTTTTTCCAGGAAACAGCGGGCACGACTCATGCGCGTTGTCACAGACCGTCACCACGTAGTCGAACGGCACATCCTTCAGCTCGTTCAGGTGCTTGGAGTGATGGTGCGAAATATCCACCCCCGCCTCCGCCATGACTTTGACCGCGCTGGGATTTAGTCCGTGGGTTGAGAGTCCCGCAGAATATGCCTCCATCACATCGCCTTTCAAAGCCCGCGCCCAGCCCTCCGCCATCTGGCTCCGGCACGAGTTCCCCGTGCAGAGAAACAGCACCTTTATCTTTTCATGATTTTTCGGCATACATCCTCCATGTTCATTCGTTGGATACGGAGCAGTTGGACGTCATCATTTTTAATGGCCGCTGATTTTTCCAATGATTGGAACAGGGACAGGGCCTTTTTTCCAACCATTGGAAAAATCGGCCTGTCAGCCAGTCGGTAGTAGACCCAGCGCCCCTCTTTGCGGGAGTCGAGCAGTCCAGCGGCGCGCAGAATGGACAGGTGCTTCGACACCGTGGAAGGGGAAAGCCCCATCAGCTCTATCAGCTGGCAGACGCACAGTTCGCCGTGCCGTAACGCCATCCATAACCGAAGCCGGCTTTCATCCGACAAGGCCCCAAAGACCTGTAGTGCTTCCTTCATAGCCATCTCCTATAATTCGTCAACTAACGAAATATAGACTCGGGACATTCGGGAGTCAAGGCCCTGATGTCATGTTGGGACTGGTCCCGGAATAATGTTGCCCGGGGCGGGCGGCTGTGCAAAGATGACGCTCAGTTCTTCATTATTGGGGTACGCACTACGGGAGACTGAACATGCGATCAGGCGAAATGCAAAACCTCTGTCGCGGCCGGCATCACAAAGCATGCTCTAAGCAACCCCAACCGCACCGGCGATGGCCTCGTTTTCTTTTCCCGCTCATAGGCCTGATTTCACTCGCATGGTTTCTGGTCCGAGTCATCCCCAAACCGCAACGGGCCACGTATCCGTGTCAGAAGGCCGCGGCACCCGTGGCCGCCGGGTTCATCCTCTGGCTGATGGGTATTTTTGGCTTGGGTGCCGTGCTCAAAACGTCCGGACATCTACTCCGACAAACCCGCTGGGGCTTGGCGCTCCTGGCGGTGATCTGTGGCGCGCTCCTGTGGGCCATTACCTCGGTTACGATTCCCTCGTCCGAATCGCTGGCCATGTCCTACACGCCAAATGCCCCGATCGGCACGCCCAAGGGCCTGTATCCGGGGCGCGTGGTTTGGGCGCACGATCCGGACGCCACGGCTTGGGCGGGTTATGAATCCTCGGAACATTGGTATGAGTCGGCGCATACGGATGAAGCGGTGGTAGAGCGCATGGTCTCCAACTCCGTGCTGGCCCTGACCGGGGAAAGCACGCTGGCGAATGCCTGGGATGCGCTGTTTCGGTATTCCAATCAACAGCAGGGCAAGGGTGATCAGGGCTACCAGCCCGGCGAGAAGATCGTCATCAAACTTAATCTCACCACCAGCAATGGGCGACAGGTTGATCCCGTCACGCATGAGAAGATGCACGAGTATCTCAACCGCGGCGACAATTCGCCGCAAATGACGCTGGCCCTGTTGCGCCAATTGGTTCATGTCGCCGGCGTCGCGCAGACGAACATCTACATCGGCGATCCGACGACCTTGATTCCGAATCACTACTGGGACTTCTGGCATCCTGAATTCCCTGGCGTCAACTATCTCGATAATGTCGGCGGACAAGGGCGACTGCGCGTGGAACTGTCTGAAATGAGGTTCTACTGGAGCACCCCTGAAGCGGCGGGCAAGGTGAACGACTACCTGCCGATATGCTACGCCGAGGCGGACTATTTCATCAACTT
>CAZFSE010000150.1:5942-11073 GCA_964521805.1 uncultured Verrucomicrobiota bacterium
AGGTGAACGACTACCTGCCGATATGCTACGCCGAGGCGGACTATTTCATCAACTTCGCCATCCTGAAGGGGCACGCGAGGGCCGGCGTCACCCTTTGCGCCAAGAATCATTACGGCTCGCTTCTGCGCGCGCCCGATGGGCATTTTCGGGATGCGTTCGGCCCGGATCAGGATGGATATCTCAATTACCTCAATATGCATCACAGCCTGCCCAACGAAGCTCCGGGACTCGGGCATTATCGGGCGCTTGTTGATCTGATGGGGCATCCCCGGATCGGCGGACGTACCGTCCTCTACCTGATCGATGGCCTTTTCGGCGGCGATGACTGGGATTGCCATGCGTACCACTGGACTTCGCCGGGCTTTGGCGATGGCATAACGGGCGACTGGCCTTCCAGCGTTTTCATGTCGCAGGATCCCGTCGCCATAGACTCGGTGGCCTTCGATTTCCTTCAAGCGGAATGGCCCGATGTGGTGTCGAAAGGCAGTCTTCAAGGCGCCGCGGTGGATTACCTGATTGAGGCGGCCCTGGCCGATAACCCTCCTTCCGAAACCTTCTACGACCCGGACAACGACGGCGAACGCATGACCAGTCTCGGTGTTCATGAACACTGGAACAATCCTTATGAGAAGCAATACAGCCGCAATCTGGGAACAGGGAATGGGATCGAACTGATCAAGCTGGATGACGCTCAACTTCAAGTCCAATCATATTCGACCCACCAACTGGTGGTCGCCCATGTCCTGTCGAACGTGGCGTATGAAGTCATGGAAGCTCCGAGCCTGTCCGATCCCAACTGGGTGCCATTGGCGCCGGTTACCGCCGAGGCCTCAGACATGACGTGGACCCACTCGGTGGCGTCCAACTGGACGAACAGGTTCTACCGGGTCAGGCTGGTGGAAGCCACGGATAATCTGCTGGAGAATCCGAGCTTCGAGGATATGGGAACGACCAACACGCGCGCGTTCGCCTGGCAGGATAATGTCCAGGGTGGGGTCTGGGGAGCGGCCAAGCGAGTGAACTGGAAGGCCCATTCGGGCGATCAGTCTGCTGTTATCGTGGGCGACGGCACGACCTTCGGCGGCTGGTGGCAATGGCTACAGGTGACGGGCGGCACGACCTATCTAAGTTCCGCGTACTTCCACAAGGAAACCAATTGGCACGCCTCGGAAGTGATCATGAAGGTCGAGTGGTTTAATCAGAGCCATCAGCAGATCCTCGTTCATACCAACTCGCTGGCCGGTCTTCCGAATGGCCGATGGACCAATAAATCGTTTCAGGTCACCGCACCGACCAACGCCATATCGGCCAACTTCGTCCTGTCCGTTTCCGGGATGAGCCACGGCGAGTCGTTGTACATGGACTCCGCCTATTTCGGGAAACCGTTTGTTGCGCGGGAAGCTCTGTCAGCGAGAATGACCGATCGCTCGGTGAAGAAAGATGCGGATGCCGCCATTCAACAGCGATAGTTCGGCTCTTTCGGGTGGGCCTTTTTTCCGGAAACGGCCTCCTTCCCAGGCCGCGCTACGAAGAGCGCAGTCCACAAACTCGAAATGAGCACTGCCCCAAAAAAATGGTGAACGGCTATTCTATGGCGCCGTGTAGATCAGCCAGAGCCCGCCCAGAATCACCAGCACACCGCAAATCTTTTTGATCCGCAAAGCCCCCTTTGAGGCCTCGCTCCATTTCAGATAGTGCTCAATCCATTCGTAGGACGTGCCCGCCAGAACGATCACGCCGCAATGCCCAATGCCGTACACCAGCAACAGAAAGGCCCCATACAGCCAGTCTGTGGCCGACAGCTTGAACGTGACCGCCAGCATCGGCGCCATGTAGGCGAAGGTGCAGGGACCAAGCGCCACGCCGAAAATCAACCCGATCAGAAGCGCCGCCAGATACCCCTTGCGCTTCATATTAACCTGGCCAGGCCCGGCGAACTTGATCGGCACAATGTCCAGCAAGTGCAGGCCGACCACAAAAAAGATCACCGCGACAAAGTAGTTCCCGTACTTTCCGACATCGCCCATCATCCGGCCCGCCAGCGCGGTCAATACGCCGATGAGCGCGATGGTGATCAGGATGCCCACCGAAAACAGCAAGGAAATCCAAAATGCGCGGCGGGTCGTGATGGAACCTTGCTCATCAATAAAACCCACAATCAACGGAATGCTGGCCAGGTGGCAGGGACTCAGGAGAATGCTGAGGATGCCCCAGACAAATGCCGCACTGATCGCCACCAGCGGCGAGCCTTCAATGGCGTGGGTTAAGGCGGTGAATAGTGTTTCCATGTTATTCTCCTATGAAGTGAATATTGCAACGAATAAAGATAATCAACGAATAAAAGGGAACTGGTGAGTTTCATGGGATGGCTATTAGGTTGAGGTTCAAATGATGTTTACCGAAGTTCGCAATTACACCCTTGGACAGAGCGGATTGACGAAGATAGCTTAGTATGCGTCTTATATCAACGGCGGAGGCCTCTTGGTCGAGAGCCGAAAAAGTAACCAAGGTATGCGAATCTATGCAAAACGCGTCCATGGATTTTGAACCAAGAGTGATTTGATCGTATATAAGCTCGACCATGGGAGGATCAATAATCACTTGACGGCAAGCGCATTCTGCCTTGAACAGGTTCTTGTTTACACCCGTGCTGTATCCAAGCCCATGAGCATCCATAAGCGCTTTGAAGATTGATTCAAAAAGGGTCGCTGTTTCCATATGCTTTAGCCGGTACATTTCCCACGGGCCCGAAAAAGTGATGTCTCCCGAACCGGGGGTGAATGGAATGCGCGTATGCTGTAACCTGTCCATGCCGAAATTGATCAACAAACCAAGATCACAGTTCCAGAATTTCAGGTAGTTCAGTAATTGTAGATAATGGGCAGGAGCAAATGGGGATAAAACATGCTTTAACTCCAGGATAATTTTATCCTCAATGAGGATATCCAATTCAAACTCGTCGGCAACCAAGTAGCGATGCTTTAAGACACCGCGCAATTTGCTTTTCGCCATGATTCCCTTGGAACGCAAAGCTTGCAAGAGAGCTTCATGATACGCTTCTTCATCCCAGCCAGGCCCCAATTTGTTATGAACATCCATCGCCGCACCTATAATGGCATACGAAAGTTGCTTGTGAAGAACCGGGTTATTATTCATTTCCACTCCCCATTCGCTGCTTATCTTTATTCGTTGCCATCACAAACCATCCCCAACTCCTTGAATTTTCCCAGAATATCTTCTTTCGAATAAAAGCCCTCGTGCCTGAACAGCTCTTTCCCGTTCGCGTCAAAGAAGATTTGCGTGGGAATCACGCGCACACCGTATTCCTGGCCCGCCCCCTCGTTCTTCCACACATCAATGAACTCGATACTGACCTTGTCCGCATGCGTCTGCTGAAGTTCTTCCAGGATGGGGGCCATCATTTTGCAGGGGATGCACTTGTCAGCCCCCAAATCTACCATGCGGGGCAATCCCTGCGCCTCCGGCATTCCTTCGGGCTTATCTTCATTCTGCCTCTGCTTCATCACCACCACCCCTGCCACCGCCGCGATCAAGGCGGCGATCACCACGAGATTCTTGGCATTTTTCATCCTCTTCTCCTTAGGCCAGGTGTTTTTGAATGTCCGCGGGGCTCAGCACTTTCCCCGCGCTCTTGACCGTGCCATCCACCACCAGCGCGGGCGTGGTCATCACACCGAACTTCATGATGTCCACAATCTTCTCGACCTTCTCGATGTGGGCCTCGATGCCCAGCTCCTTTACCGCCGCCTCCGCATTCGCATACAGCAACTTGCATTTCGGGCAACCGGTGCCCAGGATCTGGATCTTCTTCATGTCATGCTCCTTTCTGTGTTTTCGTTGGAATCCATCCACCTTTCCATCATTCCTCCACTCCCCCATCCGGCCCTCACTCCACCCCGCTCATCCGCCGCTCCGTAAATTCGTCCAAGTGCTTGTCACCGGAGGCCCGAATATCGCGGGCGAGCTGAATCGTCTCGCGAATCAGGTCTTCGCCGATGCCTTGTTCCTTCGCCTGCTTGTAGTGATACACAAAACACGGCTGGCATTTGCCGGCGACCGCTGCAGCAATCGCAACGAGTTCTCGAGTTGTAGCATTCATCCGTGCTCCTTAAAAAATGGATCTCCCCTGACCATTGATGGCTTGTGACCCAGCAGATCTGCGTTCCCGCATCCAACGATCTCTGGCTCCAAGGTGCTATGCGAGATCGCCCACCGGGTCTGCAGACGATCCCGGACCTGCTGAAGGATCATTTCCTGTTTGGACAAGAGCCCGTCATCGGCCAGCCGCAGATGAGCGGTCAACAGACGCTGATTCGGGCGCAATTCCCAGACATGGACATGGTGCAGGTCGCATCCAGGCACCAGTGTTTGCACGTCCTGCCGAAGAGCTTCAAGGTCCAGTCCATCTGGTGTCCCTTCCAGCAGAACCCGGATCGCATCGCGCAGTAATCGCCAACCGCTGAAAAGAATCATGACGACGACCAGGATGGAGACGATGGGGTCCAGGTATGCTCCGTAGCGCCAGCTGGACAACAAAGCGGCCGCCACAACGGCCACCGATGAGAGCGTGTCTTGGAGCAGGTGCAGGACCGCCGCGCGCATGTTCAGGTCTCCGTGGCTGTGCCCTTTCAGCAACAGAACCGAGAACAGGTTAGCGGCAAGGCCGACCACCGCCACTGTCAGCATCACGCCGCCGAGCACCGGCGCCGGATGCCACAATCGGATGATGGCCGCACGGACAATCAAGGTGCCCACGACCAGGATCGTCGCGCTGTTAAAGAGGGCGGCCATGACTTCGACGCGGCCCAACCCATAAGTGTGCCGAGGCGAAGGCGGGCGCCTGCCCAGCCTGCGCGCCACAAGAGCGATGGTCAGCGCCGCCACATCGCTGAGGTTGTGAATGGCGTCGGAAAGCAACGCCAGACTGCCCGACACCAGACCGCCGACCACCTCGGCAACCACAATCAGCGCGTTGAGCGCGATCGATGCGACAAGCCGCCTCTCCAGCGGTTGCAAGTCGTGCCTATGTTGATCCATCTCGCTCATTTCATCACGGCTCCAAACAGCATGCCCGTTATGGTGGCCATCACCACCACCAGCCCCACGAAGG
>CAZFSE010000151.1:0-11014 GCA_964521805.1 uncultured Verrucomicrobiota bacterium
GGGGCAGGGTGCGTTGCGCGGCGTCGACGCCCAGGCGGCTGGCGTGGAGCCGGCTGGGGTTGAGCCTGGACCTTCCGGAGCGAGGGATCTCGCTCGGGCCCGCGGGTGGCGGCCTGGAAATCAAGGGAGTGGACCCGAAGGGGCCGCTGGCGTCGGCGGGGTTGAGTCCCGGCCAGGTGGTGGCCCGGCTGGGCGGGACCGATGTGAATAGTTTGGAAGATGTGGGCGTGCTCCTGGCGCCTGTTCAAGGCGGGGAGGAGCTGGCGCTGACGGTCTGGAGCCGTTCGGCGGGCGAGGCGGCCGTGGAGGCCCGGAGCGAGGAACTTCGCGCGGTGGTTCGCTGAACCTCCCGCATGGACCATGAAGGTATGATCAAGGTATCGCATTTAACAAAGCGTTTTGCGGGATGTGTGGCGGTCCGCGACGTCTCCTTTGAGGTGGCGCGTGGAGAGATTGTCGGTTTTTTGGGTCCCAACGGGGCGGGAAAGACCACGACCATGCGCATCCTGGCGGGGTATTTGCCGGCCTCCGACGGCCAAGTGCTGGTGACGGGCCGTGATGTCCTGCGCGATTCGCTGGAAGTGCGCCGGCGCATTGGGTACCTGCCGGAGAATGTGCCGCTCTACCCCGAGATGCGGGTGGATGAGTATCTGCGGTATCGGGCAAAGCTCAAGGGCGTGGACCGCCCGGCCATCAAAAAGCGCCTGAAGGAAGTCAAGGAGTTGTGCGGTCTTCAGGAGGTGGGCCGGCGCCTGATGGGCCAGTTGTCCAAAGGCTACCGCCAGCGGGTGGGGCTGGCGGACAGCCTGATTCACGATCCGGAGCTGTTGATTCTGGATGAGCCGACCATCGGTCTGGACCCCAATCAAATCCGCCAGGTGCGTTCGCTGATCAAGGATCTGGCCCAGCGCCATACGATTTTGCTTTCCACGCACATTCTTTCCGAGGTGGAGGTGACCTGCCGGAGGGTCTTGATTCTTCACGAGGGGCGCATCGTGGCCTCGGATACTCCGGAGGAGCTGAAATCCCTGCTGGTGGGCGGCGTGCAGATCGTGGCGGAACTCCGCGGCCCCCGCGAGGAGATGACCGAAAGCCTGCGCACTTTGCCGCGCGTCCAGCGCCTGGCCTCTTTCGAGAGGGATTCCTGGATGTGCTTCACGATTGAATGCGAGAAGGATTCCGATTTGCGCGGCAAAATTTTTGAGCTGGCGGTCCGGCACAACTGGGAGCTGAGGGAGTTGCGGATTGGGCGCCGGAGCCTGGAGGATGTCTTTGTGGCGTTGACGCGCGGCGGGCAGGAAGGAGCACTCGCATGAGGACGTTTCTGACCCTGTGGAGGCGGGAGCTGGAGGCCTATTTCCTCTCGCCCATCGCGTACCTGGTGATGGTTTTTTTCCTGGCCCTGCTGGGGTCCGGCTTTTCCCTGCTGGCCACGGTGCTGGTGAACGGGGAGGGCGGGGCCACCGTCATGAAGGAGCTGTTCGGATCCATTGTCTTCTGGCTGGCCCTGCTGGTGGTGGCGCCCCTGCTGACCATGCGCCTGCTGGCGGAGGAGAAGCGGCAGGGAACCCTGGAAACCCTGATGACGGCGCCGGTGACGGATGCGCAGGTGGTGCTGGCCAAGTTTGCGGGGGCGCTGAGCTTCTATGTGGTGCTGTGGCTTCCCACCCTCTCGTATGCGTTTATTCTGCGGCGGTTCAGTTCGACCCTGGCGCCGGTGGACCTCGGCCCGATGTTGTCCGGGTATCTGGGCGCCCTGCTGATCGGCGCGTTCTATCTTTCGGCCGGGTTGTTTTGCTCCGCCCTGACGCGCAGTCAGGTGGTGTCGGCCATGATGTGTTTTGGTTTGCTGGGCGCCTCCTTTTTTGCGGGCTTTTTGCATTATGTGGCGAGCGATCCCAAGGTCCGGCTCGTGGGCGGCTATATTTCCTCCGTGGCGCACATGCTGGATTTTTCGAGGGGCGCCGTGGACAGCCGCCCGGTGGTGCTGTATCTGACCGGAACGGCCCTCCTGCTGTTTTTTGCCGTCAAGGCGCTGGAAGCCCGGCGCTGGAAAGGAAGCATTTAGCGCGCCATGAAACCGACGGATCCCTTTGTTGAAACGGGCGGGCGCGGCGTGCGGCCCTGGCGCATGGCGATGGGCGTCAATGCCCTGGTGTCAGCGGCCCTGGCCCTGGCCGTTTTCTTGATGCTCAATTATCTTTCGTTCCGGCACTTTTCCCGGTGGGACTGGAGCCGCCAGCGCTTCTATTCGCTTTCCGAGAAGACCCAGAACCTGCTGGCCGGGCTGACGAATGCCGTGGACGTGCGGGTGATCGTCCAGCCGGGGCATGAAACCAGCGAGGACATCGGCCATTTGCTGGCGGAATATGAGGCGGCTTCGCCGTGGGTGCGGGTGGAACGGGTGGACCCCGACCGGGATTTGGCCCGGACCGAGGAGCTGGGCCGGCGCTTCAAGCTGGACCGCGCGAATCTGGTGGTGTTCGAGGCGGGCGGACGGAGCCGGGTGGTGCCGGTGGAGGAGGTGCTGGAGATGGATTATTCCCCCATCTTCCAGGGGCAGGCTCCCGCCCGGTCCGCGTTCCGCGGTGAGTGGCTGTTTTCGTCTGCCATTCATGGCATCACTCAGGGCCGCCGCCCGGTGCTCTACGTCCTGCAGGGGCATGGGGAACGGGATCTGGACAACTATGACCGGGTGGAGGGCTATTCCGGGATTGCGCAGACGATTCAGCGCGACAACATCGAAATCCGCCCGCTGGTCCTGGGCCAGGTCAAATCCATTCCGGAGGATGCGGACGCGCTGTTGATCGCCGGCCCGTCAAAACCGTTCTCCTCGGCCGAGGTCAATGTGCTGGATGCCTTTTTGAAAAGGAACGGGCGCATTCTGCTGTTGCTGGATGCGGTGGCCGAGACGGGCCTGGAGGATCTGTTGGCGGACTGGGGCATTGACTTGGGCCGGAATGTGGTGGTGGATGCCACTCGCACCCTCAATGGGCGCGAGTTGTTTGTCACGGCGTACCCCGAGCATCCCATCACGCGCTCCCTGCGGGCGGTGACCACGGTCTTTTATCTGCCCCGGTCGGTGGAGCCCAGCGGACGGCTGGAGGAGCCGGCCAATCCGGCGGACCGGCCCCAAGTCGTGGTGCTGGCCTCCTGCACGGAGTCCGGCTGGGCGGAAAGCGATATGGAGCAGAATCCCATGGCCTTTGACGCGGAGGTGGACATGCCCGGTCCCGTGGCGGTGGCCGTGGCCGTGGAGCGGGGGCCCGTGCCGGGGTTTGATGTTCAAATCAAACCCGTGCGGATGGTGGTCGTGGGCGATTCGGACTTTGCGGCCAACGGAGGCCTGGTGGGCGGCAATGCCGATTTTTTCATGAGCGCCCTGAACTGGTTGTTGGAGCGCGAACAGCTCATGGGCATTGCCGCGAAACCCTTTGAAGAGGCCCGCCTGCTGATGAGCGCCGCGCAATTGCGCGCCCTGTCCTGGGGCCTGGTGGCCGGCCTGCCGGGCCTGGCGGCCGTGTGGGGACTGCTGGTCTGGCTTCGGCGGAGAAGGTAACGTCATGAAGCTGAAAACCACTTTTATCCTGCTGATGGGCACGCTGGCGCTGGCGGCCTACATTGGGCTGTATGAACGCAAGGCCGAGTCCACGCGCCGCCGCCAAACGCTGGCGCGCCAGGCCTTTGGCCTTGATGCGGGCCAGGTCCAGCTGTTTCGCCTGGAGGCCGGCGCGTTCCTGGTGGAATGCGCCCGGCAGAATGGGCGGTGGAGAATCGTCCAGCCCATCCGGGCCCGCGCGGACCAGGGCGCGGTGGACCGCCTGCTGGACGGCTTGTCCCGCCTGCCCCGGGGTGAGCTGATTACGGGCCGCGAATGGCAGGAACGCCGCTTGAGCCCCGCGGATTTTGGCTTCGAGGCGCCCCGCGCCCGGCTGGTCCTTGAAGAGCGGGCCCGCCGCCGGGTGTTTCTGGTCGGAGGACTCTCTCCGCTGGGAGATGCGCTGTATGTGAAGGAAGAGGACAGCCCGGACCTCCTGGCGGTCTCCACCAATCTGCTGGGCCTGTTGCCCCGCCATCTGTCGGTCTTGCGCGACCGGATGCTGTTTCGCGGAGGGTTGGATCAGATTCGCCGCCTGGATATCCGTGGGACTTCCGGCTTCATCCAGGTGGTTCGAAATGAGCAGGGGGCCTGGATGATCCAGCAACCCGTGGCGGGGCGGGCCGACCGGACTCTGGTGCGCACCCTGCTGGAACAGTTGCTGAACGCGAGGATCGCCGGATTTGTCAGCGACACCGCCCTGGATCTGGCGCCCTTCGGGCTGGACGCCACCGCGGCACAGGTGGCGCTGGGCGGCGGCACGCGCGAGGAAGACCAGATCCTTTTGCTGGGCGCCCCGACGGATCGTGATCCGAACCTGGCCTATGCCAAATTGCAGTCGGAGAACAGCGTGTACACGATTCCCGCCGAGCTGGCCGCCGTGGTCCGGCTGAAGCCGGACGACCTGAGGGACCGCCGGCTGATCGGAATGCCTCCCAGCGACATTGGACGCATCCGGCTGGAGGAGGGGGAGCGCGCGCTTGAGTTCCAGCGGCAGAAAGACGAGGGCTGGTGGATGACCGTGCCCCGCCGCTGGAAAGTGGAAGACGCCCGGATGGAGCTGGTGCTGGCGCAGTGGGCGGGGTTGCGCATCGAAGCCTTTGAGGATGGCGCCGGCGCGGATGCGGCCCGCCTGGGATTCTCGCCGCCGGCGCGCACCCTGCGTTTTTCCCGCCTGCGCCCCGCGGGCGCCTCGCCAGAGACGGAGCCATCCTTCGTGGTGCTGGTCAGCTCCAACCGGATGGAGTCCGGCCTGTGGCAGGTGCGGGTGGAGGGCGAGGGGTTGTTGTATTCCGTTTCCGAGCGGGTGCAGTCCCTCTTTCCCATGGACCCGCTGTACTATCGGGACCCGGTCGTGCTGGAGCTTCCGTCCGAAGCGGTGAGTTCGTTCAAGCTGGTGCGCGCGGGTGTGGAGCAGGCGGTGGAGCGGGGCACCGGTGGGCTGTTCCGCGCCGTGTCGCCATCCTCCGGGGTTGTCCGGATTGACCGGGTTCAGGAAGGCTTGGAGCTGATGAGAAGCCTGGTCACCCCGCGGTATATCGAGGCCGATCCTCCCGATCTTGCGCGCTACGGGCTGGAGGCCCCCCGGTGGTCCATCACCGCGGGTGTTTCGCCCGGCATGGGCATCAGCAAAACCCTGCTGGTGGGTTCTGCCGCCCCGGATGGCGGATCCTATGCGATGATCCAGGGGCAGGACGTGGTCTTTTTACTGGAGGAGGACAAGGCTCGGCGGCTGGGCCGGGATTTGGTGGAGGCCGCGGTGCAGGAAACAATCGGATCGGCAGATGACAAAACGAAAGCCACAACCGCGGACCCCTAAGCCGGCCGCCCCCCACAAGGCCGGGGTGCTCGTGTTCTGGGCGGTCAAGCTCCCCCTGCGGCTTGTCCGCTGGAGCCTGCGAATGGCGGGCCTCCTGTTGATTGTGGGCCTGGCGGCTCTGCTGTATCTGAACGTGGCGGGCTTCCCGGAATTCCTGACCCGCCGCTGGGTGGCCGCGCTGGCCGGCCATGGCTATTATGTGCGGCTGGATGGGCTCAAATTCGATTTGCTCAAGGGCGTTTCAGCCATCAATCTCCGGCTCTACGAGACGCCCGAAAGCCAGGAGCCGCTTCTTCGCGCGCGGTATCTTTCCGCCGGCATCAGCCTGATTCAGCACCTGCGCGACCAACCCTCCCCGCTCCGGTTGCAGGTGAGGGATGGATGCCTGCGGCTGAATGCGGAGGGCGGGTCTTCCGGCGCGCAGGGCGAGAGGGTGCTGGCGCTCGAAGGGGTGGATGCGCAGGTGCAGATCCATTCCTCCGGCCTGGAGATCGAGCAGTTTCGGGCGCACTTTCTGGGGGTGCAAATACAGGGGCGGGGCTGGATTGCAGGCGAGGCCCGAGCGCCGGTGGCCCCCGCGCCGCCGCCGGAGAATCCCGTGGTCCTTTTGCGGCAGGTCATGGCACGGCGTCCAGAGTGGTTTCCCCGCCTGGTGGAGGAGCTGAATGCCATCCGCTTCGAGACGCCCCCCCTGGCCTCCGTGGTGTTCGATGTGGATGCCGGAAAGATGGAGCATTCCACCGCCCGCCTGGCGGCCACCGGGGGATTGACCCGGGTTCGCGGCGTGCTGTTAAGCGGGTGGTCCGTTTCCGCGGAGTGGAAAAATAACGAGATTGTCCTCTCCTCCGCGGAGATGCGGCAGTGGAAAACAAAGGCCGCCGTTTCCGCCCGCTACGATGTGGCCACCCGCGAGGCGCAGGCGCATCTGTTCAGCAATCTGCCCGCCTCGCAATGGTTCCAGCTGTTCCCGCGGCTTTGGACCGATGAACTGCTCCGCCAGGGGATTGCCCTGAACAATCCCCTGTCCTGCGAGGCCTGGCTGGGGCCGGCCCCCGTGGAAAGCATCCTGGAAAAATTTTCAGGCTGGGTTTCGCTGGAGCAGGCGGATCTGCGCGGTCTTTGGATTGAAAAAATCTTCCTGGCCTTCCGCCGGGAGGGGCCCCTCTTGGAAGTTCAAAAAATGGAAGCCCAGCTGGGCCGCGATTCGCCCAGGCGGGGGCCGCTGACGGGCCGGGGCCAGTACCGGCTGGATACCGGTGTCTACCAGGGCGTTGTCCGCGTGGGATGCGACCCCGGGCTGTTGCTCCCCGTGCTCAATGAGAAGCAGAAGGAGGTGGTGGAGTGGTTTGAGTTCACGAACTCGCCGCCCGCCGGGGAGCTGGCCATCAACGGGGTGGGGGACGACCTCACCACCCTCTCGATCCTCTCCAGCAATGTGTGCGCCACCAACTTTGTCTTTCGCGGGGTGGAGGTGTCCTCCTTTAACTCCGCGTTATCCGTCAGCAATGGCGTGCTGGTGCTGGACCGGGCGGTGCTCATTCGCCCCGAGGGCCGCGTGGAAGGGCTGGCCCGTATTTGGCTGGAGGACAGCCTGGTAGATGTACAGGCCTCCAGCACGGCCGATCCCATGGCCATCGCGGAGATGATTGGACCCGTTGCGCTCGATTTCATGAAGCAGTTCCGCATTGAGGGCCCCGTGCAGGCCACCGCCGCCGGGCGGGTGGATTATGACAATTCCAGCCGCACCGACATCGGGGCCCATATCGAGGCGCAGAAGTTTGGGATGCTCTGGTGCGTGACGGATCGGGTGGAGCTTGATTTCTGCATGACGGGGCATCGCGTTGAACTCTCCAACATCGTCGCCTCCGTGTATGGGGGTTCGCTGGCCGGGACCGCCGCCTTTTATCCGGTGGGCCGGGATCCCGATTACTACTATGACATCCAGGCCAAGGGAGAGAGCATGGACTTCCCACAGTTGATTCAGGCCCTGCAACAGGAGGCCAATCCGGAAAAGCATGTGGGAACGCTGGCCGCGCGCGTGCAGGTGGCGGGCTATATGGGCGAAGGGCGCGGGAAAACAGCGCAGGGTTCCGGCTGGGTGGAAGTTCGCAATGGACACCTGCTGGAGCTTCGACTCTTCCGCGAGCTGTCCCGTTTCCTGTCCTTCATTTATCCCGGCTTTGTCCCGTTTGCCCAGACCGAATGTGAGGCCGAGTTTGTCATTCGCGATGCCCAGGTGGCCACCCAGTCCGCCCGGCTGAGCGGCTCTGTCATCAGCATGTCCGCCTCCGGCGCCTACAACTTCACCGGGACGCTGGATTTCCGCGCCCAGATCCAGCTCATGCGCGGCGGCCCCGTGGCCTCCGTCCTGCGCCTCATGACCTTTCCCGTCACCAAGTTGCTCGAGTTTCGGTTGATTGGCACGCTGGCGGATCCCCGCTGGCGGCCCGTCAATCTGCCCAAGGAATTGTTTCTGATCTTTGACTGACCCCATGCCGGCCCCCCACATACCGTCCGCCAGCCTCCCGCATGTGCTGACTCTTGAACTGGAGGCGGCACAGGCGGAGGCTCTCGCGGAAACCATCCGCGACCGCTGGGCCCTGGAGCCGGTGGAGCTTTCCCGTCCGGGGTGCCGCCAGGTCTGGCTGGATGTCCATTTCCCCGCTGAAGACGCCGCGAGGCTGGCCGGCGAGGCCTTGCGTGGCCATCCCGGGGTTCGCGCCCTGGTGGTGTGCCCCACGAAGACCGGCGGCTGGAACGCCGCCGCCCACCGCCATTTTCCACGCCGCGCCGTCGGGCGGAGGCTGGAGCTTTGCCCGGTCTGGGCGTCTGAGGAAGAATTGCCACCACATCGCGTGCGCCTCCTGATCAATCCGGGCATGAGTTTTGGGACCGGCTATACCTTCACCACCAGCTTCTGTCTGGCGGCGCTCGATGAGGTTTTTGAGCCTGCTGTTCCGCCCTCTCTGCTCGATTTGGGCACGGGAAGCGGCATCCTGGCCATCGCCGCCGCACGGCTTGGATGCCCTTGCGTATGTGCCGTGGATGTGGATGAACAGGCGCTGGTGCAGGCCCGCGAACACGTGGCGCTCAATGGCGTGGAGGAATTCGTGCGCCTTGAGGTGCTGGATGTCACCCGCGATCCGATCCCCGGCCCGTTCGATGTCGTCTGCGCCAATTTGTATGCCTCCCTCCTGTTGGAGGCCGCCCCCCGCATCGCGGAGGCCGCCGGGCGCGTGATCATTCTCAGCGGATTGCGCGAGAGCGAGGCCGATGCCGTGGCCGATGCCTTTATGGCGCTGGGCTGGCGCGAGACCCAGCGCGATGGCGATGGGGAATGGGCGGGCCTTGTCTTGAGGCGGTAAACCATAAGACTCCTCTGGACAACCAGGGCAATCGTGCGTATGGATGTTGGGCAATGGAAAAAAAGAGCACAACGCAGGTGCTGGCGGTGGGCGGAGGCAAGGGGGGCGTCGGCAAAAGTTTTGTCACGTCCGGCCTGGCCGCGGTCATTGCCGGCCAGGGCCGGAAAACCCTGCTGATTGATCTGGATCTTGGCGCCGCCAATTTGCACACCATGTTTGGCCTCCGGAGCACCGAGCGCGGGATTGGCGATTTTCTCTATGCGCCGCACTCGAACCATCTGGACGATTATGCCGTGGACACGGGCGTGCCCAATCTCCGGCTGGTCTCGGGCAACGGCTTTATTCCCGGCATCGCCAACCTGACCTACCAGCAGAAGGTCAAAATCCTGCGCGCCATCCAGCGGTTGGACACCGATGTGGTCCTGCTCGATCTGGGCGCCGGCACCAGTTACAACGTGGTGGATTTCTTCTCCATCACCGAATCGGGCATTTTGGTTACGGTGGCGGAGCCCACAGCCATTCTCAATGCGTATGAGTTTTTGAAGAATGTCCTGTTCCGGATCTTCAGCCAGCGGTTCAAATCAAAACCGGAGGTCTTGCAGGTCATCAACTCGGCCAAGATCAATCCGGGGGACGCTTCCAACATGGAAAATCTGGCGCGCGCGGTGGGGGCGGTGGACCCTGCCGCCGAGGCGCTCTTGAGGGATATTGGCCGCCGGTTTCGTCCGGGGCTGATCATCAACATGAACCGGGGAATGGCGGAAAATCTTGGGCAGAATCTGCGGATGATTTGCCGGAATTTCCTGGGGCTGGAGGTGGAGTATCTCGGCGCGGTTCCCTCGGATCCGAAGGTGCAGGATTGTTTTCTGCGCATGAAGCAGGTGGTGCTGGAGTTTCCCAAGAGCGCGCCTTCCGAAGCCCTGCGGGACATCGCGAGAGAATGCCTGTCCGAGCGCTGGCGCTTCCGGCCCCCCGCCGCTTTGGAAGACGCCCCGGAAGTGGTCGAGGCCGCGCCGTCCGAGGCCCCGGCAGAAGTGGTCCGCAATGCCGCGCTGGAAAAAATGATCGCCGGGCACAAGGATGCCGACTTGTCCGGCCTGCTCTCCCGGTTTTTGGATGAGTACTCAAAGGAAAGCTCCGCCGCAAAACCGTCCGCCGGCGCCTCCGAGGCCACCCGGGCTTTTTCCCTGCTGGACTTCGAGTCCTTTGAGCCGCGGATGAGTCCAGCCGCCAAGATCCCGGTGTTCGCGTCCGTGGCCGATTTTAACACCCGCTGTGCCAAGGGGTCGTGGATGGACCGGCTGGTTTTTCATCGCCGCGAGATTCACTCCATCCGGTCCATTCCCCAGTCCGAGAATATTTTTCTGGCGATCGAGCAGGCGGGCGCGGGGAAGCGTAACGCGCGGACACCTGAAATCGGCTGGGCCTGGCTTGAAACAGGGTTTCGCCTGCTGGAGAGCCATAAGTTTTCCGGCGCCTGCCGGGCCTTTGGACGTGCGCAGGCCTGCCTGCCCCGCGAGCCGGTGGTGCTGAACAACTGCGCCGCCGCCCTGCTGATCGAGGGAAGCATCAAGGCCGCCTTTGAGATGCTCAACGAGGCGCTGGCGCGGCGCACGGACAACCCCTTTTTGCTCTACAATGCCGGGCTGGCCTGTTTTATGCTGGATCGCTTCGAGGAGTCCGTGGCCTGCTTCAGCAAGCTCGATGGCGTCTGGCGCGCCCATCCCCCGGCCTTTGCGCTCAGCGGCTATGCCCTGTACCGCCTGGGCCGGCATGCCGATGCGCGCTCCCGGTATGAATCGGTTCTCGGGCGGGAGCCCAAGAATCTCGAGGCCCGCTGGAACATCGGGCTGTGCAACCTGCGCGAGAAGCGCTACCTGGAGGCGCACGCCTTTTTTTCGGATCTCCTGCTGTCCGCCCCGGAGGATGCCGAGGCCCTGGCCGCGCGCGGGCTGGTGGCCTGGCAGGTAAACCGGAAGGCCGAGGCCGTTCAAGACTTTGCCCTGGCCATTCGCAAACAGCCGGCCAATCTCTCGTTTCGCAGTCTGCGGGGCGTGGCGGCCTACCTGGCCGGCCAGTATGACAAGGCCATCGAGGATATTGAAATCATCACCCGCCTCGTGCCGGACAATCGCGCCTGCCAGGCGCTTCTGCTCGACATCCGCAAACAACTCGGCGTGGAGTAGGCCTCCATCCACCTCTGGAAACTTGCCTCAGATGCAGTATCTTGTC
>CAZFSE010000152.1:0-10866 GCA_964521805.1 uncultured Verrucomicrobiota bacterium
GCGTGGTGACAGCTTCTTCAGCGTCGTCACCAGCCCCTGCGCCAGATTGGAGTGCGTTCCCGCCGTTCCCGTCCCCACCGTCATGATCAACAAGTTCTTATTCGGAGCATCCATTTTTTCCCTTTTCCATTCCAAGTTAAGAACCTTGCCCAGCGAAGGATTCAAGCTCTTGATCCCTTTTCATCTCTTCGTATAAATCCAAAGACACGTCCCGAGAAACACCGTTTACGTATGCCTTTTTCGCGGTGGGCCACTTGTGCGCATCCACAAAAATCACCAACGCATGCCATTTGCCCTGCTCATCACGATGAGGTCGAAGAATCACTGGCGATGCAAAACGGCCTTCGCCTTTTTTCGTCTGGGCATTCCATTCCCATTCCCAATTGTTTGTCTGGTGTTTTGTCCTCTGAATGATGGGCAACCCTAGTGCTGGGCGATAGGCTGGTGATTGCTCGACTTTGCGTATTCCATACCCTATATCATGGTCGTTTTCTGCAAAATGAAAGTATGGACTTTTCTTTTCTTGTTCATTTTTCCCGGATCTCCCATGAGCGCGGCAGGTTTTAAACCAGCCAATCAAGTTGTCTATTGCATCATCTGCAGAGCCCATGCACTTGTCTAAACACCGCACAACAGGAGATATCCGGAAAATGGCCAAGGCCTCTTTTAGGGGCATTGGACGCATGTTGGCGGTGTCAGAAGTCAAAAACGCCAGTGCCCCCATGGCGCGGCGGGAGCGAAATCCGAGTGCGCCCAAATGTCCAAAGATGGAAATCAGTGCATGCAGAGTCTGTGTTAACTCCGCGGCTTCTCTCTTGTAGATGACATGCAAAAGAAAGCAGGGAAGACTGCCCTCATCAAACACGCCCCGTGCATTTGACTTTCCGTCCTTGTTTTTTCGCAAAGGGAACAGGGCATATCCGCGTGCGGTATTCGGCTCCGCCTTCATGCCAATGTCATCCTTAACCGTTTGGGACACCAAGCTGGTTTTATCCAGCGCTGAGACGCGAATCGTCAGCAAACCACTGCGCCCCTCGTCCCCGGAAGCGGAACCGAAGAGCACATTTTCTTGTGCGCGGACATCGCCATCCAGCAAACGTGAGCCCCCCAAGGTGCGCAACCACCACCGCAATTGCCCGCGAATAGATGGCACTCGAATCTCCGCCTGGCGGGTATGATCCGCTCCGCCGCAAAAACACGGCGTTATGCATTCCAAAGCGTACGTCAGTCTTTTCATGGCATTTTGATCCTTGGATTCGCTTGTTTCGCCAGTGCATAGACACTCTGCACAATCGGATTCCAGCGTTCTTTATCTTTTTTCTTGCCAGTCTGCGTTAATCCTTTGATTTGTGCCCAAAAATCGCTTCGCTCGCCGGAAAGTGCTTTAACAAGTTCCATTTGTATGGAGGCTTCCTGCCGGGGAAACTCCAGCATCCTTTGCCGAAACAACTCCCCGTCCATGGCCGCCACTTTCTCGGATGGCGACATGCTTTCTTGCGCCTTTTTAAACGCTCTCTCCCTCTCGAGTCGTTTTTGCTCCTCTTCCTGGGTTTTTCTGCGAAGCTGTTCTTCCTGCTCTTTCTTTTGATCGGCCAAGAAACGCTCCGCCGTCTCCTCTGAGCAATCTTGGAACCAGCCGTAGCCGGCATGCGTTTTTCCGCCGATTCCGAAGGTCTCCAACCCTGTCTTCAGCCATTGGCGTGCTTTCGCGGCATATTCCGCAGAACACGACCGCAACGGCAGAAGCGCAAAGGCAAAAACAGGCGTTTTTGCACAGGAAACCACAGGGAAAACAATAGGTTCAGGACTCTCCGTATCAGGCGCTTTCTGTGCCTCTGGATTGCCGTAATACTCCTTGTGATGACAGCACACGATGTCGAGATCAATGCCGGGGTCTTGAAGCGGATACGATGGGAGAAAACAGACACTACCGGCATAATGCGGCAACTGCTTCCAAGCGGGTTTTTCGGGATTCACGCGCCGCCCCAGGAACAGGAGCAATTCGGACGCCACTTTTTCACGAACATTTTGCCAGTCAGGCCCACAGGCATACTCAAAATCAGACCGCCGCTGATTTTTATCGTTACGCCCGCCTATCCAGTCCTGGTCCCCCCATCCAAAGATCAAGGCAAGGTCTTTCATCAACGATGGTTTGACCTTTGCATCCGCTTCAGCAAGCGCTTGAATTGCCCAGCGCCGCGCACACCCCTTGACTGCGCTACCAGGAATATAGGGGACGCCAGAAATGCGGTCGAGGCACATGCCCCCGTTTTCCAGCACGCCCCCAGCCGCATTGAGGATCATCCGGGACTGTAATCTGGCCCATAGCACATCGGATGGATTCAAGCCCGCGAGAAAGAGAAACGTCTTCCACTCCCTGCACTTCTCTTCAAGAACAGCGCCTGTGCGGATGTTCTCACAAGTCCGCCGGCGCCATTCATCATCGCGCCCGATTGGATTCTTGAAATCAACAAAGCGATCTGCCGCCAAGGACCGCGCCTTTTTAGGCAGTTTTCCCCAAGCGCGGGCCGTGTCTTTACATGCCGCGATCATCGGGCAAACCTCTTGAGGAAGGCCAAAAAAGCCAGCGCTTCATCGGTGCATTTTCGCAACCTCATCGAATCCGATTCCGACAAGCTGTTCTTAAGCGCTTCGGCAGACTCCATTTTGGGCTCTATCCAGCTCTTGAGCGGTTCCATGTGCGAAAGATGGTAGGCAATGGCATTGGCAATCCGCTCATGTTGTTTTCCTTTTTCCTTGCTAAAGGCCAGGGTCGCCAACAGCCCATTGTTGATAATCAACGAGGGATACCCACTCAGGGAATCACCTTCTTTTTCTTTCTTCCGGACGTTCTCCGTCTTCACCGTCGCATTACGAGCCCGAATCTGATCCAAGTTGGGCAATCTCTTCATTGTGGAAACTCCCCGGTCGTGCAAAAGCCAAGCCCTGTGCTGGAATCGCCGCCCATCTGCAAGACGGACGGAACCTTCAACGCATCCATGGCACCCTCTCGAAGCTGAATCAATGGCGCAAAGAATAGAGTCTCCGCAGGCACATTTTCTTGGTTGAATAAGGCGCCGTCCACCGAAGTGCCCGTGTCGTCATCAATCCTCACATGCTGGGCCACTTCACAGCAGGAGCGCACGAAGTGGCTCATAGCATCATTGCTGACCAGCGCAAGATGCTTGACGGCCAGCGCCTGCCAGACCGGATCATTGCAGAGTTTCTGTAATTCAGTGGCCAGGGTAAAATCCCCCTTGTGCGTTATGCAGTAATCCTCAAAAACCGCCTCCGGCGCACCCAGCGTGTTGGAATCGAAGAAGGCCTCCATGCCTTCGGGAACCGCTGGACATTGAATGCCAGGCAGAAACCGGTGCAACCGCTCAAGCATCAACGGACAAGTCAGCCACGCAAAACAACCTTGGGCGGAACGAACGGGAAACGCCAGCAATTGCGCCTCTCCAAAGGATACTCCGCCAGACTTGGCATCTGTGGCATCCGTTTTCTCATGCCCAAACACCGTGCGGCCAATATCCGTCCGCGTGCCGGTCTTCCGATCCTTGAGGTAGTCCGCTCCATCGGCCAGAACACCCTTGAGCGCCGAGCCGGGAATAACGGGGAAGCCCGTATGCTTCTCCCTCTGCACCGGCTGGTCAATGGCGCCCACGGAACTGCCGGCGCCGACATGGAGCGGCGTCCGGGTGAATAGGTACAGTATTTTCTGATTCATGCTCATGGCCTCCCTTTGTAGTCCTCTTGGTTTTCTTTCACAACGTTTTGGACGTCGCGAGACGTCCTTTTCCAGTCAGTCTTTTTTCGACGCGGCCCGGCCAGCACGCGGCAAAGTTCATTCAGCTCATCCACCGCATGCAACCGCCGCAGAATGGCGCGGGGGGAATAATCAGTCTTCATACCCACTCTCCTGCAGTCGTTGAATGTCATCCAAAGGCCTCCCAGGTTCCGCACACCCCCAGCCCAAACCCCTTCTCGCCCCAGAGGGCACTGCGGCGATTGACGATGTCCTCCCGTCCTTTGCCATGCCAGTTCAACAGCGCGGCCAGCCTGGGAGCATCCGGCCCCTCAAAGTAGTAAACCGCGCCCGCCGGAACGGCCAGCAGGGTTTTGGTTGCGCCATGCGTTCTTTCCAGATGCTTGCGCTCACTCCAACCGCTGATGGCAATGGCTTTGGGGATGCGGGCGGCCACCAGCCGCACTCTTAAGGCCTGCCCCGGCGTGCCCCCCCTGCGCTTGGTCTTGTTCACCCCCGGCCCATCCTTCAGCATGACGTTTCCGTCGGCATCCACCCAACTGGGCAACCAGCCGCCGGGATGCGCCGGCACTTGTTTGTCCGGATTCGCCGCAAGTTCAGGGAAAAGCGCGGGTGCCAGCAGAACCCACTTGACGCGCTCCCCTTGAATCTCCGGTGCCAGGGGCAACAGCTCGGACAGGCGCCGCGTTTCCATCTCCACCCGGCAGGCCCGTTGCTGGCCGCCCACAACGATGGAGTTGGCCTCCACAAAAAGATGCTCCAACCCATCCCCCGCCCCGTTTTTCAGGGGCAATGCCGCCGCCAATCCCAGATGCACATTCGCCTCCAGCCGCAAATACTCGGCGGAATAAATGTGCGTTCCATCCTGCGTCTGCGTTTCGGGGTTAATCCCAATGCCGGTGGCCCATTCGGAAGCAAAGAAGTCCGAGCCTTGCTTGCGCGAACCACCCTCGCCACCCAAGAGATAGGCCTCGATGGCCGCCTTGTCCCACCAAGGGGCCAATTCCTCCTTGCTGGGCACCGCCGGACTGGCGAGTGGATACCTCAATGGCGCCGGAAGGTTTGATTGCCCCTCCGCCGCCTTGAGGGGGCGCAAGACACCGCCCCGCACGGCATCCTGCGGGCGCGGAAAATACCAGGCTTCTCCTTCGCAGGGGAAAGGACCGGCGGTCTTGAGCGATCCAAAGCGCTTGTCGCGGGTCTCCGTGTAACGTCCTGATTTTCCGGCGCGGTGCAGATGCTCCCACTCGCCGGGTTGCTCAGGATAGGCCCGATGCAGGGCCGCATGCAGTGCATCGAACAGGATATTCGGCTCCGGCCAGCGCGCGCCATGCCCGCTGGAACTGCCGGACATGGGGCGGGCATCACGGAAGAACAGGACGTCGTTGGGTGTGATCGTGTAAATGGGCATGGCTATTCCTCCCCCTGCCGGGCGATGAAGGCTTCGACGGCGAACAGATTGTAAAAGGCGTCCAGCGTGAGCGCTTTTTCCAGCCAGCCATGCGCTTTTGAGCGCAAACCGCCTTCGAGGTTTTCATCCTTGAGGCGCAACTGGTTGATGGCCCAATCCACCTCCGCCCTGGCAATTTCGCGCCAGTTTGCCATGTTCTCCGCCGGCCCATACTTCCGAAGCAATTCGCAAATCCGGTACGGAAATTTCCCGCTGATGGGCATGGTTCTTTGGGGGTCGTCATACGGCGCACGGTAGTGCTTGTCTAAAAAGGCCAGGAGCTCGAAGGGTTCAGGAATAAATTTCGTCCCCCACTCGATCTGCTCGCCACTGCGCTTGAAGAGCGAGACGGCCACCGCATCGCGGCTCAATGAATGTTTGGCCCTATGCTCCGCCTCCTGAGCGGCGCGCACCATATCCTGCAACGGCTCCCGGATATGCCCGATGGAAAGGCCCACGGATACCGTGCTGGCCGGACCCGGCACAAGCAGGGGCCAGCAGGGCTCATGCGGACGGCGGGCGCCCTGTTCCCAATCCCCATCCTTCAACAAAACCATGCCGGGCTTGGTGGCCATGAACCGGCTCGAATATCGTTGCGCCAGCCCCGCATCCCCCTGGAAGGCCATGCGCAAGCCCTGCGCACAGGCCAGGGCTTGTTCCGCGGGCAACAGAGCCAGCACATCATCGCCCCCCGCATAAATCAGCCGCCCATGATGAGCCTCGACCACGCGCCGGGCGCAGTACAATCCAAAATTCGCCAGCGACTCGCTGAATTGCAGATGATACGACGGTGACAAGGGGCGGTGCGTCTCCAGCCATTGCTTGCCCTCATCAAAGCCGGAGAAATACTTCAACGCCTGTTCACAGAGCAGATTCTTGACCCGCGGCGTCTTGACCCCGCTCAACCATTGGCCCATTTCATCACCGTCCAGCGCCAGCACGGCATAATAGGAAGAGGGCTTGCCCACGCCTGCTTTCCGGATCAAATCCTTGAGAGCACGGGCCACCCCCGGCGTCTTGACCCAGGTGGATTCATAACACACACCAGCATCCACGTTGGAAAGCCACTCTTTTTCGCCCGTTGTGCGCGGCAAAACAAAGTCCAGCGCCTCCGCTTCCGCCAGCACCTTGTTCTGAAACTCCAGCAAGCTCGGCCAGGCCGCCCCATCCTTTTGCAGTTTGTCCAGCAACGCACGCTTCCACGGTTCTGCCGCGACGGCGGGCACGGAATCGAAGGACTCCGTGGCGCGATTCAGCTTCTTCACCCCGGCCAAATAGGCCTTGTGCCAGACCCGCTTGATCAGATTGACCGCCCCGAGATGCTCCTCTTCCTTGCGGAAAAGAAAACCGCACGCGGCATGCCGGGCCTTCGCCAGCCACTCCTTGCTAATGACTTCCTCCTCCTTGCCGGAGTAATCATCCTTGACAGCGTTCTCCACCCCCTGCCAGGCCACAAACTCGCGCGTCTGTCGCCGGGCATCGAGGCGATGCTGGCAGAGCTGGTACTGCGCATTCCAAACAGACCCCTCATTGGGCGCGTACCCCCCATCCGCCTGCGCCTTCCGGGCCACCTTCAGGGCCAGCTCGATGGGATCAGTCTTGCCCACCGGCGTCTGCTTGAACAGCCGGACGGTTTCCGCCACGGACGGCCATGGCCACAATTGCCAGGAGGCTTGCCAGAAATGCCCCGCCTGAAAATCCCACCGGTCCTCATGCGGAACAGGACACCCCTGCCCGGCCAGCCAGGAGGCACAGGCCTCGGAAATACTCCCCCACTCCTCTTCCAAGGCTTGGACAACATCCTGCGCCTTGAAATCCGCGGGCACCACCGCCAGAAAGCGATTCGGCAAAACCGGCGTCAACACCAGTTCCTCAAACGCATGCTGATGCAAATGGCTCCAAAATGAATCCGCACCCTCGTATTGCGCCTGTTTCAGCTTGTCCTGATTGAGCCAGTCGAACAACGGCTGGCCGCGCAAAGAGGGCGAGATGACGCTATCCGGCCCCAGCTTTTCCGCCACCGCCTGCAGGGCATGAGCCATCAGCCACGAGAGCAGGTAACTGCCACTCCAGAGGTCGCGCGTTGAGCGGGCCTGCCGAATAAAGTCCTGCACTGGCCCCAACTGAAACAGCAAAAACGCCGGCTGGGACGTGCCATCTTCGCCACGCGCGGCCTCCAGGGCCGAGGCCATGGACATGTGGTTCCAAATGCTATGATCCGGGATGCGGGTATCGGCCGGCAGATAGGGCAGGTGCGAGGCCTTGGCCTCGCGGCCCCTGGCATGTTCGGCGGTGAACTGCATCCACAACCGCCAGACCAGCCAAAAACGGACCTTGGGGTCCGCCGGGGAAAAGGCCGGCACAACATCCTTGATGGCTTGCCATGCGGCCTCCTGCGCCGGGAAATCGCCGGGCGTGAAAACTTCCTGGCCACTGAGGGGATGCTTAAAGGAGATGCGTTTTTCACAGGCCTTGCCGGGAGCAGGAAAAGGCAGGCGGTCCGCCGCCGAGGAAGACCAGTCCGCCTGCCGGTGCTGGCGCCACGCTTCAGGGTCCACGCCCAGCAGATTCATCAGCGAAGCGGCGCTCTCCTCGTGCGCCTGGGTAAAATCATACGCCTTCTCCGGCGGGTCATGCAAAAAGGCCATCAGCTTGCGTTGCCACAAATTCGTGTTCATGCCCGCATTCATACCCCTCCTTTTGGCCGGACCCAAGAAAAAGGACGTCGCGAGACGTCGCATTCCCCGCCGCGCCGCGAGTTTTATACCACGTCACGCCCAGATGGCAAAGTGATTTTTATGGTGGAGAATGCGTGCGAAAATCTTCCAAGGGTTGGAACTTTTCCCTAAAAAGTTTCCAAGGGTTGGAACTTTTTTTGCCAATTTTTCCAACCATTGGAACTTTTTTTTCAAAAAAAAAGCGCGGCTGATCCTATGCTCGCAGGTTCCGCGGAAACCATCCTCTCAAGAAGCACAACAGCCGGGGATGATTTCCAACGAATGGAAAAAGCAACGAATCGAGAAGAATCATCTCATTCTCATTTTGATATCCGCACCTTCTTCGCGGCTCGGCAAGGATGCCTCGCCTGACCTCAAATGTTTTTTCAGTGACACTCTGGATAGGGCGAACCCTCTGGGTGAACCGCGAAGTCCAACATGAGAATTGCTGGCATCTCTTTCCCCTCAATGGCCTTCCTATCTCACGTAGCCTTTGGCGAAGCCGGACTTGTCCCGGCGCAGCCCTCGGCGAAGCCGGATCGGCAAATCCGCGTAGGCGGACGGACCGCAACTATTAACGAGTTTGATACACTGATCGAAAGGTCTCAATTGCCTTTCGGCAAATCCGCGTAGGCGGACAACCTGTCAGGGGCCAACCTGTCAGGGGCCAACCTGGTCTCAATTGCCTTTCGGCAAATCCTTTCGTGCTGACGAAGCAATCCAAGCATGACTGATTTCTGACGACGACAGAAGCCTCAATTGCCTTCTTGTCCCGGCGCAGCCCTTGGCGAAGCCGGATCGGCAAATCCACTCTTACTGACGAAGCAATCCAAGCATGACTGATTTCTGACGCTGACAGAAGTCTCCATTGACTTCTTGTCCCGGCGTAGCCCTTGGCGGAGCCGGATCGGCAAATCCGCGTAGGCGGACCCATTGCCATCAAGCTGAACATCAAGCCGATGACCCCAGGGTCTCAATTGCCTTTCGGCGAATCCGCTCATGCGGGCTCAAAGGCCACCAGCACAAAATTCATCCTGCGCGATTGGTCGCAATTGCCTTTCGGCAGAACTGCTCGTGCAAATGAAGCAATCCAATAATGACTGATTTCTAACGGCGACAGAAGACTCAATTGCCTTCTTGTCCCGGCGTAGCCCTTGGCGAAGCCGGATCGGCAAATCCGCGTAGGCGGACCCTTCAGCCTCCACACCATCCGCACCAACATGCACCACAAGTCTTAATTGCCTTTCGGCAAATCCGCGTAGGCGGACTGACGCATGGTAATACGCTCGCGGCATGCCGGGGGCGTCTCAATTGCCTTTCGGCAAATCCGCGTAGGCGGACCTGATTACCTTGGCGGCGTTGCCACTGGATACCGGGTCTCAATTGCCTTTCGGCAAATCCGCGTAGGCGGACACGACACCGGAAAACAAGCCTCTGCTGTGATCGCGGGTCTCAATTGCCTTTCGGCAAATCCGCGTAGGCGGACACGGAGGAAGCATGAAGTATTATCTATGCCATAAATGCGCCGTCTCAATTGCCTTTCGGCAAATCCGCGTAGGCGGACCTGATTACCTTGGCGGCGTTGCCACTGGATACCGGGTCTCAATTGCCTTTCGGCAAATCCGCGTAGGCGGACCCGATGAGGTCCGAGACTAAAAGGAGAATGGAAACGGGGTCTCAATTGCCTTTCGGCAAATCCGCGTAGGCGGACAGGCTAACACAGCCTATTAGTTTTATGGCAACATGCTGGTCTCAATTGCCTTTCGGCAAATCCGCGTAGGCGGACGCGATTCAAAAGGCAAAGGACGAGGGAACGGTTATGTCTCAATTGCCTTTCGGCAAATCCGCGTAGGCGGACTAATAACCTTCTGAACCGCTAAAGATAAAGTAAACGGGCGGTCTCAATTGCCTTTCGGCAAATCCG
Organism: uncultured Verrucomicrobiota bacterium; assembly: GCA_964521805.1. Classification (GTDB taxonomy): domain Bacteria; phylum Verrucomicrobiota; class Kiritimatiellia; order CAIQIC01; family GWF2-57-35; genus CAZFSE01. The sequence continues at coordinate 9,861 of CAZFSE010000152.1, forward strand.
CGTAGGCGGACATAAAGGAATTGGTAACATTTCTCATCGTCCTTGCGGTGTCTCAATTGCCTTTCGGCAAATCCGCGTAGGCGGACAAGCAGCGGGATTCAAGCGGTGTAGCGTCCTAAAGGAGTCTCAATTGCCTTTCGGCAAATCCGCGTAGGCGGACCTTTGCGAATAAACAACACAAACAACTAAAAGGAGAGTCTCAATTGCCTTTCGGCAAATCCGCGTAGGCGGACCAGGCAGTGAGTACAAAGCTCGCATTGAGGGCATTATGTCTCAATTGCCTTTCGGCAAATCCGCGTAGGCGGACCGCACAAGCCTATCGGAACGAGGTTTGTGAGTCTCGGTCTCAATTGCCTTTCGGCAAATCCGCGTAGGCGGACTTGAACATGGCGTGCAGATCATCTCCCCGGCGTGCGGGTCTCAATTGCCTTTCGGCAAATCCGCGTAGGCGGACCTCAAACATAACAGGAAGGAACGCGATTATATGTACCAACTTCGTCTCAATTGCCTTTCGGCAAATCCGCGTAGGCGGACGAGAAACCTAATGCGGTTGTCTCCCGCCTGATGATTCTCAAGTCTCAATTGCCTTTCGGCAAATCCGCGTAGGCGGACCGGGCGAATAAACAACATGCTGACGGGAGAATAGAAGTCTCAATTGCCTTTCGGCAAATCCGCGTAGGCGGACAAGATTGAGCGTATTGTTCTTAATAACGGACAGCTAAAGTTGTCTCAATTGCCTTTCGGCAAATCCGCGTAGGCGGACACATTGAAGCCCGCAAAGAGTGAGCAAGACGTTCTTGCGTCTCAATTGCCTTTCGGCAAATCCGCGTAGGCGGACTGGAGCAGGCCGCGCAAATTGTCGCGCCGGTTGTCCAGTCTCAATTGCCTTTCGGCAAATCCGCGTAGGCGGACGCAAGGAAATGAGCGAAACCCCGTTGACCGATGCACAGCGTCTCAATTGCCTTTCGGCAAATCCGCGTAGGCGGACAGTCTCTTCATAACAGGT
>CAZFSE010000153.1:0-10741 GCA_964521805.1 uncultured Verrucomicrobiota bacterium
CAACAAAACGCGCCCGCCTCCAATGATCCGGTCAGCAAGCTGATTGACCTGGTCGAATAAGCCGGCCCGCGCGGCTCGAAGGCCCCTGACACCTGTCAGGGGCCTTTTTTTATGCCGGCCCAGCCCCTTTTCCAACCCTTGGAAAAATCCGCAAAAAAAGTTCCAATCCCTGGAAACTTTTATGCCCGGCGACCCACGAACACACGGCTTGCATTTCCCGGTTTTTTGAGGCACCGTGAAAAGGCTGTATGCGCGATGGCGGAGAGTGGGTTCTTTCGCCGCGCAGGAGGAGAGGCGCTGTCTGCGGCACGGAGACTGGCTAGGTGAAACCTTTCTTGCTTGTTTTTTTAGGCGGAGGAATCGGGGCCATGACGCGCTACCTGGCCACGCTCCTGGCGGTGCGCCTGCTGGGGCCTGGATTCCCGTGGGGCACCCTGCTGGTCAATCTGGCAGGCTGTTTTCTCGTCGGCGTGCTTTTCGGCCTGGGGACACGAACCACCCTGCTTGGACCTTCGGCACGATTGTTCCTGATGACGGGATTCCTCGGAGGCCTGACCACCTTCTCCGCCTTCGGGCTGGAGAGCCTGAATGCCGCCAGGGAAAACGCCCTGCTGGCCGCCGCCAATATCGTGGCCAACAACGTGGGCGGCTTGTTGCTGGTGGCGGCCGGCCTGTGGGTTGTCCAAGCGTGGAAATAGGAGGCGAACAGGCCCATTTCATACACAGTCATGGCCATCTTTGCGAGAAAAGTGCTCCAGCGTCTCCTGCCTTCGCCGTTCAACCGTCTTCCGCTCGTGGATGAGGCGGTGCGCCTCATGACAGAGAAAAACATCAAGCGGCTTCCCATCCTCGACCCGGCGGGAAAATTCAAAGGCATGCTCAGCCGGGATGCCCTGCTGAGGCTGGGTGTGTCTGTTCATCCCGGCGGGACACAAGCCCCCTGAAAAGGACGTTTCTCTACTCCGCCGTCTTGAGCAGGCGGCCCATCGCGGCGGAATCCAGCGTGCCGACGCCATGATTGGGCGTTGTCGTGGCGGATAAACTGTCGCGCAAAGCCTTGAGCGCCTGATCGCGGGTGGCCTTGGGGTGCTGGGCGAGGTACAGGCTGAGCGCGCGGGTGACATATGCGCTGGAGATGGACGTTCCGGCATACGCGCCGGCCGGGCCCTTGTTCCCCACCGGAAACGTCGCCTGGCCGGGGGCGGTGAGCGACACAAACGAACCATAATTTGACTGCGCCCAGGGCTTGCCGTCCGCCCCCAGGGCGCCCACGGCCACGACGCCCTTGTAGGCGGCGGGATAGACGGGCTTTCCGGTGGGCGTGTTGCCCGCCGCCGCCACCACGATCAGCCCTTTGGATTGCGCGTAGTGGATGGCGGAAGAAAGAAAGGCGCTGTCGGTCTCCGAACCCCAGCTCAGATTGGCCACCCGCGCACCCTGGCTCAAGGCGTAGTTGATCCCGCGCATCAGCCCGAAATAGGAGGCGTTGCCGTTGTCGTCAAAGGCCCGGATGGCCACGATGGGAACGCCGGCCTCGTTCGCCCCGGCGCCGGCACTGGAGGGCTGGACCGCGCCGGAGGTGATCATGGCCATCTGGGTGCCGTGGCCCACGGCATCCTGCAGGGAACGGGCGGGATTCAAGGCGTCGTAGGTGCCCACGACGGAGGTTCCAAGGCCGGCGGAGGCCAGCAGGCCGGAATCCAGAATGGCGGCGGCGGGCGCGCCGTCTGGGGGCGCGGGGGTGCGGAAGGCGAGGCTGTCACCGGAGGCTTCTCCGGCGGGCGGGGGCAGTTGGGCGGCATAGTTGGGCTCCACCTCGGCCACGAGCGCATTGCGCTTGAGCTGTTCAATCAAGGCCAGGACATTGCTTCCACGCGCCAGCCGCACCTGGTAGATGCCCAGCTCCGGAATACTGCCAATCAGCGAGCCGCCAATCTGGTCAATCAGCCGCTGAAACTCGTCGGCGCGGGTGCCTGGCTTCATGCCGATGAGAATTTCATCCTGCACAAAGAGCGGGCCCTTCCCGTCGGGCCCCGCGCTCAAGGCCAGGTTCTCGTCCACGTCCGGCAGGGGCTGGGCCGCGTAGGGATCGCCTTTTTGAAAAACCTGGATCTCCTTGAGCTTGGGCAGGGGACCCACCGGGCCCTCGATCACCTCCCACAAAAGGACATAGCCAAAGGGCTCCAGCAGTTTTTCCAGCGCGCGTTCGACATCCTCAAGATCGAGGGTGCCGGTCACCGTCGCCGAGAGGCGGGGATCCATCTTCACCAGCACGCCGGCGTGCGCAAATTCGCGGAGCACCGCGCTCAGCGGCGCTTGCCTCGCATTCAGGGAAATACGGTCGCCGCAGAGGCGGACAGAGAAGGGCGTGGCCGGCGCGGCGGATGCCGCCGCGCCAAAGGCCAGCAAAAGGATCAGGCTCAAAACCCGAAGGCCGATGCCCTTATTCTTCGATTGTTTCTTCAATAACTTCTTCACTCTCGAAGACTTCCTCTTCGTCCTGCGAGCTCATGGGCGCCGTGCCGGGGCCCATCGGCCCGGCCTTGACGGGCGAAAACTGCGCCTTCAACACCATGCCCGCCTGGAAGAACGCCTGCAAATCGGCGAGCCCCAACCGCGTGCGAAGCGTCACGGCATTGCCCTCGACCTTCTCCACGCTGGCCAGGGTGCCCTTCACCGGCGGCAACATCGGGAGCACCTGGGCGGTCTTTTCCGAGAGGGCCAGGTAGTCTCGGAGGATCTCCATCAGGTGAACGTATCCGGCATCCATGGGGGCGTCGGCGAGTTCCGGGAAAAGCCCCTGGACGGCGGGAGACTGGAAGATCGGGGTTCCCTTTGCCGCGAGAAAGCGGTCAATCGTGGCATCCATGACTTCCGGCGGGCCCATGGCCACCACCGCCGCGCCCTCCAGATAGGCCATTTCGTATTTCATGTTCTGCAGGATCGCCTTCAGCACGGGCGGCAAGGCCTGCGTGGCCTCGGCGGGCAGTTCCACCGTATAGACAAACGAGTCAACAGCCACCTCGCCATGCATGCGAGACTCGCCCTGCTTGATTTGCGCGGCCATGCCCGCCGGACCGGCGGCAGACGCCTTGCTGAAGGTCTCCAGCATGGTGGCCATGACTTTCTTCATGGCCTCCGCATCGGTAATGCCCAGGACTTCGACGAACTGAATCGGGTGCTCGGCCGTTGGCGGCAACAGGGCAATGGCGATATCGCCGGAATACAGCCCCTTCATGGACTTGAGCGTCTCCGTCATCACCTGCTGAAAGGGGGCCATTTGCGGGCCCATGGCACCATAGAGCTTTTCAATGAACTGGCCATACGGCTCCAGCCAGATGTCCATATTGCCCCAGTGTCCGGCCTCCGCAAGCAGGGCGTTCTCTGGAAGCGACTGCTGAAAGACCGGCGAGGGCGTGCGAATGGAGGCCAGCACCTCGGCCAGCATGGACTTCTCCACCGCTTCAACGCGCAGTTGGGACTCCAGCTTCTGCGCCTTGACCCCCCAGCCGATCACCAGGCGGTCCACCTGGCGGGCGATGGCCTGGACCATTTCATACTCGGCATCCAGCATCGCGCCCACATCCTGCTGGCCCTCTGTTTTAGCCCCGGAAGTCAGCTTCTTGATCTCCGCCATCTTCTTTTCCATCTGCGGGCCATAGGTATTCAGGATGGTTCCCAGCTCCACCTCCACCGCGAAAGCCCCCTCCACGGGCAGTTGGCTGGAGATCACCCGCCCTTCGCTGAGCAGTTGTTCCACTTTGGCCACAAAAGAGGCCGCCTGGGACAGAAGGACTTGGCCGCCCACGGCCTTGACATACAACTCTGGGAATATCGTGCGGGCGCCCTCCGCCGCGCGAAAATGCTCAATGCCATCCACCACATTCTGCTGGTCCATGTTTTCGGCCAGGAGGTCCAGATAGGCGCTTCCATCGCCCAGCACCGGCAGGCTGAGCACGGCGGGCACATTCTTGGAGGCGGAATCGGAAAGCAAATAAATGCGAATCAAACCCTTCCGGTCCAGCCCCGCGAAATCGGGGGTCATGAGCAGTTGGCCAATCGGGCCCTCCAATTGTTCCTTGGGCAGAGGCATGCCCATGGTGGCGGCAGAGAGGGCTTGCACCGTTTCCACCAGCTGATCCAGACCCCGGATTTCCACGACCACCAGCGCGGCGGGTTCGCTTTGCACAACGCCAAAAGCCGCTGTTGCGAGCACGAAACACACCCCAAACACACTCATCCATTTCTTCATGCTGTTCTCCTTCATTATTCAGGCTCCAAACTCATTTTTTAGCATCCTTCACCCACACGGCAAAGTACAGTCAAAAAACAGCCTGCCAACCCGGGTTTGGACTGTAGAGGCGGGCAAGTTGCTGTTGGATGTAGACAGCATCATTTTTGGCAGAATCCCGGACGGCTTTTTTGGGCCGGAAACACGGTTCAGGTTGATGTTCGGCGATTATCCGTCACAGGATCAACCGTATCTAGAAATGGGAAGCGATTGAAATCTGCATCCCGTGTATAGATTGTGCGAATGCCGTTCTCTCGCATCAGGATCGCCGTATGAGCGTCGAATACCAGATTGCCCGTGATTCCCGGGACTTCGGCAAACACCTCGGCGGCGACATGCCGATGCCGATCTGTTTCGGCAAGAACGCCAAGGCGTGGAGAGGCAAACACGGAGTGAATGAACGCCCATGCCTGTTCGTGAGCAAACGGGCGGGACAGCACGCGGGGATGCGTCACCACGCGCAGGAATTCGTAAACAATCCCCCACGTAAGATACCAAGGAGTTGTTTGCGCCCGAAATAACTCCAGAAGTTCGCGGCATCGGGCATGCTCGGGGGAATCTTTGTCCGCGGCATAGATCAGGACATTGGTATCAACAACGAACATGGCTATCCTTCCATCGTGTTATAGAGAGCATCCCGGTTGGCCACATTCACGCGAAGCCCACCACTGCTGAACTCCGGCAACGGTGGCAAAGCAACTTCTCGATGCTCAGGCTCCACCACGGCGCGAAGTGCGGCTTCGACCAATTCGGACATGGTTTGCCGTCGGCGGGCCGCTTCACGCTTGACCGCGATCATCGTCACATCACTAATGTTGAGCGTTGTCTTCATATGGATAACCATATCGGGCGTATGGTTTGCCGTCAACGAAATTTTGTTGATCCCCGAACAAGTTCTTAAGGGGTGATTCTTCTTGAAGAGTGCGGAATATCCAATAGCTACAGGCTGGGCGCAGGGCTTTCCTCGCTGTGCCTCCGGCGAATCATCTCAAACGTGCACAGCCGCACGGAGGGGGTGCCATCGCCATCTTTCAGCAACTCACCGCCCGGATTAAGGGTCAGCAGGAAGTGAGTGCCCTTCAAATCCAGGTCTTCCATCCCGGCAAAGAAAAGCTGGCGATGCACCTTGCTCAACAGGTGATCGTAGCCATCCTGTTCAATCAGCTTGTCCTGCAAAGCCTGCACGGCATTCACACCTTTGCAATAGGCCGTATCCAGCCGGGCCAGAAATTCGTCCAGCCCATTCCAGTAGCCCCAGACCGTGATGTAGTTGTGGTCGGCGCGCAGGATGGGCAGGCCGTCCGGGGTCAGGAGGGTGCGGTGCGTCTCGTACCGGCTCGGATCCGTCGAGTCCTCCGGCTGATTGGTTTCCCGCCCGGTCATGTAAATCGCGCGCGGATAGATGCTGGCAATGCCGTGGCGCTCCAATTCAAGGGCCAGCGCAAACTCCTCGAAGGGGCTGTTGAACCCCTGGCGCACCAACCCCGCCGCATGGGGGTGGGACGGCTCGGGGTCTGGAATCTCGCCCACACGGGAGACCTTCCACACCAGGTTGATCTTGTCCTTGGTCAGCGTATGAAACACCTGGTTGGTGGGCGAAAGCTGGGTGCGCGGCGTCCGGCGCCAGCGCTCGGGCTGGAAATAATCAAACAGGCCGGGATCATTGCCCACCACCCACAGCATCCCTCCCGTGCTTTCCGTATGCCCAAATACATAGTCCACTCCAAAGATTTTCATGGGATGCAGATGGCTGGGAAAATCGGCGGGCAGGGTTTTGACAAAGCGGTCGCGCTGTTTCTTGAGATAGTCCGAACGGCGGCGGGCCTTGACCCGCTCCTCATGCTCCGGCGTGCGCGTGAGCAACTCGAAATCCACCAGCGCATACGGAAAGATCCCGCCCCGGTCCGGTGGAAGCTGGCCCTCCGCCGGCGGGCGGACGATGATGTGCTCGGGCTTCATGTCCAGCACCTGGAAGCCCTTCCGGTGCAAATCATCCACCACCCTCGACGTCAGGCCGCGCAAGTGCTCCAAGCGCACGGATTCCTCCATCCCCTCCGGACGAATCACCTCGGTCACCGCCACGCCCTTGACCCACTCATAAATCAGGATGTACTGCCGGCAAATATCCAGCTCCACATCGCGATACTTGGATTTTTTCCGGGCGATCTTGGATTCGGAACGTCCGGTCTGCCAGAGCTTCAGCCGCTCCGCCGGCACATAGATGGCCAGCGGTTTGTGGGTGCGGATGATCCGCTGGTGGCGGTCATCACGCATCTCCATCACCAGCGCAAATTCCTCGTACGGACTGTTAAAATCGGCTTCAACAAACTTGCTGAGCGTAAAGGTATCCATCGGGACCTGCTCGCCCACCCGGCACCATTTCACCACCATGTCCTTGCTCTGGCCGCCAACCGGCTTGGTCCGCACCCGGTATACCGTGCTGGTCCCAATCAGCTTCTCGCGGCTTTGCTCGAACCATTCTTTCTCATACCAATTTTCAGGCTTGAGCTGTTCCAGGCAACGCTGGCCATATTTCGTCACATACAGATCGCCCCCATCCTGGGTCTTCACGTGAATGTAGTCCACCCCCAGCAGGCGCAAAGCCGATCCATTGGATGGAATCTGCTGGGGAGAGAAAAAGGTCGAGGGCGCACGGCCCAAGCCCGTCTCTTCAGACACTAAATACGGGAGCCCCGTGATGGGATTCATGCGCCCTCCCAGACCACGCGGAACGCGACCTCCGGACGCCCCCGATTGGAATGCGGCGTTCTGTGATACACGACCGCCTCCGCCCCGTCCAGAAGCCCCCGCCAGCACGCGCCGCGCAGGATGCGGCAATTCTTGGCCGGATCAAACAGGTCGCCCGTCCATTCCCACATCAGGTCCCCAGGCCGTTCCACCTCGCAGGCAACCGGCGCAACGCCGGCAGGCGCGGCGCGAAGACGGACCCGCTCAAAATCGGCCTCCGTCCCAAAGGGCGGGCATTCCTCCCCCCAAAGCGGACCGCTGACCGCCTGCCCCCCCGTGTACACCGCCCACTCCGCCGCCATCGGCAGGCGAAAGAGGCCCTCTCCCGGCGCCGGGTCGGAGACCGTATCGTTCATCCACCGGCAAAAGCGCGCCGCATCGTCCCAGCTAATGCCGGTGGCGGGCGCGTCCACCCCGTCCGGCGAAGGCGGCGTCCCGGAAAACTGCGCGTAGAGACCAACCGATACACAGCCCCGCGCCGCCCAGATGCCCAAGGAGTCCAAATGGACAAATTCCATAGGGCAGTCCTTTGCAGGTTCCCATCTCACGTGAAAATTTTCCGGCACGCGTTCGCTCATAGTCCGTACAGTACCCTACCCCCCGCAAAAAATCGAAGGGGAAAAGGCGTTCGGAAAAAACCTTTTCTGGAACGCCTCTTCGTGATATGTTTTTGCTGAAGGACGGGGAGCCAAAGACGAATGACAACGGGACAACAACCCAGCACAGGCCGCCATCCGGCGGCCAGCCAGCCCATGCCGCCGCGAATCAATGAGGCCACCGGCCTGGCGCGCGCCATCGGCGTTTTGCTGAACACCGCCAGGACGTATGAAACGTCTCACGCCGTCTTTCAGCGCGCGCTGGAAGAGCGCATGCCCCTGTTCGAGGTCGCCTTGAAGGGCATTCACGACATCACCCTGTATTTCACCGGCGGACAAATCCGCTACGGCACCCTGCCGCTGGAGCCCGGCTTGAACATGTTTCAGGACCTCGCCCTCAAGTTCGAAAAACTCGGCATTCATGGTCTTATTTTTCTCCCCGGCATCACGGCTTCAGAGTTGAAATCCCTGCTCGAGCTGATCATTCATCACAGCGAGGACATCCCCCACCGGGGCCTGCAACCCCTCCTGGACCGCGAAGGGGTCAAGAACATCCAGGACTGCAAATCCCGCATGGGCATTCTCAAGGAGAAGGAGGCCGCCCCCAAGGAAACCCCGCCCCCAACCGTCATCATGGACCGCTCGGACCGTAGCAAACCCGCCGCCAGCGGCGGGGGTGGCGCCAGGCCCATGACCTTTGACATCGAGGAAGACGCCGGCGCCCCGGATGATGAACCTGTCGCCGAAAAATATCACCCCGGCGAACTGGCTTTTCACGGGTATGTGCGCGATACACTCGAATCCGTTGCGCGGGACCGCGCGGCCGCCCTGCATGCCGCCGAGAGCATCAATGCGAAATTTCAGGAAGTGCTGGAAGAGCAGATCGAAGGCGTGCGCCGGGAAAGCGAGCAAAAGGTCCGGCGCCTCGACATCATCAAGGACATGGTCCTCAAGGAGCTGGAAGCCCACCAGCTGGCGGCCATCGTGTGCGACAGCCGGCTGAATATTCTGGCCGCCAACAATCTGGGCCGGGAGCTGATGGGCAACGCAAACGCGCTGACCAAGGGCGGCCCGCTGGAGCGGTTTATCGCCTCCGGCCTCGAACGGCAGGTCATTGAAATCAATGGCGCGCCCCGCGTGGCGCATGCCATCCTTTCCGTGGAGCCTATTTCCCGGGAAGGCGCCTTGCTGATTTCCATCGAGTAGGACGAGACATGCACGATACACGTCCGCGCAAAGCGATGGTGCTGGCGGCGGGGTATGGAACGCGCATGCGCCCGCTGACCCTGGAAACCCCCAAGCCCCTCCTACCCCTCTGGGGCCGCCCCCTGCTGGAGCATAACCTGCGGCTCCTGCACTCCTGGGGCGTCCGCGAGGTGCTCATCAATCTGCACCATGGCGCGGAGGCCATTCTGCGCTGGACCCTCCTGCACACACCACCCGGATTGCGGGTGTCTTTCTCCTTTGAGCCGGATATCCTCGGCACGGGAGGCGCACTGGCCCGCGCCGCCTGGTTTTTCGATGAGACCCCCTTCTGGTTGATCAATGCGGATATCGCCGCCGATCTCCAGCCCCTGCCGTTGATCCAGGCCCTGCGCGGCCAGAACGTCCTGGCCGCCGTCTGGCTCGATGAGCGCCGCGGTCCGCGCACCGTCGAGAGAATGAATGGGGACATCCGCAATTTTCATGCCGCGCGCCCCGGTACACCCGGCACCTTCACCTTCTGCGGGTTGCACCTGCTCTCGCGGCGTGTGTTGAAGTATCTGCCGCCGGAAGGCTTCAGCTCCATTATTCAAGGCTACGAAAAGGCTTTGCTCAACGGCGAGCGCGTGGCCGGCGTCTGCCCGGAAAAAACCTTCTGGGCCGACCTCGGCACGCCAGAGCAATATCTGGAGGCGCACCGGGACGTCCTGAACGCCTCGCAACACAACGGCCCCGGCACCCGGCTGTTGGATCCCCGCCAGCTCACGAAACTGCGCGCCGCGCGCCGCCACGGCGTGCGGATCGAAGGATTTGCCGCCCTCGGGGAAAACGTCCAGCTTCAGCCCGGCGCCCGGCTGAACAATGCCATTCTCTTTGATGGCGCGCATGTTGGCCCGCGCGCGCATCTTCAAGACAGCATCGTGGGGACAGGCACCCGAATCAACCGGAACGCCACCGGCGTGCTCATGCGCGGCACCGCCGCCCTCAGCCCTGAAGAACAGCACTTTCTGCGATGCACGCCATGGCCGCCTGAAAACGCCACCGTCCAGCCACTGGGAGCGCGCGGCTCCGCACGGGTGTTCCAGCGCATCCTGCGCGGCTCCTCAAGCCATATCCTTGTCCACTACACCCCGGAGCGCGAAGAAAACGCCCTGTACACCCATCACACGCGATTCCTTGCCTCCATCGGCTTGCGCGTGCCCGCCTTGCTGGCGGATGATCCCGTCCGGAGGCTTTCACTCTATGAAGATCTGGGCGATTGCGACCTCAAGAAACGGCTGGATTCCGCCTCCGCCCCGCGCCGTCGGAAGGCCTATGAGCGGGTGCTTGATGTGGTCCTCCATCTCCACCAGAAAGGAACCCTCGAAGCCCGGCGGCAACGCATCCCGCTCATGCCCCCATTTACAAAAGAGCTGTACCACTGGGAGCACGAGTATTTTATTGAGCACATGCTCCAGCGACGGCTGAAAACCCCCGCTCCGCTGATCCGACAGATCCGCCGAGACCTTGAACAAGCGTCCGCGCGCCTGTTGAAGGCGCCTCGCGTCCTGCTTCATCGCGACCTGCAATCCAGCAACGTGTACTGGGTCAAATCCTCGCCCGCCCTGATTGATTACCAGGGCATGCGGTACGGGGCGGCCGTCTATGATGTGGCCTCCCTGCTGTGCGATCCCTACGTCGAATGGTCGGCGGAATTGCAGGAACACCTCCTGCAGTACTACGCGCACCGCACCCCCCACCCCGAGGCGGTCACCGGCCTGTTCTGGTGGGCGGCCGTTCAGCGGCTCGCGCAGGCGCTGGGGGCCTACGCCCGCCTCTCCACCCAGCCCGGCATGGCGGACTTCGCCCGCCATATCGCCCCCGCCGCCAGCCTGATGGCCCGCGCCCTTTCCCATCTCCCCCC
>CAZFSE010000154.1:0-1259 GCA_964521805.1 uncultured Verrucomicrobiota bacterium
GGATGAAGCCGTGGGATCAAGTCTCCGATTCCCCTTTCCCTAGAACTGCAATTGGGCGCTGTAAAAATCCGTCGCATTCGGGAATTCATTGGTGACAGAGATGACGGTGCCTTCTGCGTACAAATAGGACTGAAAAACATAGTCATTCGCCGCCGGGGTGGAGCCGATAGAGAGGTCATACATTTTCCCAGGGACGGTGGCCCATTGGATGACCACGCTTTCTCCAACGGTTCTGACGGAGGTCAGGTGGAGGTAATCGGTGGCGCTGTTGGGGTCGGTGCCACAGGCCGCTTCCTGGCCGTCGCTCATGTGGTCACCATCTGAATCCGGATTGCCAGCCACCGTCAGGTGTCCGTCAGGAGACAGGGGCGCTGTGGTGCCTGGAAAGGTCGTGGCGATTTCGTCCAGGCCACTGGCTTCCTCAAAGTCGGAGAGCCAGTCGCCGTCGGTATCCGTGGGGTAATCCAGGGCGGTCAGATCTGCATGGGGAGGGATAAAAAAGCTGGTGACCGCCAGCGTGGTGGTGGGGGCGGAGGGATCGTACACCCAGACGTCTTTGTCCCGTCCGCGAACGCCGTTAATGAGGGTGTCCGTATCGAGTGAGAAATAGATTCTCCCATTCTCATAATGAAGCGCATCGAGATTGCACCGCTGGGGAATGCCCAGGTCGGTGGTGCCGGAATACAGGCGTGACACCGACATGCCGTCGTAGAAGAGCACGTCCTTGTTGTCCGCCCAGCCCACTCCTGAGATATTGGCCGGAGCCTCCAAAGAGAACAGGAAAAAGCTGTCCTCCGTGTACCGTGTGGCCGCGTCAATATCCGCCGCGGCTGGCAGTATGGTTGAACCGTCAAAGAACAGGCTGAAGATTTGGGTTGCCGGATCATATGCCACCAAGTCCTCATCCATGTAGGTAGTGCCTGCCTCCTTGAAATCGCAGTCAAAGGAAAAGACCAGCAGATTGCTGACAACCATCAACGCATCCATTCCGGCGCGTCCGGCCCAGGCATAGCCGTCCAGTTGGGCGAAGCGGTTCTGCGCCGCCGCTCCGCCTCGGGAAATCACCGCCGCATGGGTTACTTGCAACCCATTGGAAATCGTGGCCGGGATGTTGACACTTGCGCGAATGAAGTTGGTGTCCCACGCCTGAGCCACCGGGCTGGAAAAACCCAGCATGGTGCAAAGGCCCAGAAGGAGTACGCCGGACCGGGAGAACGAGGCCGTTAAAAAGTTTGTTTTCATGGGGATTAAAACCTGAT
>CAZFSE010000154.1:1359-10678 GCA_964521805.1 uncultured Verrucomicrobiota bacterium
GTTGCTGGCCGGAGGGTTGAGGCTGGCCTGCGAAATCTCAATGCGTCCATTTTGAGCAGACGCGGGCGCGGCCCATCCCGCCAGAACCAAGGCCACCCCGCCGGCTTTGCGCAATAATGAAGTGAATGAAGTGCTCATCAGATTCTCCCTATTTGACGGAAAAGTTAAGTGCCGCGCTGGTGTTGGTGATTACATTGGTCCCCAGGCCTGACGCCCAAAGCACGCCATACACATTGTGTGCGGCCAGATCATATTCGGCGAGACTGCTCATCATCGCGCTATTGCCGATGAGGAGATTCGTGCCGGTTCCAATCGCCTTGATACCCGTCGCATTGCCCGCCACATGGTTGTCCGTGAGCACATTACCGGTGGCGGTGTCGTTATCCGCAATCTCCATTCCGCTCTGGTTGTTTGCGCTCAAATTGCAGTTGATGAGGGTGTTGGCCTGAACCCGGATGCCGGGGCCATTGGGGTGTCCGCTCACCAGGCACTGCTCGACCTTGGCAGAGTCCAGGCACTCAATGCCGGCGAACTGATTGCTGATCACCAGGCACTCCGTGACCGAACTGCCCGCGCCCACCGTCATGCCGCCGTTGAGGTTATTGAACAGAATGCAATTGCGGATCACCGACAGCGCTCCGGCACGAATCGCCAGCCCGCGATTGTCCATAAGATGGATCTCTTCAACCCGGATATTACTGCCCTCCAACTGTAACGCCGCCGCGCCGGCGGCACTGCCCCAGCGATCGATGAAGCCATTTTTAATGCACAGCCCGTTGCGCCCGGCGACCTGGCGAATGGCGCTGTGATCGTACGTGCCGGAGGGGCCTCGGAACTGGAACCCGTTGAGGTCAATGGTCACCGCGTCGGCATCCACGATGATTCCGTCGGCGTTAAAGGCAAACGTCACCCCTTCCGTAAAAACGTATAAGCCGGAATTGGTGATGGTGACGGTGGACAGGCTAAACAGCTGGCTGGACAGCTGGATGGCACCCTGTTCTGCCCGCAAACTGGCACAACAGACCGACAAGAAAGAAAACAACAAAATCCAACAAAGTCTCCGCATGAGTCTTGCCTCCTTGGTCCGGAACGATAATTGCTTCGTTACGTGCTGACGATAGCCTGAAATGCGCTTTGCCACAAACCAATTATGACCCACAAATTACTCTCACTGAATTTGATAGGAAGGGCTGGATCAAAAAAGGGTTCCAAGGGTTGGAAGTGCGCGTGCGGTTCCCGGACACGCTTGACTTCCCCGCCTCTTTCTCCTTAGAGTGCGCCGCATAACGATCAGTTGGGGTGCTGGGCGGCTGGCCGCGCGGCTGAGATGATACCCAATGAACCTGATCCGGATAATGCCGGCGAAAGGGAACTGATGAGAGGAGTACCCACTCAGCGGAGCCGGCGGCGGTTCCGCTTTTTTTATTGGAGAAAACATGGAAGAGATCATTACAGGCGCGATTACCAGGAAGTTTTTTGCAAAGTTTCAGGAATGCCTCTCGGTGGATGTGGCGGTGGTGGGTGCCGGGCCCTCGGGCCTGGTGGCGGCGCACGACCTCGCGTGCACCGGGAAAAAGGTGGTGCTTTTTGAGCGCAAGCTGGCGCCTGGGGGCGGCATATGGGGAGGGGGCATGCTGTTCAATGAGGTGGTGGTGCAGGCCGATGCGCTGGACATTCTGAAGGACTTTGGCGTGCGGAGCGAAGCCGCCGAGGAGGGCTATTACACCTGCGACGCCGTGGAGCTGGCCAGCGGCCTGATCTTCAAGGCCCGGCAGGCGGGCGCGGTGATCCTCAATGCCGTGAGCGTGGAGGATATTGTCGTGAAAGAAGGCCGGGTGGGCGGTGTCGTGATTCTGTGGACTCCGGTGGCCCGGCTGGACATGCATGTGGATCCGTTGGTGGTGACGGCGCGGGCCGTGCTAGATGGCACGGGGCATCCCGGCGAGGTGATGAGCAAGGCGTGCAAGAAGGCGGGCCTCCACCTGGATACGCCCACCGGAGGCGTGATGGGGGAGCGGCCCATGTGGATGGAACGCGGCGAGGCTTCGACCGTGGAAAACACGAAATGTTTCTATCCAGGCTTGTATGCCTCCGGCATGGCCGCGAACAATGCCTGCGGGGGCTTTCGCATGGGGCCCATCTTTGGCGGCATGTTGAAGAGCGGGCGAAAAATCGCCCGGCTCATCCTGGATGATCTGGCCCATGATTGAGCGGTATGGATTGTATCTGGTGCTCACCGATCCGGTGGCGGGCTACGAGGAATGTGCCCGCGCCGCCGTGGGGGAGGGCGTGCGTTTCCTGCAGTTGCGCATGAAGAACCGCCCGAAGGACGAAGTGAAGCGGACGGCGGTTCTTCTGCGGGAGATCACGGCGGGCACCTCCACGCGCTTTATCGTGAACGATGATGTGGCGCTGGCAAAGGAGGTGGATGCGGATGGCGTACATCTGGGGCAGGACGACCTGCCCTTGCGCCTGGCGCGCTCCCTGTGGCCGGTGACAGGAAAGATCTTTGGCTTGTCCACCCACAGCAAACTCCAGGCGGAGAGGGCATCCGAACAGAGGCCTGATTATATTGGCGTGGGGCCGGTCTTTCCCACGCCTACCAAGGAGCAGCCAGACCCGGTCCTGGGCGTGGAGCGGGCGGGCCGGATCATCCGGGGCTCGCCCCTGGCATCCGTCGCGATTGGCGGCATCCATGCGGGCAATCTGGCGGCTGTTTGCGCGGCGGGCGCGGTCAATTTTTCCGTGGTGCGGGCCGTCACACAGTCCCGCGAGCCCGGACGGGAGATTCAGCGCTTGATGTCACTCTGGCATGACGGCGGTGCGGAGAAGCAGGCTCTGCCATCACCATCGCCCGGAGCGTAGCGCAGGGCGTATTCGACTTCCACATCGTCTTTCTCGGCGCAGAGGATGATGCCGAGGGACGGGTTGTCGCCCTTGCCGCGTTCTTTGTCGTTCAACAGGTTGAGGTAGAAATCCATTTCGTCCGCCTGTTCCGCGAGATATAACTGTTTTGCACTTCGAAGATTGCGTGACGATGTCTTTCATGGGCGTGTGCGGCTGACTGAATGGAATCCCAACGGGATTCTGCCTTGTAGCCCAAGGTAGCGGCCAAGCCACAACCCTGGGCTGACGGACACAGCCCCTTTGGGGCAGTTTTCTCCAGAGCCTCCTTCTCCAGCCTGCTCTTGTTCAACGAGGCCGCCATTTTCCCCGTCATTGCTGCTCTGTGAAAATTTGTAGCGGGACGGGGGGGGCGGTGGTTCAAGGGGCGGAGTCGGAGAGTTCGACGTGGATGTAGTCGCCGCACTGCTTGCGGTAGATGCCTTGTTGGAAGACGGTGCCGGCGGCGATGGAGGCGATGCCGGGGCGGTGGAGGGGAGGCAATTCCACGCGGGCCAGCCCCTGGGCGTCGGTTTCGGCCTCGGCATAGTATTCGTTCCATTCGGTGTGGAGAAACCGGCCTACCTGGACCAGGCGTCCGGAGGCGGGTTGGCCTTGCGAATCTGTGACGAGGACTTCGAGTTTCAAGGGTTCGTCCATGGGAATGCGTTTGGGCGGGTTTATGAACGCCACGTTTACGCCCAGTGGGGGGTGTGGGTTCTGGCGGCTGATGAGGAGGGTCCGGCTTTTATGGCTGACGGGTTCGCCGTGGCGGTTGATGCCCCTGGTTTGCAGGCGATGGAATCCTTCTGGCAGGGATGAGCTGTTGAGCGTGCCTTTCCACCACCACCGCCCGGAGCGGGAAAGCGCCTGCCAGGGGCCATCATTCAAGCGGGCCTGAACGCTTTTCATCTCGGGCGCCCATACGGTTGCGGGAATTTGGTCCTGGAAGATTTGCCCATCGGCGGGGGTGGTCAGGATGGCCTGCTGGTACTCCTGGAGAGCGTAATACACCGGGCGGGGGTTGCCCACGGGGCCGCTGTCGGCTGAGAGCAGGCCGTACCATTCTTCGGAATGGTCGTTGTGGGTGTTTTCATCCCCATATTTGTGCCAGCCGTCCACCCACATGAAGACGCAGGCACCGGCACAGTCGGCGTTGAGGAGGTCGTCATACATGCGGAGGACGCCATCGCGCTGTTCCTCGAGGGTATTGCCGCCGTAGCCGCGCCCGTCACCCCGGGGGGAGACGGAAAGGCCAAACTCGGTGATGAGCATGGGTTTTTCGCCGACGAATTTTTCGCGGAGGATCTCCAGGTAGGTCCGGTAGCCGAGAGCCCGCTCGATGGTGACGGGGCTGTAGGGATAAACATTTTGCGCCACGAGATCCCAGGACAGGGGCTTCATGAAGTCGGTGGCGACGCAGTTGGAGTAGGAGAAGAAGCGCTTGGGGTCGCACCGGCGCGCGACCTGGAGCATCTGGCGGTAAAAGCGCTCCATGTGGTCCTGCCCGGCGCGGAAGACGGCATCGCCATGCGGCTCATTGAGGAGCAGATAGAAGAGGATGTTGGGATGTGGGGCGGAGCGGGTGACCTCACGTTCAATGAACTCAAACGTTTGTTGCTGATAGGCCGGGTCGTTGAAATCGGCGGCGGGATCTATCCACAGCCCCTGGATGACCCAGAGGCCGTATTCCGCGGCCAGCCGAAGCTCGTCATCGGTCATGGGCGACCAGGTGCGGAGGGTATTGAAGCCGGCGGCGCGGATGCGCTGGAAATCCGCGCGCAGGAGGTCTGGCTGAAAGGTTCGCTCCCAGGGCAGTTGGCCGGGGCGAGCGCCGGTTTCGTAGCCGATGCCCACCACCAAGAACGGCTCGCCACCCACCCATAGGCGGCTATCCTGAATGGAAACGGGCGGAAAGGCGGCCGAGGGGCCGCCTGTGTCTTCCGTGGTGACGCACCCGGAGAGCAGGGCCAGGATGCCCAACAGGCTGAGGAGGCGCGAGGTCATGCTCAACCCGTGGGCAGATTCATGCCATGCTCCTGCGCCGCCTCATCGAAGCCCAGGATTTTTTCCTGGGGGAGGAGGTCGCCGCCGATGATGGAGGCGCCGCCATCCACATGCAGGACCTGCCCCGTGATTTTCTTGGAGTAGGGCCCCAGCAAAAATTGGATGGAGTAGGCGACTTCCGTTTTATCATTGATGGGATCCCAGGGGAGGGGGCTGACCTTTTTCCAGGTGCGCGCGAGGTGCGCAAAGTGGGGGATGGACTTGGCGGCCTTCGTGGTCAGGGGGCCGGCGGAGATGGCATTGATGCGGACGAGGTCCCGGCCATAGCGCCGGGCAAGGCCGCGGACCAGGGCCTCCAAGGCGGCTTTGTTGACGCCCATCCAGTTGTAATACGGGAACGCCCGCTGGGATTCAAACGAGAGGGCGACCACGGACCCGCCATCCTTCATGTTGGGCTGGGCATAGTGGGCAACCGTGGCCAGCGAGACACAACTGATATGAAAGGCCTGTTTGATGTCCTCAAAGGCGTCCGTATAGAATTCCTCGCCCAGGCAGGTCTTGGGGTTGGCATAGGCGATGGAATGGAGGACCCCGGCGATGGGGCCGATCTTGGTGAACAGCTCGCGAACCTCGCGCTCGCTGGTGACCTCGCAAAACTCCATGTGCAGGGCGGCTTTCTCCTCGTCTGTCAGCTTGTCACTGCGGTCAAAGAAGATCCTTTTCAGGCGCTCATTCTGGACGGTATAAATCACGCGTCCGCCGGCTTGTTGAATCTCCCGCCCGGCCGCGTAGGCGATGGAATCGGCATCCAGAAGGCCCATGACGACGTAGGTTGCATCTTTTTGAATCATTGTACGATCTCCTTGCAGATTTATGTAAGGGCGCTAACATACGACAAGAGCATGCAAATTTCAATGACCGCTTTTTTTACAGGATTTTTCATGCTGGGCCTTGCGCTGGCGGAGAATGGCGCCGGGCTGGCGGAAAGGCGTGCCCACATGATGGAGCGGGATATCGAGGGGCGGGGCATCCGGGATCCACGGGTCCTGCGGGCCATGCAAACCGTGCCCCGGCACGACTTTGTGCCGGAGTCACAAAGAGAGCAGGCTTACGCAGACCGCCCTTTGCCGATCGAGCATGGGCAGACGATTTCCCAGCCCTATATTGTGGCGCTGATGACGGAGCTGGCCCGCGTGGGGCCGGACAGCGTGGTGCTGGAGGTGGGCACGGGCTCCGGCTACCAGGCGGCGGTTCTTGCTGAGATCGTCCGGGAGGTCTATTCGATCGAGATCATTCCTGAACTGGCGGAAAGCGCGGGGGCGCGCCTGCGCCGTTTGGGCTATGGCCGGGTGCAGGTGAAGGCGGGTGATGGCTATCTGGGCTGGCCGGAGCATGCGCCCTTTGACGCCATTCTGGTTACGGCGGCGCCGGAAAAAATACCTGAGCCGCTGATCGAGCAGTTGAAGCCCGGCGGGCGGCTGGTGATTCCGGTGGGGCCGGTGCATGCCGTGCAGGATTTGAAGGTGATCCAGAAGAACACAAATGGCTCAATGGCGGAGGAATCGGTGATTCCGGTGCGGTTTGTGCCCATGACGGGGCAGGCCGCGGAGCGTGAGCCGTAAAGGAGAGCGATGAAGGACAAGGCGGAAAGCGGATTGAAGAGCGCGTTTGACCTGGCCATGGAGCGGCTGGAAAAAAAGAACGGGCCCGTGGCGGCGTTGAATGCCCAGCAGAAAGCGGCGCTGGCGGAGGCGGACAGCAAAACCCAGGCGTTTGTGGCGGAGACGGAGATTGTGCTGAACCAGCAGATCGCGGCGGCCCGGGCCGCGGGCGACCTGGAAAAGGCCGGCCAACTGGAGCTCCAGCGCGCGAACGAGATCCGGAAAATCCGGGAACGGGGCGAGGCGGAAAAAGAGGACATTCGGAAGGGCGGTTAGGCGGCGTATTTTTTTGAAAAAAGTTGCGCGCATGATTGCTTTTTTCGCGGATCGCCGTAGGATTCGCCGCGATGCATCCAAAAGGATGAATGAACGTACAACAATGGGGACGCATGGATGAAGGCTGAAACGCTAACGCGTTGGACCGCGGAGGACTCCTCCGAACTGTATGGCATACGCAATTGGGGAGCCGGCTATTTCGACATTTCCGAAGCCGGGACGGTGGTGGTGCGCCCCAAAGGCAAGGGGACGGACGCCTGCATTGATTTGATGCAGGTGGTGGAAGGGCTGAAGGCCCGGGGGTTGAGCATGCCGGTGCTGTTGCGCTTTGAGGATATCCTGGCTTCGAGGGTTGAAAAGCTCAACGCTAGTTTTTCCAAAGCGATCGGCGAGGCGGGCTATAAGGCCTGCTATCGCGGCGTGTATCCCATCAAGGTCAACCAGCAACAGCAGGTGGTGGAGAGCGTGGTGGCGTGCGGACGGCAGTTTCATCACGGGCTTGAGGCCGGGAGCAAGGCGGAGCTGATTGCGGCGCTGGGCTACATGCACGACCCCGAGTCGTTTGTGATTTGCAATGGCTACAAGGATGAGGAGTTCGTGGATCTGGCCCTGCTGATGTTGAAGATGGGCATTCAGGCGGTCATTGTGCTGGAGATGTCCAGCGAACTGCCGATGGTGCTGGAGCGGGCGAAGCGGATGGGCATCCGCCCGCGGCTGGGGGTGCGGGCCAAGCTGGCCACGCGCGCCGCCGGCTATTGGACGGAGTCCGGCGGCGACCGGAGCATGTTTGGCTTGAATGCCTCGCAGATCATTGACGTGGTGGACCGCCTGCGGATGGAAGGCATGCTGGACTGCCTGCACCTGCTTCATTACCATGTGGGTTCGCAGATTCCCAACATTCGCAGTGTGCGGGCGGCGGCGGCGGAAGCCAGCCGGCTGTATGTGGACTTGGTGAAGGAAGGCGCGCAGATGGGCATTATCAACGTCGGCGGCGGGCTGGCGGTGGATTATGACGGCTCGCACACGAATTTTTCCTCCAGCAGTAATTATACGGTGGATGAGTATGCCGCGGACATTGTGGAGGCGGTGATGAAGATGTGCGATGAGTCCGCGGTCGCCCATCCCATCCTGGTCAGCGAATCCGGGCGCGCGACGGTGGCGCACCATTCGGTCCTGCTATTCAACATTCTGGAGGTCAGCCGGTGCGAGTCGCATGGGCTTCCGGATCAGTTGCCGGAGGATGCGCCGGAACAGCTCAAGCGTCTGATGGAGGTGAATGCCCTGCTGACCTCTAAAAATGCGCAGGAATGCTACCACGATGCGGTGTATTACCGCGATGAGGCGAGACAGCTGTATGAAAGCGGGGGCCTGACTCTTCGCCAGCGGGCGCTGGCGGAGCGCATTTTCTGGCATCTGGTTCAGCGTATTGCGGAGGAAATCCGCGACCGAAAATACGTGCCGGACGAACTGGCGGGCCTGGAGGCGGCGATTGCGGACGTCTATTACGGAAATTTCAGCGTGTTCCAGTCGCTTCCCGACGTCTGGGCAATCGAACAGCTCTTTCCCGTCATGCCGATCAACCGGCTCAACGAGATTCCAAACCGGCAGGGAACGATTGCCGACATAACCTGCGATTGTGATGGGAAGATTGACCGTTTCATTGATTTGCACGATGTCAAACAAATCCTGCCCTTGCATGAACTCAACGGGCGTGATTATTACGTGGGGGTTTTCCTGGTGGGCGCGTATCAGGAAACGCTGGGTGATTTGCACAACCTGCTGGGCGATACCAACGTGATTAGCCTGCGCATTGGCGAGAAGGGCGAACTGGAGTATGCGCGGGAGATTGCGGGCGATACGGTAGCGGATGTGCTTTCCTACGTGGAATACAATCCTCAGGAAATGGTTAACCAGGTGCGGAAGGTGGCGGAGCAGGCGGTGCGCTCCGGGCTTATCACCGCCGAGGAGCGCCGGCAAATCATGGAGGCGTACGAAGCCGGCCTTCGGGGATACACGTACTTCGAGCAGGTGGGGCCGGCTTGATTCCCTTCCAAGGGGGCGCGGTTAACCCCAGGTTCATCTCCCGGCCATGGCGGCTTAAGAGCCATTCTTTGGATACGAGACGGGGAAAAGCCCCATGGCCTTGTCCTCCGCGGCCATGATCCAATTTGTGTCCAGTGCCCGGGCGAACATCCAGTGGAACAACCGGCGCCAACTATGCTGGATGGAGGAATGGATGGATTGCAGGCGGTCTTCCAAGCGGGTTGCGGCGTTTTTCCCCCCCCAAAGCTGTAGGGGTTTCTCCGCCAGCCAGGGATGGATGGCCCATTGGAGGTATTCATCCGGACGGGGGGTTCCCGGGAGATCTCCAAAGGCGCCATACAGGGGAGAGTCAAAGAGCATCGGCATGGGCTCAAGGATGTAGCGGCAGTAGTTCAGATCCCGTATGGTTTGTTGGATGCGTTCCTCTTCCCCCTGGCCCTCCTCGGGCC
>CAZFSE010000155.1:0-10552 GCA_964521805.1 uncultured Verrucomicrobiota bacterium
TCCTGGGAAAGGCCCAGCCGTTGCATGCCGTAGGGGATGATGTTCAACTGCATGAAAGCGCCGATCAGGATGAAATACGCCGAGGCCCACACCGCCATGAACAGGTAGCCATCCTTCCGCACAAAACGGAGCGTCTCCGCAATATCCCGGAGAAAGAACAGCGAGCTCTTACGAGTGGAACCCGCGGGCGGAGTTTTCTGAAGCCCGAGGCAGGCCAGCGCCCCCAGCAGGGAAATCGCCACGCAGAACCACTGTGCCTGCGGATAATTCTTCCCCGCCAGCTCCCCCAAAAAGGGTGCCAAAGCCGACCCGCTGACCACCGCCAGAAAGGTGAACATGGTCAGCAAGCCATTTGCCTGCGACAGCTTTTCCCGTCCCACCAATTCCGGGATGATGCCCATCTTGGAAGGGCCAAAGATCGCGCTTTGCAACGACATCAGAAAAAGCACCCCATACAAACCGGGCCGGCTGTGCGCGGCAAAGGCCGCCACCCCCAACAGCATGATCACCACCTCGGACAGCTTCACGCCCACAATGATGTTGCGCTTGCTCCAGCGGTCGGCCAGGTTGCCCGCCAGCGCGGTAAACAGCAAAAACGGAACCACAAAAACCGCACCCGCCAGCGCCACCACATTTGAAGCGGAGGACTCTCCACTCCAGGCAATCAGCGCAAACATCACGAACAGCTTGAAGATGTTGTCGTTCAGAGCGCCCAGAAGCTGAACCACATTGAGCCAGGCAAAAGAGCGCGGCAGTTTCCCGGTTGCTTCCGAATTCATGGATTCCTCACATTTCTTGGTTCAATAAAGTCTGAAAGGGTCCGGGCAAGCTCCTGCCAGCCCCGATCCATCTGCAAAACATGCCCGGCTTCCACGGATTCCACCAGATATTTATCCAACGAAGCACATTCCGTGAAGAAGCGGCGGGCGGCTGACGGATCAACCACCCGGTCGCTGGTGGAAATCACCAGCAGGAGCGGCTGTCGAATACGGGGCGCAAGCCCGCGCATGGCATCAGTCAGCTCAAACAGCTGGCGATAAACAGAAAAGGGAATAAAGCGGTCGCGCAGGTCAACGCCAGCGGCTGACGGCTCGCGAAGATCCCGGGGAAAGATCAGTTCAAAGGTGTCTGTGAACACCCAGGCCTGGCAGGCGGCTTCAAATACAGGGCGCATCGAACAGCCCAGCGAACGCCGCGTGGAAACCTCCACCAACGGGGCCAGCAAAACCAAACCATCCACCTCCTCCGGATACTGGGCGGCGATCTTGGCGGATAGCGCTCCACCCATTGAATGACCGGCCAGCCACACCTTGGCGTGCGTCTTTCGGAGCACGCGGATCTCGCGCAGAATCTCCTCCTCCCATTGTTGCCGGGTCACCGTTCTCGAAACCGCCAGCGGCATAGCCGCACCGGGCAACCGCATGGCCCGGCAGGTGAATCCATCTTCAGCCAGGAGGGCAGCCATGGGACGAAAGACCGCCGGTGAATCCGCAAAGCCATGAACCAACAAAATGGCGGTGCTCCCCTGCCCCACCGTAAACGCCTCACACCCCTTGCGAACCCCCGTGGAATCACGTTCCAGCCGCGACTCCACGCTGGCCATGCGGGCGGCCAGTACATGGGCATACCCCCAGTCTCCTGCAACCCATACGAGGGCCAAGATCGCAAATGCGCAAAGCCCCCATTTTATGATTCGATTCTTCATTCTGCTCTCCCCTGCGGGTGGAAGGCTCGATTTGCCAGCCAAAACACGAGGCCACCCAATACGCCGCCGGCATGGCAGGCGGCGATGGGTGTGCCCACCGATCCTGCGTGCAAAAGATCAAACACCACCACCCCCGACACCGCCTCCACCATGCTTTTTCCAAGCACCAGCACCAAACACATCCATCCCATCCATCGCACACGTCGGTCCGGACTGTATGCCAGGTCCAACCCCGCCACCGCCATCAAGCCATGGGCTACGCCAGAAAGCCCGCAGAATCCATCGGCATGCACCAGCGCCCCGGCAGTGAGGGCCGCCACGAGGCTCCCCAGTGCTGAAACCACCACCAGCACAAAACGCCCCCACAGGGTAAACCGGGACAGGAGTGAATACAGCGCCAAAAATGCACCGGCATCCAGAAATAGATGATAGAGGCTGACATGCACAAAGGGATGCGTAAACCAGGCCCAAAGGGTCCTTCCAGAAAGAGCGTCCTGCGTCAGCACGAAGTCAACGTTCACCGCGCCAAAAAACAAAGGAAGGTTCAGCAGGGCGATCAACAAACTCCAGCACCCCAACTCAACAAAAAGGCGGGGATCGTCCTCTTCTTCCACCGCTTTTGCATGTTCGAGTGTCCTCATCGCCAGCTCCAGATTGAGTGGGTAATCCGGTGGATGGCGGGCAGAAGCGCCCGCCATCCACAGGGGTTTTTAATGAACTTGCGCCGCCTTCATCCGGCGGAGGAACACGGCCAGGAGCAGAAAGAGCGGGCCAACCGGACCGGTGCCGATGTTGAAGTCGAGGCTTCGTCCCGGACGAGCCGGTTGCGCACCCGGGCCTTGCGGCGTGGAGTTCATCGGCTGTACGCCAGGCGCTGTTGGAGAGGCTTGGGCGAACGCATTCTCAGGCGGTTGAGGCCCGACGGTGCTGGCCCCTTGGTTGCGCAGAGCATCGAGTTGCTTGCGCAGATCGGCCTGCGCCTGGCGGTCGCGGGTAATCCTCAGCGCATTGCGGCGCTCGATTTGCCAGCGGCGGTACTCGCCATCATTCTCCAACACCAGGAACGAGGTGTATTCCGAGACAATGGAATAGGCTTCGCCCAGCCGGACAATCTCCTCCACCACCTGACTGCGAGCCCCCTCCCGATCCGCATCCTTCAACAGACGGTCCATCTTTTTCCAGGCCCACATGCGCTCAATCTCCGGATTAGCCGCATCCTTTGCGGGGAACTCGAGGGAGGCCTCCTGCTTGAACTCACGCCCGCGCACGTCCGCTTTCAGCGTCACCTGCGCCGCGCCGCTCTTGCGATAGCGCCCATACAAGCGAACCGGCAGGCCATGGTACAAGTTGGGCAGTACCTTCGGTTCAAGGTCATACACCTCCAAGCCCGCTAACTCGATGTTCAGATTGCCGGCCACCGGCCTCGTCAGCTTCCGGCGAAAAGCCTTGGCTTGCCGGGTGAAATTGTCGCCAGGCGAAAGAAAGGCCGCCAAGCCGCCCGAATCCTGTGCCATCTGTTCCAGCAAGGGGCGGTTCACTTCGTTGCCCACCCCAATGCAAAAGACGCGGGCGTTGCGGGGGCGCTGGCGAATCAACGAGAGCAGGGCCTGCCGTTCGCCTTGTCCCGTCATTCCGTCACTGAGCACCACCACATTGAGCAGGCGGTCCGCGGAGACATAGCGATACGCCGTGTTCAACGCCGGATTGAGCACCGTGCCACCACGGGCCTGCTGGCCACCCAGGAAGTCAGCCGCCTTTTCCTGCGCATTGGAAGAGACCTCCTGCAATTGACCAAACAGCGTGAACGGCTGGATGTTGAAGGTCATCACCTCAAAGCGGTCGCCGACAGACAGCTCACCGATAAAGGCCTCGATGGATTCCCTCGAAAGGGCCAGCTTGCCGTCATCGCCCATGCTTCCGGAGATATCGAGCACGAACACATAGTCCATGCCCTCGTCCAGGGGGGCCAGATCCTCCCCCGCCGTCAGCGTGAGCGAAAAATATCCATCTTCGCCGCCGGTCTTTGACGTGATGAGATCCATGCCGGTCTTGGGCCGGCTCTGCTTGAAGGACAACACCACATCGCGTGCCAGCGAGCCGCCGCGCGTCTCCAGCGCCGCCTGAAAATACTCCGGCGTATGCTGTGCCACAATGAACTCCGCGCCATGGCTCGGGCTTTCCACCTCCACCAACGGAATGGCCGATTTGATTTCGACGTTAAAGGCGAACTTGCCGGACACCTTTGAATCCACGTCCCGGCGAGTCGCCGTGGCCAGCGGATACACGTAGGCCGCCCAGTCGTCATCAAAGTCCAGCTCCTGGTAATAGGTGATTTCCACCTTCTGCTCAGCGCCGGCGGCAATCGGGAAAATGCGCATCTCGAAGGTCTTGTAGTCCGTCTGTTCCAACAGGCCCGGATCCTTGCGCGTCTGCTTGTAGCTTTCGTAGATCTCCTTGGCCCGCTTCTTCTCCAGCACCTCGCCGATCATCTCCTTGCCATTAATCCACATGCTGAAGTTCGCCACCGAGGCGCCGCGCGGCACCGGGAAGGTGTACAACGCCTCGACGATGCGCTTTTCGGTGTTGAGAAAAACCTGCGTCACCTTGGTCACGGCGATGCCGTTGTTCACCGTCACCTGCACATCGTGCTCCTTGATTTCGAGCACCCCGCCAAAGCCGCCATCGGCCACCAGCAACCCTGCGCCCCGCGTGGAAGCCAAAGGCGCCAAAACCGCCACCGCCAGTGCGGCCATGGCCGCACGCCATCCATTGAATTGAAACTTCTTCATGATATTTTTCCTTTCGTGTTTCTTGATTTGTCTACAACCCTTGTCCATTCACCCAGTGTCCCGCGTGAGCGGGCGAAAACACTGCGCAGGCCTGTTGCACGGCCTGCCCAAAATGTCCCTGGTGAAGCTCCGTTACGATGTGCATGGAGGCCGCTAATAAAAATACGCCCGTCACACCCACCAACACCCACTCCACGATTCCAGCTTTTGTTGTGCTCATGTTGTGTCCTCTCCTTCGCCGGCTTATTCCGGCTGGACCGCTCTATTGCATTCTCTGTGCCAGCTTTTTGGCGCACATCGCTTGTCTTTGTGCTCCAATGGCTTGCATTCCTTCACGGCAAAACAACGAAACATGCTATTTACATTTTTTGTATGTCTAGTATACATTTTATGCATGAAGCAAACCTATCTGTGGCGGGAAGAAGACCGGTCGTTTTTGCGCCTGGTTTCCGAGGCGGCGTTTTGCAATCCCTTCAGCGAGCAACGGGAAACGCTCAACCAACAATTGGCGGGCAAGGGCCCGGCGAAGAGCGCGATTGACCGGGCTATCTCCGGCGTTCGCGACCGACTGGCGGAACTAGAACGGGCCGGCGCCTCAACCGCGCGAGCCGCCACGGAGGAGGACCGGGAGTGGGTTCGTCATGCCTGCCTGTTCGACACGTTTCACCAATACCTGGCGCACTTCGACCGGCTGATCCTCGATCAAATAAAGTCCGGCGACGCCCCCTGCCCCGTTCCATTTTCCACGGAGGTGCTGGACCAGCTTGAGCGGCGGGGCTTCTCCCGCCCGGAGGCCCTGCGGGTGTTCGCCATGTTCTACCAGATGCGGCGCGCCTTCTACTTCATCACCAGCAATCTGGTGGGCGCAAGCGCCAGCACCCGGCGGTTGCGCATCCAGCTATGGAATAACATCTTCACGCACGACACCCGCCTCTACGTGCGGCATCTCTGGAACCGCATGGAGGACTTCTCCACCCTGCTGTTGGGCGAAACCGGCACCGGCAAGGGCGCGGCCGCCAGCGCCATCGGGCGGTCCGGCTACATCCCCTTCGACGAACAAACCCGCCGCTTCTCAGAGAGCTTCAGCCGGACGTTTGTGGACATCAATCTCTCCCAATTCCCCTCCACGCTGATCGAGTCCGAACTCTTCGGACACAAAAAAGGCGCGTTCACCGGCGCGCTGAATCCGCATGAAGGCCTCTTTGCCCGGTGCAGTCCGCATGGCGCCATCTTCCTCGACGAGATTGGCGAAATATCCACCCCCATTCAGATCAAGCTCCTGCAGGTTCTGCAGGACCGGGTCTTCTCCCCGGTGGGGAGCCATGAAAAGCGTAGATTCTCCGGGCGCGTGATTGCGGCCACGAATCAGGACCTCGAGGAGAAACGGCGGCAAGGCCAATTCCGCGACGACTTCTATTACCGGCTCTGCTCCGATGTCATTCATGTGCCGCCGCTCCGGCAACGCCTGGTGGAGGAACCCGGCGAACTGGGCCACCTGGTGGAACACCTGGTGAAGCGGCTGGCGGGCGAGGAGTCAGACGAATTGATTCGTCTCGTGAACTCCGCGCTGGAGCGCCAGCCGGGCCCCCGCTACCCCTGGCCCGGAAATGTGCGCGAACTGGAACAGGCCGTGCGCCGCATCCTGCTCACTCACGTCTATAGCGGTGACAGCCGCCAAATCGGCGCGGACGAACAGAGCCGTCTGATGGCCGGCCTCTCCGCCGGGACGCTGACTGCCGATGAACTGCTGGCCGGCTATTGCCGGCAACTGTTTCAACAACATGGGACCTACGAGGAAGTCGCGCGCCGCACCGGCCTTGACCGGCGCACGGTTAAGAAGCACATCACGCGAGCATGGACATCATGATTTCCGAATTCTTGGCCTCGGCGCGCACCCGCTCCAGAATCGCAGGAACCTTATTGATGGGCAGGCCCAGATGGTCGAAAACCCGCTGGTCAAAGATCGGCGTCATGGTGTCGCCCCCATCCCCCAGCTTTTCCAGATTGCAGATATAATTGGCGCAGTGGCAGATCATGACCAGCTCATCATGGCCGGTCTCCTTCATCAGGGGGGCATGGTGGTAGCGAATGGAGGCCATTTGGAGGCTCGACAGGTTCCATTTGCGGCCCAGCCAGGCACCCACCTCGGCATGATCCACCCCCAGCGACTTCTGCTCCGCCACAAACAGCGGAATGGCCTGCGTCCGGCTGAACTCAACCGCTTCCGCAAACTCCTTCTGGAAAAATTGGATGACGATGAGCTTGCCAATGTCATGCAACAAGCCCGCGAGGTGAAGCAAATCCTTGGTATAGACCTCCTTGATGCTGGCCCGGCAGGTTTCATAGATCACACACATCGCAATGCCCGTGCTGATGGAATGCTTGATGAATTCCTTGTGGTTGATGCCTTCCATCTTCTGATTAAGCACCGCCAGCACCGCCATGGAGGTGGCGATATTGTTCACGGCATTCAACCCCAGTCTCGTAATGGCCCCCTGCAACGAATCAATCGGATCCCGGGCGCCATACAACGCCGAATTGGCCAGCTTGAACACATTCGCCATCAGCGACGGCTCATCCTTCATGATCATGGCAACGCGTTCGCTGTTGGAGTTGAGGTCGGTCGTCAGCGCCTTGATCCGCTCAAGCACCACAGGAAGGGCTGGAAGCCGGTCAATGGTTTCCAGCCGCTTGAAAATCATTTTGGAATAATCTTTTTCCGCGGAGCCCTTTTCGCGGGGAGCGCTGGCCTCAAGGCCCTTCTGCTCCCGCTCCTTCTCGCGGTCGCCCATGGCCTTGGCCATCGCCTGGTACAACCGGTCCTTCGTGGGCGGCTTGATGATATAGTCGCTGATCCCCAACCTGATGCACTCGCGAATCTCCTCCGAATCGGAATGCGAACTCAACACCACCACGGGAGTCTCGCAAAGATCCTTGTCGCCGCGCAACTGCGTCAAAAAGCCAATGCCGTCCATCACCGGCATTTCAATGTCCACAAACACAATGTCATAGGGAGAGTCGTTCTCAATGGCCATGTGCATTTTATCCAAGGCCATCATGCCATTGGAGGCTTCGTCCACATAGGCCTCCCGGGTGCGGAAGGTGTTGACAATGATGCGGCGGATGGAGCTGAAATCGTCCACGGCGAGAATGTACGCCCCGCTGACAAAGCGATCCACCCGTTCATGATCCAGAGAGGCCGGACCCTTCTGTTTTACATCATCCGCCATATTGTTTGCACCTGTAGCATTTTCCCGCGGGCTTGGCGAGCCCTTAATCCCAAAAATCATGAACCCGCCAAGAGAAGGGATTCCCCCATCCACGGCTGTTGTCAAGGCCATGCGCACCCGATCAAGCCAGCAAGTTCGCCTCCCCAATGGAATGCACCAGGACCGTCGTCGGCAGTTCCGCCTCCAGGGCCTGCGTCCATTCATACAGCTCCTCCGCCCGTTCTTCATCCGGCAGATTGAACCCCAGAAAGATGACATCCGCATCAGAAGAGTGCTCCTTGAGCACCTTCTGGAAGGGGCGGGTTGAAACCACCACGCACACCTCCGCCTCCATGCGGGCCGCCTGTACCAGTTGACGCAAGCTCTGCGTGGAAGACTCGCGCTCGGCCTCGTTCGCCACCAGTCGCAGGATGCGGATGCGGGCGAGGCTCCACTCCCAGTTGCAGGTCAGCAGATAGGCCAGCACCACCATGAAGGATCCGTTCTCCTGTCCCCGCCACCAGAGATCAATTCTTCGGCTCTCTTTTCCGGGCGGGGGCAAGCCTCCATCCACAATCGCCATGACGTTCTTCCCGGCGGCCCGAATGTCGTTCAAATGCCGGATAAAGGGCCCGAAGCGGTCCCGGGCCTTGGGACAGCCAATCAGCACCGTATTGGGTTTGATGGGGCCGATGGAATGGGCCTGCACCAGCAGGCGGATGCCCTCATCCAGATTCTCCGCCAGCACCACCTCCGGAAACGCCGCCAAGCGGTTTTCATGAAGAAACCGCTCCATGGAATCCAGGGCCGCCTGCTTCCGAATCACCTTGTCCGGCACATCGCTGGAAAGAATCTCCGCCAGGGTAACCAGCCCCCGTTGAGCCTCAAACCATACCCCATAGCGCATCAGCGTTGGACGCGTCTGCGGATTGCCCGAAAGCACCAGCAGGGTCGGACGCCAGTTCTTGGGATGCGAGGACATCCCGCGCAGGCGCAGGAGATTCCTCACCACCAACGAATACACAAAACCATACCGGGCATCTCCAAAGGCCGCACGGTACACCCGGCGGCTGATCAAGACATACAGCCCGGCCAGCGCCAGCACCGCCACACAGGCGGCCACGGCATCAATCAGCAACATGACCACCACGCAGGCCGCCACCCCCGGCAGGGCCAGGCTCCAGTGGAAATACCGGAACTGAGGGCGGAACGACGGATTCGCGCTGAACGATTCCACGAACGCCGCCAGATTAATCATGCCGTAGGTGCACAGGAAAAACATGGTCACCACGGAAGCCACGAGGTCAAAGGATTTCAATCCCGCTCCATCCGAGGCGGCCGCCATCACGGACAATGTGATCAATAACGTCAGCCAGAGCGCCTCGCGAGGCTCGTCCCCGTTCCGGGTTCCGCGCGCAAAGGGCGTCAATCCCGGAACAATGCCATCCCGTGCCAGCGCCTGCAAAACCCGGGGCGCGGCCATGAGTGAACCCATGGCGCTCGACAGCGTGGCCGCAAACACACCGGCCATCACCGGCAGGGCCCAGCCGCCCAGGGCATTTTGCAGAAGCATTCCAAAGGGCCGTTCAAGCAGGTCGTTTCGCGCCTGCGAACCGCCGCACAGGAGCATTTGCGCCAGGTACACCGCAAATCCCGCCGCCACCGCCAGCAGGACACCCCGCGCCAGCGAGCGCCCGGGATCCTTCAAATCGCCCGACAGGTTCACACCGGCCAGGATGCCGGTCACCGCCGGGAAATAGACCGCAAACAAAACCCAAAACGACAGATCCGGCGTGGTATACGCGGGCGCCCAGTTCGCCGCAAAGACCTCCGGCGAGAACTTCAGCGCCGCGCCCCCCAGGAACGAAACAATGGCCACTGCCAGCACGGCCATGACTCCATATTGCGAGCGAATCGCCCAATGCGCCCCCACGTAATTAATCACAAACAGAATCAAGGCGGTCCCCACGCCGATCCATAAAAACCATGGGCGCAAGACGGGAAAACTTTGCACCAGCGCCTCGGTGAATCCCAGGAGATAAAAGGGCACCGAGAGCGCCTGCGCCAGAAATAGCGCCAGCCCAATGGCTCCTCCAAACTGCGCTCCCAGCGTCCGGGAAATCAAAAAGTACGCGCCACCACTGCCCACCGGGGTGTTCGTGGCGATCGCCGAGATGGAGAGCGCCGTGACCAAGACAATGCTTTCCGCCACCAGCAGAATCAGCACCGCCCCCCGGATGCCCGCCGCCCCCACCACATAGCCCGAGCGCAGAAACATGATCACACCCAGAATCGTCAGGATGGCCGGCGTAAAGACGCCCGCAAAGGTTCCAAACTGGTGGCGTTGCGCCTGCGTTGAATCGTCTGCCTTCATGTGTGCGATTCCATGGGCTGAAAAAATAGCAAAAGGCCCTCGCCGGCACAACCCCGGCCCTTGGAGGAACCCGGAGGATAAAGGCTTGCCGGACGCAGGAGCGCGGTGGCAGGATGCCCGCATGAAGACGGCCGAATACTGGATTGAACAACTGGGCCTGCGTCCGCACCCGGAGGGCGGCCATTACCGGGAAACCTACCGCTCGCCGAATCGCTTTCAGCCCGAGGGCTTTCCCGGCCCGCGCGCGGTTTCCACCGGGATCTATTTTTTGCTCCGCCGGGGCGAATGCTCTCATTTTCACCGCATGCGCTCGGATGAACTCTGGCATTTTCATGCCGGGGGTTCGCTGAGCCTGCACCTCATCACCACCGGCGGAGAAGCCAGGGAAATCCGGTTTGGGCTGAGCCCCGAGCAAGGCGCGCTTCCCCAGGCGGTCATTCCCGCCGGGTGCTGGTTTGGCGCGGAACTCCATCCG
>CAZFSE010000156.1:0-10486 GCA_964521805.1 uncultured Verrucomicrobiota bacterium
GTCCCGTCTTCCGGCTCGTTGAAAACGGCTTGATCCCCGCCGGCGATCCCTCCCAACCCCCTAAAACCGCGCGATCCCTCCTCGAAGAACTCGTCGGCGAAATCCAACCCAACCCGCCTCCTAGCCCTTCCATCCTCCCCTAAGCATGTCATTTTCACTTACGATCGTAAGTGAATATGACACGCACGGATGCTCTGTGGCCACAGCACGCATTCACCAGCGACACAAGGTCGCCGGGGGCGTAACGGCGTAAATATCACTTGTAAATAGCATTGCGTGCGCCCATGAACAGGCCCCGCCCTCTCCTTACCGCCCCCGCACGCATGTCAATTTCGCTCACGATCGTAAGTAAAAATGACACGCACGGTGATCCCTGGACCTTGCGCTGAAGCTGAGGATCGCGTCGCTCTTGCGTCATTCGTGGTGTGATTCGCGTCGCGCTTGTGTTCTCCGTGGCATGTGGGCGATGAGCTCGCGTCCTTCGCGGCATGGTTCACGATGAGCTCGCGTCCTCCGTGGCATGGTTGGTGATGCGCTTGCCTTCCCCGTGGCATGCACTCTGCTACCTCTTCTTCGGTGATGATGTAGTTAACGGATGAGGTGAGCAATGAATATGGATAAACCAGCCTCTCGAAACCCTGTGTGTCCCCAGCATGGCCTTTTGGGCGTGCGCGCCCGCTACTATGGCGTCTTTCTAACCTTTCAATGCCCCTTTTCCTGCTCGTTTTGCATCCGGCGCTTCCATAGCGCCGCGCTCAACCGCTACGAGGAAATCTCGGCCAGCCGCTGGATCGATTTTCTGACCACCCTCGACACCCGAGGGCTCCCGCTGGTCTTCCAGGGTGGCGAACCGGGCCTTCATCCTGGCTTTGCCGACATCATTCAATTCATCATGCCCCAGCACCGCATCCAGATCATCACCAACCTCGCCTTTGACGTCCGCCGCTTCGCCAAAATCGTCGAACCCTCCCTCTTAAATCGCGACTCCGACATCACGCCCCTGCTGGCCTGCTACCATCCCGAGGAATTTTCCGCACAGGAGTTTATCGAGCGCGCCGCGTACCTGCAAGCCGCTGGCTTTCGGATGACGATTTCCGGCTTCACGGATCCGGCCCGCGCCCGGCTCGTGGATGAGATGGGCGGCCTTTGCCGCAACCGGGGCCTTGATTTCAGGCCCATGGCCTTTCTCGACTGGTACCAGGATCGCTTCTATGGCGGTTCGTGGGCCGCCGAGGCCGGCTTGGAGGAAACGGACCACTCCTCCCTGCCCGCGCTTCTCTTCGCCCCGGACGGGAGCATCTTCTGCAGTCACCACCATCTCTACGAACATCTCAAGCCCGTCGGCCATATCAGCGGCGCCACCTTCGCCCGCCCGGCAGAACCCGCCGCCTATGACTTCTGTGGAGCCCGCGTCTGCGCCGGGGCCTGAGGATGGGGAAAGACGGCTACGCGCCGCGGAGGTCAAGCGCTTCCACGAACGGACGCAGGATGGCGGCGGCTTCCTTCATGCGCAAGGGGGTCGTGCGCGGAAGCGTGCGATACGCCTCATCCGCCACATCTTCGCGCGGCACAAACGGCTGGATCGTATAACGCCGCGCCCCACGAATCAATTCACCGATTTTGAGCAATTCCTCATCGGTATGAAAAGGCGTGATCACCGTGGTGCGAAACTCATACCCCCGCGCGCGGCTCCGGATCAGTTCCATGGAGCGGTGCACCGCGCCGGCATCGGAGAATCCTGCCAGCTCCGGATAACGCTCCAGCGAGCACTTCACGTCCATGGCCACATACTCCAACTCCCCCATCAGCCGCTCCAGGACATCGGGGCGGCCCCCATTGGTGTCCAGCTTCACGACCATGCCCAGGGCCTTTAACCGCCGGATCAGCTCCGGCAGATCCTCGGAAAGCGTGGGCTCGCCGCCGGTAA
The DNA here is from genome assembly GCA_964521805.1 of uncultured Verrucomicrobiota bacterium. GTDB lineage: Bacteria > Verrucomicrobiota > Kiritimatiellia > CAIQIC01 > GWF2-57-35 > CAZFSE01. The sequence goes on from CAZFSE010000156.1 coordinate 1,928, forward strand.
TAACGGCGGCATCCACCCAATTCTTGCGGTATTCACGGCACGAGCGTTCCAGGTGCTCCCAGCTCAACAGGCCGGCCTGCGCGCGCCGCAGGATGGCATTGTGGCAATAGCCGCAGGAAAAATTGCACCCGGAGACAAACAGCACCAAAGCCAGCCGTCCGGGAAAATCCACCATCGAGGGGTTTTTCAACAGGGCGTAAACCGGTGACGCCTGCGCGCTCACGACCGGCGGGCTTCTTCCAGCACATGGGTGATCATCGGGGTGCTGATCACCCCGCGGCCCAGCTCCGAATAATCCGTCTGGAGGCCCACCCAGGTGTACAGGCGCGCACTCTTGCACACGCCATCGTCCTCTTCCGGATGGAGATTGGGGACGGGCTCCAGCCGTCCGGACACCTCATCCGTGCGATACACCACGAGTGCGGGGATGCGCTGGGGATTGATGCATTCGCTCTGGGCAAAATGGACCAAGCCCTCCTCCGTCTCCACATCCACGTATTCCTTTTGGAAATCCGACCACTCGGGCTTTTCGAGCAGGCTGTCCAGGCGCTGGTTGAGCACTTTGCACTTGTCGCAACCGGCCTTGCCAAACACACGAACTGTATAGGTTGTCGCCATCGTCTGCATCCTCCGTGCTAAACAGTTGCCATCTCCGGGGCCTTTTCCGCCTCCGCCACCCCCTGGGCCGCCTCGGTTTCCACGGCATACTGTCCCCGGTGCCGGGCCACCAGCTCACCATACCGCTTGGACTTGTTCCAATTTTTGATCTTGCTGAAATAGCCGACCACGCGCGTCTCGCCCTCCACATGGGCGGACCCGCAATTGAGGCAGGTGTCCTGCAAGCCCCGCATGTTGTGCTGGCAGTCATTGCAGTAGGTAAACTCCGGCGAGATCGTCAACTGCGCGGTCTGCGTCCGGCAAAGCGTGTCCTTGACCAGCCGGGCAATCGCCTCCGGCGAGGGCCGCTCCTCCCCCACAAAGGCATGGGTAATCGCGCCGGACTCGATCATGCTGTGGAACTTCGCCTGCTGGCGGATGCGCTCCACCAGCGAGACCGGGGCATCCGCGCTGAGATGGACGGAGTTGGTGTAGTACGCCACATCGTTGCTCCCGCCCTTGATGATGCTGGCCGCCTCCTCCTTGAAATACACCAGGTCGGCCTTGGCCAGGCGCCGCGCCGCGCTCTCCGCGGGCGACTCCTCCAGGCTGAACTTCATCTTGTGCTTGGCCGCCAGTTTCTTGCACCGGGCGTACAGGTGCGCCACGATCTTCAGCCCCAGATCAAAGGCCTCCTCGCTCTCATGGAATTCCTTGCCCATTAAAAACTTCACGGCATCGTTGACGCCAATCAGCCCGATGATGTAGGTGCACTTGTCCAGCTCCACATACGGGCGCCCGTCGCAGGCGTTGCGCCCGATCTGGTGGAGGGGAAAGCCGGGGGCGCTGATCATCTCGGCCGTCTTGGCCTTCTTCTGCAGGTGCGCCTGCACCACCAGCTCCAGGGTCTGATCCACTTCGTCCAACAGCCCGGCCAGATTCTTGTGGCCCGTGCGCGCCGCGCGGTAAGCCGCCTGCGGGATGTTGATCGTCACGTTCTGGAACCCGCAAAACCGCATGGACTCCGGATGCTGAAGCATCCGGTTGTCCTGGATGGTCGTGCGCAGGCGGCAACAGGCGGAAAGCGTCACCTCGTCGCGGTCAAAGATGAAGTAGGTCGAGCCGTTGCGGCTGGCCACCTCGCACGCCCGCATGAAGATCCGGTACTGCTCGGGATCGAGGAAGGTCTCCTCGCTGACGTGGAAATCGCACTTGGGAAACTCGAAGACGCGCCCATTGCGATCCCCTTCCTCCCAGACCTCCAGCAGGGCCAGCGCAAAGTCGCGGGTCTCCTTTTGATAATCGTTATAGGTGACGATCGCCTCGTTGCGGGCCCGGAGCGACTCCTCCACCTCCTTGTCGTACACCATGCCGTGCTGTTGGTCGGCCAGCTCGCGCAACACCAGGCGGCGTCCGCCGGACTCGTCTTTCTCAAATAGATCCATCAGCCGGTTCCCGTTAGGATCCTTGTCCTCCCGAACCACCTCTTCGAGCTGAACGATGGAGCCATCCGCCTTCCGAAGCATGTAGGCGCCGCCGGGGCCGATGGCCGGCACCTTCCGAAGATACGAAGGGACCCCCGTATGAATGTTGAAATCCAGGAACAGGGTCTGGCCGCCGCGAGAAAAGGCATTCTGCGCGCCGTTGTAAATCAGCTCCTGGGCCACCTGCTTCAATTGCTTGGGATTCATGCCCGCCAGCAACGGGGCGTACATGATATTGATGTAGGCCAGCCCCAGCGCCCCCGCGTAGTTGGCCTGCATCGAGGCCAGGAAGGTGTTCAGGTGCCCCGTCAGCACCGAGGCGCTCCGCGCCGGACGCGACTCATTGTTGAGGTTCGCCAGCCGCGTCAGCCCGTACTTTTTCACATATTCCACCGAGTGCGAGGAGCAGTACACGCGGTGCGGGTAGCCCAGATCGTGCAGGTGAATGGCCCCGGTATTGTGCGCGTGCTTCAGCTCCTGGGAGAAAATCGTGTCCAGCGCCCACTGCTTGAGCACCAGCTCGGCGATCCCCAGGTTCACGGCCTCCGGGTTGTTGTTGACGATATTGCTGTTCTCCAGCGACTTCGTGTACATCAGGTTGTCCACGAAATGGCGGGAGACGCCGTACACCGAAAGGTCGCGCAGATGCTGTTGGTAGCCGCGCGCCGTCAGCTCATTGTTGACCAGCTCGCGGATCAGCGTCGTATTGATGCCCTTCAGCCCGCTGGAGATGATCTGGTTTTCCACGGCCTTGGCCACGCTGATGGCCAGCTCGCTGGAGAGGTCCGTCTTCTCGATCAACTGCTTGATGATGCGCGCACGGTTCCACGGCAGGGTTTCGTCGCGCGAGACCGACTCCACCAACAGCATGCTGGCATCGGTCAGATCCACCTTGGCTTTGCCCGACTGTTCATCGCGCACGCGGATGCGTTCGCGGGCCAGTTCACGGTGCTTGCGGTAGCGCTTGTACGCGGCCACCACGGTGGTATGCCCCTGCTCCGCCAGCACAATTTCCACCAGGTCCTGCACATCCTCAATATGGGGCGTGCGCTGGCCCTTCTCGTCCGGATAAACGTAATACTCGGAGCGGGGATCATTCAACTGGCTCAACACCAGATCCGTCACCCGTTGGGCCATGGATTCGCTGAAGGGCACTCCGTCGCGCCGGTTAACCTCCTCGGCCGCGCGGGTAATCGCGAGTTCAATTTTGGCTCGGCGAAAGGAAACGATCATGCCGTTGCGCTTGCGGAATCCATCGAATGGGGCCTGTTGGTTGCTCATGAAACGCTGTTTCTCCTTAACAAAAAAATACCCATGCCTGAATCATAAAAAAGTCTGCTATTGGGCCTGCCGAGGGCAGGCCGGCGGGAACACGGTCTCCCACCATCCAAAACCCTGCGAAAACAGGGCTTTTACCTCAATTTCAGTGAACAAATACGGTCAACTTGGCCACCATATCATGTAGTCTTGCCAAGTCAATGCCCTATATGCGGTAGTTTTTGTTTTTTTTATGATTTTTTAACTTGATTTGAATCCAGACGCAATATTCACCCGTTTTTCTTGCGAATATTCGTCGATTTTTTTCCTGAAAGGACTCAGGACCAGCGCGGGCAAATCTTGAGGTAATTGCAGTGCTTGCAGGGCGCTTCCTCTTCGGTGGGCTCAAAGGCGTCTTCGCTGGCTTTTCCAATCTCCGGATCGTCGAGAGGAAATTGCATTTCGTCCGCCGAGTCCTGAAGGTACTCGCGGGCAAACTCGATCTGCGCGGCATCGGGCGTGCGCGCCTGCTCCTCACCACCGGGCAGGACGCCCTCCACCACGCAAATCTGATTCTCCGGCGCCGCCCACTTGGCGGCGCCATACAACACGGCCACCGCACGTTCGATGGGATCATCCCCGGCATCGCCCTCCATTCGCCAGCGCACCAGTTCAATCCGATCCTCCCGGCGCACCACCAGGCCCGGACGCACATGCACCGGCAGACCGTTGAGATTGAAGCGGTCCGTCTCTGGGACCTCGGGACGCTCCGACGCAGGCGCAGACTGCAAACGCTGAAACAGGGGCGACGCCAAGGCCCCGCGCAGGCAGGCCTCGGCGTAATCCGCCGCCGCCTTCCACGCGGCGGCAGGCACCTCCAGGCCGTATTCGTGCTCAAACAAGCTCCGCGCCGCCGAATTCTGCCGGTACGCCCCCTCGCGCGACTCCTTAAACTCACGCCGCAGGCTGTCCAGCAGTTTGGACGCCTCCCCGTCCGGATTGACTGGCTCTCCAACCGCCTTCCACACCCCGGATAACGCCTTGCGCACCAGCCCCTGCGCCCAGTCCTGGCGGTTCACCAATCGCCGTAAAATCCCCATTTCACGGTCCCGGGACGTTCCGCCCGCGCCTCCGTAATAGTCGAAAAAGTACTTCCTCAGGCACTCGCGAAAGGTAAGATCTCTGCGCCGCGACCAATAAAAACGATGTTTGTCCGCTTCCGCCATGCCCGCATCCTTCTCCCCACACAGGTTCTGAACGAATCCGCTGGAATTGTACTTCCGTTTGTGTAATGTTGCATTTCCTTTAGAACAAAACAATAACGGGTTACATGGCCTTTCGAATTGAAATTGGATTAAAGCGAGGTGTGCGGGATCCCCGGGGTGGCGGAGTCGTCAACCGCGCCCGGCATTTCCTGCACCTGCCGGTGCGGGCCTGCCATACGCGCGACGTGTACAAGGTGGAGGCGGACCTCCCCCCCGAACAGCAGGAACGAATTCAAAACGCTTTCACGGATCCGGTCATCACCACCTCCGCCCTCGGACGCCTTCGCCCGCCCGTTTTTCATTGGATGATCGAAGTCGGCTTCAAACCCGGCGTCACCGATAACGTCGGACGCACCGCCCAGGTCGTCGTCGCCGACCTGCTCGACCGGGAACTCACCCCGGCGGAAGGCGTTTATACCTCCATTCAGTACTTCCTCAGCGGAAAGGAGCTCACCCGCGATGACGCGCTCCGGCTCGCCCGCGATCTGCTCGCCAATGAATTGATTCAATCCATCCAGGTCTGCTCGCGCGAGGAATGGGCCGCCGCCCCGGTGGACAACGTCCCGCCCGTCATTCACGAACCCTCGGAACCCGTTGTCAAAACCGTGGACCTGGGCGGCTCCGATGACGAACTCGTGCAGATTAGCCGGGCCGGCATTCTCTCGCTGAGCCTCGAAGAGATGCATGCCATCCGCGACTATTTCCGCCGCCCGCATATTCTGCAGGCGCGCGAGGCCTGCGGGCTGGGCCCCTCGCCCACCGATGTCGAACTCGAATGCATTGCGCAAACCTGGTCGGAGCACTGCAAGCACAAGATTTTCTCCGCCGAGGTCCGCTATACCGATGAAACCGGCCAGGAGCAGGTCATTGACTCGCTCTTCAAGACCTTCATCCGCGGCGCGACGGAAGCCGTCGCCAAAAAGGTGGACTGGCTGGTTTCGGTGTTCAGCGACAATGCCGGCATCATCCGCTTCAACGACCGCTACAACATCGCCTACAAGGCGGAGACCCACAACAGCCCCTCGGCGCTCGATCCGTACGGCGGCGCCATCACCGGCATCGTGGGCGTCAACCGCGACCCGATGGGCACCGGCATGGGCTGTGACCTGCTTTGCAACACCTGGGGCTACTGCCTCGGCTCGCCCTTTTATGAGGGCGATCTCCCCAAGGGCCTGATGCATCCCCGCCGCATCCGCGATGGCGTGCACCATGGCGTCATTGATGGCGGCAACCAAAGCGGCATCCCCTGGACCCGCGGCTTCGAGCGCTTTGATGACCGCTACATCGGCAAACCGCTCGTCTATTGCGGCACCATCGGACGCATCCCCCGCACCCTGCAAGACCGCCCCTCCGAGCGCAAGGAAATCGCGCCCGGCGATGCCATCGTCATGTGCGGCGGGCGCATCGGCAAGGACGGCATCCATGGCGCCACCTTCTCCTCCGAGGAGCTTCGCCAGGAATCCCCCGCCCAGGCCGTGCAGATCGGCGATCCCATCACCCAGCGCAAAATGTACGAATTTCTCATGGAGGCCCGCGACCTTGGCCTCTACCGCGCCATCACCGACAACGGCGCCGGCGGCCTCAGCTCCTCCATCGGCGAGATGAGCCGCCTCAGCGGCGGCGCGGAACTCGACCTGACCCACGCCCCACTGAAGTATGACGGCCTCCATCCCTGGGAAATCCTCCTCTCGGAGGCCCAGGAACGCATGTCCCTCGCCGTCCCGCCCGAACAGCTCGACGCCTTCCTCGCCCTCGCCCGGAAACGCGATGTCGAGGCCGTCGCCCTCGGACGCTTCACCGACTCCAACGCCTTTGTCGTCCTCTACCAGGGCCGCGTCGTCGCCCGTCTCGACATGGATTTTCTCCACGAGGGGTGCCCGCGCCTGTGTCTCAACGCCCGCTGGACGCCGCCTTCTGTCCCGGCCCCCAAGCCTGCGCCGTCCGGCCCCCGTACCCGCCACCTTCAGAAAATCCTCGGCGCACTCAATGTCTGCTCCAAGGAATTCAAGTCCCGCATCTACGATGGCGAGGTCAAGGGCCTCAGCGTCGTCAAACCCTTTGTCGGCGTCTTCAGCGACATGCCCTCCGATGCCACCATCATGCGCGTCGAGCATGGCGCCCATGACGGCATCATCCTTGCCGAAGGCATCAATCCCTTTTATTCCGACCTCGACACCTATCACATGATGGCCAGCGCCGTGGATGAGGCCATCCGACGCACCGTCAGCGCCGGCGGACGCCTCGGGCATATCGCCGGTCTCGATAACTTCTGCTGGCCCGATCCCGTCCAATCCGAAAAGACCCCCGACGGCGAATACAAGATGGCCCAGCTCGTGCGCGCCAACCAGGCGCTCTACGACATGACCACCGCCTTCGGCGTCCCCCTCATCTCCGGCAAAGACAGCATGAAGAACGACTCCGTGCGCGGCGGACGCAAGATTTCCATCCCCCCCACCGTCCTATTCTCCACCATCGCCCGCATGGAGGATGTCCGGCAGGCCGTCACCATGGACTTCAAGAAACCGGGCGACCGGATTTACGTGATCGGCATGACCAAAAACGAGCTGGGCGCCTCCGAATTTCACCGCCTGCTGGCCGCCGAACAAAACGAGCCCGGCCACTTCGGCGGGCAGGTCCCTCAGGTGGACGCCTCCATGGCCGCCGCCCTCTACGATGTCATGGCCCTCGTCAGCGCCTCCGGATTGTTGCGCTCCTCGCACACCCCCACCCTCGGCGGGCTGGCCGTCGCCTTTGCCCTCGCCGCGCTGGGCGGCAACCTCGGCGCGCGCATCCGGCTCTCGGATATCCCCGTCGAAGAAAACCTCGATCCCGACGCCCTCCTCTTCTCCGAATCCAACAGCCGTTTTGTTGTCACCTGCGCCCCGGAACACGAGAATCAACTCGAAGCCCTCTTCAGCGGCATGCCCTGCGCGTGCGTCGGCGAAGTCACCGCCGCCCGCAAGCTGGTCGTGCAAGACGGACGCAAGCCCATCCTCTCCGCCGGCCTCGACACCCTGCGGCGGGCCTTCAAGAAACCCCTGTGGAAGCTATGAGCACCCAACGTCCATCCGTCCTCATCATCACCGGCTACGGCCTCAACTGCGAGGCCGAGTCCCGCCACGCCTGGGAGCTGGCGGGTGCCCGCGCCGAACTGATCCACCTCAACGACCTCCTGGCCGAGCCCGCCCGCCTGCGCGATTTCCAGGCGCTCATGTTCATTGGCGGCTTCTCCTATGGCGACCACATGAGTTCCGGCCACGTCTTCTCCATCCGCGTCCGCCATCATCTGCGCGAAGATCTGCAAGCGTTCATCGAAGCCGGCAAACTGATCCTGGGCGTCTGCAATGGCTTCCAGATCATGGTCAAGCTCGGGCTTCTCCCCGGCCTTGAGGGCGACTATTTCACCCAAACCGTTTCCCTCATGCAAAACGATTGCGGCTCCTTCCAGAACTTCTGGACCACCCTGCGCTTCGAGGAAAAGTCGCCCTGCGTCTTCACCAAAGGCCTTGCCCCCATGCCCCTGCCCATCCGGCACGGCGAAGGCAAGATCTTCACCCTCGACAAAGCCCTCGTCGAACGCATGGAATCCCTCGGTTGCGCCGCCTGCCGCTACGCCGACCCCGTCACCGGCGCGGTCGCCAAAAAATTCCCGAACAATCCCAACGGCTCCCTCAATGCCATCGCCGGCCTCTGCGACCCCACCGGACGCATCTTTGGCCTCATGCCGCATCCCGAAGCCTTTCTCTACCCCGAAAACCATCCCCAATGGCCCCGGCAGAAACTCGATGGAAACCTGCCCCCCCAAGGCCTGGGCCTGAAAATCTTCCAAAACGCCGTGAACCACCTCCAGCAAACCTGACCCAAAAAAAGTTCCAAGGATTGGAACTTTTTTTCCATTTTTTTCCAACCCTTGGAACTTTTTTTGTCTTTTTTTCCAATGCTTGGAACTTTTTTTG
>CAZFSE010000157.1:0-10404 GCA_964521805.1 uncultured Verrucomicrobiota bacterium
CAAGATTCACACAGAAAATTTTTGTGTCTTATGTGCCTTCTGTGAAAAATCTTCTTTGTTGGGTTGCGGGACGAAGTCCGCTTTGGGAGATAGCCATGCGAACCATAATAAGGTATAAACGGCCCGCATGAACACCGTGGGTTCCATTCTTGAGACGTTCAAAATAGGGGCGGGGCCATCCAGCTCTCACAGCATCGGCCCGCAGAGGGCGGCCCGGCACTTCATGGCCAGCCTGCTGGAGCCCCCCGCCCGCATCCGCGTCACCCTGTATGGCAGTCTGGCGGCCACCGGCCGCGGCCACTGGACAGACCGCACCGTCGCGGCGGCGCTGGCCCCCATCCCCTGCGAATTTGCCTGGGAGGAACACGCCGCCCCCCTGCCCCACCCCAATACCCTGAAATTCGAGGCGCTTTCCGCGGAAGGGCGGACCCTTCGAGAGTGGACGGCTTACAGCATTGGCGGAGGCGACATCGCGGATGATCATGGAAAAATTGGGCGGGAGGACCCGGTGGCCTATCCGGTCCACAGCGCCACCGGGGCCTTGCAGTTCTGCGCGGAGCAGGGGCTTGCGTTCTGGCAACTGGCAGAGCGCTACGAGACCAGCCTGTGGCCCCGCCTGGAGCAAATCTGGCTCGTGATGAAGGACAGCGTCCAGCGCGGCCTGCACAACAAGGAGGCAACCCTGCCGGGCTCCCTGGGGCTTCAACGCCGCGCACCCGGCATCTGGGCGCATGCGCAAAATGTGCAAGGGCTCCAGAGCGAGATCGCGCGCATCTCCGCGTTTGCCATGGCCGTCTCGGAAGAGAATGCCAGCGGCGGCACGGTCGTGACGGCGCCCACCTGCGGATCCGCGGGAATCCTGCCGGGCCTGCTGTACTTTTTTGAGGAGGAAAAGGATGTTCCCCGGGCGGTCATCCTGCGGGCGCTGGCCACGGCGGGCTTCTTCGGGACCCTGATCCGCACCAATGCCACCGTCTCAGGAGCGGAAGCCGGTTGCCAGGCGGAGGTGGGGTCCGCCTGCTCCATGGCCTCCGCCGCCGGCTCGCAAATCCTGGGCGGTTCACTGGCACAGATTGAATATGCCGCAGAAATGGCCATGGAGCACCACCTGGGCCTCACCTGCGACCCCGTCGAGGGCTATGTGCAAATCCCCTGCATTGAACGCAACATGGCCGGATGCCTCCGGGCCTTCGAGTGCGCCACTTTTTCCCTCTCCACGGACGGACGCCATCTCGTCAGCTTTGACGACGTAATCGACGTCATGTTTAGCACCGGGAAGGACCTTCAAAGCGCCTACCGCGAGACGGCACGGGGCGGACTGGCCCTCCTCTGGCAACGGCGCAAAGGCCGCGATTCGCGCGGTGAGCCCCCTCCGGCACGCTGAGCCTGCACCCCCGGCCACGGGTCCAGGGCCTCTGCTCTTGGGCCGTAAAAATTGCTTTCCCTTCCGCTCAAAAGAGTTCACTGTATCCTCCATGGTCGCAGGCCAGGGATGGCACAACCCGTACAGCAAGGCCCATGATGTTTTGTTGCAAAAATGACCACGCAATCTTGTGGCGGATTCTGGCTGGTGCTCTGCTGGCCTGCACGGCGCACGCAACAACCCCCACGGGCTTGCCCCCGGAAAAGCGCCACAATGTCCTGATCATTAACTCGTACAATCCCGGCTACAAATGGTCAGACCGAATCATGGAGGGCATGCGGTCCGTGCTGGGGGATGAGCGCCGCTTTGAACTGTACATTGAGTACATGGACAGCAAGCGCCATGAGGACGAGCAAAACATTCAAATTCTGAAGCAGTCCTATCTGCACCATTATTCGCGCCTCAAGCCGGACATCATCCTTTCCAGCGACGACAATGCCTTCGACTTTCTCGTGGCGCATCGGGAGGAACTCTTCCCCGGCGTGCCGGTGATCTTCTGCGGGGTGAATGATTTTCAGGATGAACGCCTGAACGGTCAGAGCAACTTTACCGGCGTGGCGGAGGATTTTGATTTCAAAGGCAGTCTCGAGCTGGCCCTCCTGCTCCAGCCCGGCCTGCGCCGCGTCGTGCTGGTTGGGGATGAAACGCGCACCTCGCAAATCAACTTCTCCCGCATTCGGCGAATCCTTCCCGAGTACGAGTCCCAGCTCACCTTTGACAGCTTCACCCAGCTGAGCGAGCAGGAACTGCGGGACGCGCTCAGGGACCTCCCTTCGGACAGCGCTGTTTTCGTGATCTCCTTTTTCCGGGACCGCGAGGGCAAGCCGATTTCGCTGGAACAAAGCCTTGATCTGATTGCCGGCGCAAGCCCCGTCCCGGTTTATTCCTGCTGGGATTCCTTCATCCAGCGCGGAGTGGTCGGGGGCCGCGTGGTCAGTGGATTCCTGCAGGGGAAAAAAGCGGGAGAAATGGCCCTCCGCATCCTGGAGGGCGAACCGGCCGGCCAGATTCCCATCCTCCGCGACAGCCCCAATCAGCTCATGGTGGATTACCCGGCTCTGGCCCGCCACGGATTGCCGGCCAAAAACCTGCCACGGGACACCCTGGTGCTCAACAAACCCTTCAGTTTTTATGAACGGTACTATCTCTGGATATGGGGCGCGGCCCTTCTGCTCCTGGTTGAAACCGTTCTTATCGTAATCCTGTTGATCAGCCGCCATCTCAGAAAAACCGCTTTGCGCGCTCTGCGCCGCGAGCAGGCCCTGCTGTCCAACATCCTTTCCAACATCCCCTCCAACGTTTTCTGGAAAGACACCCAGTTGATGTACCGCGGATGCAACGAGGCCTTTGCGCGGCTGGCCGGGATGGAAACCCCCGCTGGAATCTTGGGCAAGACCGACTATGAGCTGGCTTGGACCCATGAGCAGGCAGAGTCTTTCCGGAAAACCGACCTGGATATCATCCAGTCACGCCGCCCCCTGCTCAACCATGAGGCGCGGTTGCGGTGCGCCGATGGCACGGAACGCACCGTGCTGGCCAGCAAAGTCCCGTTGTATGATGACGCCGGGCGGGTCCTCGGCATCTTGGGCATCGACACGGACATCTCGGGGCTCAAAAAGGCCGAGGAGGACCAGCGCATGCTGGCCGACATCATGGAGGCCTCGCCCGCCATGATTACGATCCATGACTTTGACGGGCAGATGATCTACGCCAACCAGCAGGCGCTGAACAACCACGGGTACACCCGCGAGGAGATCCTGCGCATGAACATCCGGCAACTGGACACTCCAGAGCAAGCACTCTACGTTGGAGAGCGGGTTGCCCGGCTCAGAAAATGCGGCGACATCTCCTTTGAGACGGCGCACCGCACCAAGGATGGCTCCGAGATCCCCCTGCTGGTCCGCGCCCGGATCAGCCGCTGGGGCGATCAGGATGTCGTCTTGAGCGTGGGAGCGGACATCACCGATCGCAAAAAGGCCGAGCAGGCGCTCCGGGAAAGCGAAGAGCGTTTCCGGACCCTGGCGGAAGACGTTCCCAGCGTGGCGGTTCAGGGATATGACCGGGCTCGCCGGGTCATCTTCTGGAACCAGGCCAGCGAGAACCTCTATGGCTATGCCCGCACAGAAGCCTTGGGCCGGCTCTATGAGGAATTGCTGGGGGCCAAGGACAACCAGGCCGCCATGGCCGCTGAAATGAATGCCGTTTTTCAGGACGGCAAGCTCCATCCTCCCGGCGAAATGGAACTGCGAAACAGGGACGGCCACTCGGTGTATGTGTACAGCACGCAAACCTTGGTCCGCAACATTCGGGGCGAGCCGGAGGTATACCGGGTGGATGTGGACCTCTCCGAGCGAAGGAGGGCGGAAACCGAGCGGCGCCTGCTGGAGGCACAAATCCAGCAGACCCAAAAGCTGGAAAGCCTGGGCGTGCTGGCGGGGGGCATCGCACACGACTTCAACAACCTGCTCATGGGCATTCTGGGCAACGCCGATTTGGCTGGAGAAACCATCACCCCCGCCTCCCCCGGATATGAAAATATCCTGGGCATCAAGACCTCGGCCAAGCGGGCGGCGGATCTGTGCCGCCAATTGCTGGCCTACTCGGGCAAGGGGCGCTTCATGATCGAGCCCATCAGCCTGACGGAGATCGTCCAGGAAATGGCCCAATTGCTGGAAATCTCCATCTCCAAAACCGTGGTGCTCAAGCGGCACTTTGCCCCCCAGTTGCCGGCCATGATGGGAGATCCCACGCAGATCCGCCAAATTGCAATGAACCTGATCACGAATGCCTCGGAGGCCATTGGCGAAAAGAGCGGGGTGATCTCCCTGGTGACGGGCGCGGTGGAATGCTCAAAAAAGGACTTGCAACAAACCTGGCTCAACGAGCCCCTTCAAGAAGGCCTTTATGTCTTTTTGGAAGTCTCGGACACCGGGTGCGGCATGGACGACAAGCATCTCAAGCGCATCTTTGATCCATTCTTCACCAGCAAATTCACCGGCCGCGGATTGGGGCTGGCCGCCGTACTGGGCATTGTGCGCGGCCACAAGGGCGCCATCCAGGTGCAATCCAAGCCCGGAAAGGGAAGCTGTTTCCGCGTGCTGTTCCCCGCCGCCGGCATCCCGGCGCGCTCGCAGATGGAGTCCGCAAGCAAGGCCCGGACGTGGAAGGGGCAAGGCACGTTTCTATTGGTGGATGACGAGGAAACGGTGCGCGCGGTCGGCAAGCTCATGCTCAGCCGCCTGGGCTACCACGTGCTGACCGCCTCGGATGGACGCGAGGCCCTCACCCTCTTTGAGGCCCGGCGGAAGGAGATCGCCGGGGTGCTGTTGGATCTGACCATGCCGCACATGAACGGAGAGGAAACCTTCGTGGCCCTGAAAGCCATCGCCCCAGAGGCGAAGGTCATTCTCTCCAGCGGATACACCGAGCAGGAAATCTCCCAGCGATTCGCCGATAAAGGCATCGCGGGCTTCATTCAGAAGCCCTACCAGCTTGAAACCCTGGCCGCCATCCTGCAAAAAATCATGACGTGATCGTTATCACTCTGCCCAGGACCGCTTTGACATCCGATTTGCGTTTCCAGCCCTGTTCTGCCACATTCCCGTCAGGAGGGAGCCGCTTCAAACCGGGCCCAACGGGCGTGTGTCCGTACCGTCAGGAACGCTCTTTCTTGTTCCCAAGGGGTTTGGCTGTGACCTTTCAATCCCTTTTCGCTTTCTCGCTGGTCTTGTTTGTCCTGGCCCCGGCAGGCGCAACGTCAGAACCCGCCACGGCGGCGAAGAACGATGAGGAGGCCCTTAAAAAGGCCCTCCAGGAAACCCCGCGTCCAGCGGTCTGTCGTCCTGCCGGTGGCGCCGGATATCCCCCCCATGTTGATCGCCCGGTGGACCCATGATTTCGGTCTATGACATCGACGGACTGCAAGTGCTCGGCCGGCACCTTGGCATCCCGGATCCGTCGCTGAAAAAGTTCCGGATCGCTTTCTTCAAGAAGGGAAAATCCACAGAGGAGTGCCTCGACGCGATCCCCGAGGCCGCGCGGGCCCGGTTTGCCAAGCAGGTTCAACGGGGCCAGCTCGAGCTGGCCGAGCGGCACGACTCGAAGCGGGATGGGGCTTCAAAGCTGGTCTTCCGCACCCTGTCCAGCGAGCGGGTCGAGGCCGTCCTTCTTCGCGTAGCTTCAGGCCGGACCAGCCTCTGCATCTCGTCGCAGGTCGGCTGTGCCGCCGACTGCGCATTCTGCGCGACGGGACGGATGGGCCTGGTGCGCAATCTCTCGTCCGCGGAAATCCTCGACCAGGTGATCCTCGCCATGCGCCTGCTTCGCGCGGAAGGGCGCGTGCTGAGGAACGTGGTGTTCATGGGCATGGGCGAACCATTCCACAACGAGAAGGCGGTGTGCGACAGCCTCGAGGTCCTGCGCGACGTGCGCGGATGCAATCTCTCTGAGCGGCACCTGCTGGTCTCTACCGCGGGGGTGCACAAGGCGATGCTTCGATTCGTGGAGCGCTTCCCGAAGATCCGCATCGCGCTCAGCCTGCACAGCGCGCGGCAGGAGGTGCGGGAGCGGATCATGCCCATCGCGTCGCACGATTCGCTGGAGCAATTGCGCGATCTTTTGCCCGCGGCCGCCCGCCCCGGAAACCTGATGATCGAGATCCTGCTGTTGCACGGCGTGAACGATGGGCCGGCGGACCTGGCCGCGCTGATCAACTATCTGCACGGCTTGCCCGTGCACATCAATCTCATCCAGTTCAATCCATTCCCCGGCACCCCATTCAAACCCGTGCCCCGTCCCGCGCGCGAGGAGTTCGGTGCCGCACTGCGGAAAGCCGGGTTCAAGGTGACCCTGCGGTATTCACTCGGCGACGATATCGCGGCGGCCTGTGGGCAGTTGGCGGGGTCCCGAGCGTAACACGAATCTTGGGCTGGAAAGAAGTGCGCCCCCCCCCGTTGCTGGCCCCCTTCATTTTGCCTCTTCAGAATCGTATTCCACACCGTGTGCGCGTGTTAGCTCCATAACACCGCCGAATACTCCGGCCTCCTCCAGCTTGCTGGTCTCAAAGTAGAGCTCTTGCATGCCGTGCGGAGCGAGACGCAACCATTTGCCGCGAATCTCCCACACGCGCAGATTTTTCCAACTGCTCTTGAAATCTACCGTGGCCCCTTGAATCTGCAGGCCTTCGTTCGACACAATGAACGTAAGGGGTTGGTGAAGGTGCCGATGCTCTTGGAACCCTCTAGGACTGCTGATCTTGGCGAGGCCGGGCGCAACCAAAAGAAGGCTTGCGAGCACCAAGATCACGATGCCCATGAGAAAGGTGTAGGACCACAACAAGCAGGCAATGCCTGTCACAAAAAGGGCGGCCAATTTCCATCTTTTAGGCCTGGGGAGGAAAAGGGTGTGCAATTCCGCAAACTCTAGCCGGGTCAGTTTGCGTGTATGTTCGTACCGAAAAGGTTTCATCATTTGTTTCAGGGCAAACGTCACGCCTCAGGCGCGCAGTAAAGCATTGCTTGCATCCGTCTTTTTACACAAATTAATTATTGCGCGTATAGTTGTAGCGACAATCACGGCACAAGCAACGATTGCAAGCCAGCCAAGTAATCCCTTGTAATCTTTGGCGTTGATGGTCGCTGGCAAACACATAAGAAATGCTACGGCAGATCCTGCTAACGCTATAGCAAGTATAAGCCATGCCTTTTCTGCGCCGACGACGATCAAGAAAAGACCAGCAAACCATGGAATCAAACCCAAAAGCAAGTGTGGGAGAGTTCCAATGAAAACATCTTGGTGAAATTCTGATGGTGAAAGGAAAAAACCTAAGTATCCGTTTAGCGGCATGGATCCAAATAAAACGAGAAGGAATCCACAGCCCACGAAAGTCGCTAATTTCGTATCCTTCCTCATTTTCAATCCTTTGCATAGTGTAGTATTACGCGCCATTCAGATCAAAGTAAAAAATACGATGCCCCGCGCCCGCCACGCATCCCCGGCGGCAGAGCCTGCCGCCCTCCAGGAGGGCACCCGCGCCTGTTCGCAAACCTGGAGGGTAGCGGGCTCCGCCACCGTGTATTCATCACGACGGGCGAACCGTTGCACGCCACGCCTCAACCCGACACCTCACTCAATACTATCTCATGGGCTGATCCCTTTGTCCCCGTTGTCGGCCG
Source organism: uncultured Verrucomicrobiota bacterium (assembly GCA_964521805.1). Lineage (GTDB taxonomy): Bacteria > Verrucomicrobiota > Kiritimatiellia > CAIQIC01 > GWF2-57-35 > CAZFSE01. The sequence continues at coordinate 7,597 of CAZFSE010000157.1, forward strand.
GGGATCTGGCCTGGTTCGCTCGCCTTGATTTCTTTTCCGCATCTTGGCATACTAATGACATGAAGAAGTCAGTTATATTGTCGGATCCAGAAATCATGGGCGGTACTCCAGTTTTTCGCGGCACGCGCGTGCCGGTCCAGACTCTCATCGAGCATCTCGAGGCCGGTGATTCCATTGCCGATTTCCTTGAAGGCTTCCCATCGGTGAAGGAGTCTCAGGTCATTGCTGCCCTCGATGAGATTAAGGAGAAGTTCCTTGTCCCAGCCCATGCGTAAAGTTCTGTTGGACGAATGCATTGACTGGCGCCTCTCTCGGCATCTCCGTCCCCACGAGGTGACGACTGTGATCAAGGCCGGTTGGTCCGGCGTAAAAAATGGGCAACTTCTTCGCACGGCCGAAGCCAGTTTTGATGTTTTTGTCACAGTCGACCGAAATCTGTCTTTCCAACAGCGTCTCATTGATCTTGATTTGGCTGTTGTTGTTGTGCGAGCCACATCGAATCGCCTCAAAGACATGTTGCCTCTACTTCCGCAGTTGCTCAGAGCTATCGCCACAGCCAAGCCTGGTCACGTCCTTTTCATTTCTTGAGCGAACGTCCGTGTCTGGGTTGAGGTGAACCAATGCATAGGGGTTGCATATGGGCATATGCCCCGCGCCCGCCTCGCATCCCCGGCGGCAGAGCCTGCCGCCCTCCATAAGGGCATCCGCGCCTGTTCGCCATCCTGGAGGGTGGCGGGCTCTGCCACCGTGTATTCATCACGCCGGGTATCCGTTGCCCACCACGCCTCTCCCAACACCTCACCCAATACTATCTCATGGGCTGATCCCTGTGCCCTTGATCCGCCGACTGACCTCAACAGGCATGGTCGACGTGATTGTCACGTAGCCCTGCATTTGCTCGTTCTGCCCATATTGTTTCTTCAATCTCCACTTGTTTAGCTGAAAAAAGCAGGTCTTTGTCGGTATTTTTCATGGTTCGTATCGAGCCAGCTTTTTTATAAGGAGATGCTATGATGCATGAAACGACTGACTTCTGAACCGAGAAGCTGATATCAAAAATATCTGATCCAATAAATGTGGAAAGATTGTCAGCCATCTCGATGATCGTCGTTGCGCGAATAACAATAGCGCGTGTTCTCGGTTGGTTTGGCCAATCATAGTTGTAGTGTCTAATCGTCAGTTCTATGGAGTTGCCCTCGCCAGTACAAAGACGTGTCGCCTGTAATTCGTCTGCATTGGTATTGAATTGCCTCTTCGGTTCCCATGGCAGGTCTATCAGAAACTCACTAGCACTCGTCACCTGAACACGCTTAATGAATCCGTCATGAAAATTGTTGAATCTTTCATTTGCGCCATCAGCATCTTCTTGGCTCTGTATTTTCATATTCCCTCGGTGAACGTCGAGCCTCTACCGCGAGGAAAACGCGCCTCGCGGTTTCCGAGTAGACAGGAAGCAATTGCTGGGCATATTACGCCTTTTCTCTTCTGATTCTAGCCTTGAGTCTGTGTTTCTCCGCGATCCAAGTCACACCAAATAGGGGAAGGACAAAGATGACTGAACCGAGCCAAAGACTGATTAGCGTCAAGCCAATGTTCGTGGTATCCTGACTTGGTGTATATGTAGCAAGACCTACTACGGTAATGATCATCAAGATGAGAACTCCGTAGGCGAGAACACGACACGCTGAAAGGCCGCATCGAACAGCAGGGTCCAAAGATTTCTTTTTCTCTCGTATTTTGCTTCGCGCCATGACGAAGACCGTATATGGAGGCGCGAAGAAAACGGCGATCATGAAAAACTCTAGTGCCCATATTCTGATTGATTCGTTCATTATTTGTTATGCCCAACTTTTATGGTCTTGCATATTACATTAAAAACGTTCGTTTCCGCTTACCCGGCGGGTTCGAGCAGTACTCCCGCGCGGGTTCCGGTCAGGTGGCCCTGGTGCAGGGTCAGTGCGCCATTGACGATCACGGCCTCGATGCCTTGGGCAAGCTGGTGGGGTTGTTCGTAGGTGGCGGGGGCGGAGAGGGTGGCCGGATTGAAGACCACGACATCGGCATATTTTCCTTGGGCGAGCACACCCCGGTCCTTCAGCCGAAAATGCGCGGCCGGCAGGGAGGTCATTTTACGGATGGCCTCGGCGGGCGGCACGGTGCGCCCATCGAGGGCCGCGCGCAGGAACAAGGGAAACGCCCCGTACGCCCGCGGATGCGGATGATCGAGGCTCAAGGGCCCTTCCAAGGCTCGGAGTGATGCATCGGTGCCGAGCATGACATAGGGCTCGCTGAGGATGCGCCACATGTTGTCTTCGCTCATGCCAAAGAAGATGGCGCCCGTGCGGAGCTGGTCGCTCTCAAAGAAGCGCAGGGCCGCATCCACGGGCGCCAGGCCCCATTGCCGGGCGGCCTCATCCAGCCGCCGGCCTTTGAAGGACGCGTTCTCCGGCGCCCAGGTGGAGCCGATCATCACATCCGCCCAATAGGAGGGCTCGCGTCCGGCCAGGATTTCCTCCCGGATTTTAGCGCGGGTGGAGGGCTCGCGCAGGCGGGCCAGCACAGTTTCCCGTCCGCCCTCGGCGGCCCAGTCGGGGAGAAGCACATCCAATTCGGTGCAGGCGGCGGTATACGGATAGCGGTCGGCGGCCAGGTCCACGCCCTCCGCGAGGGCGTCCTGTATCTTCTCCAGCGCGGGTGTGAGCAAGGGCCAGTTTTTGCGTCCGGAGGTTTTCAGGTGGGAGATTTCTATTCGGACACCGGTCTTGCGCGCCACCTGGATGATTTCATCGAGCGCGGCCAGCAAACGCG
>CAZFSE010000158.1:0-3038 GCA_964521805.1 uncultured Verrucomicrobiota bacterium
CCTCAAGGGTATCGCCGACTTGCAGGACGCGGGTGGCGTGGTCATTGGCCGGATTTCCGAAGTGCGCCGTCAGATCCGCGCTGATGATATGCGTGGACTGCGCCACGGCGGCATAGCCGGTGGAAACTGTCCAGATTCCAGAACCCTCCAGCCAGAGATTGGTGGCCAGCAGGATGTTTGTCACGTAGTCGCCGGTTTGGCAATCGTGATAGGTATCGCGGAGTATCAGCAGGCAGTTGGTCGCGGAGCTGATGGCGTAGTTCACCTCAGCGTAGATTTCAAAAACCTCGCCGGTGGCCACCATCGGGAGCAGGTCCACCACACCTCCAAAGCGGATGTTGTGCGAAGCCAGCCATACCTCGTTGGGCAGGCCAATCACGGTCAGCGTGTCGGAGGCGGCGGGGGAGTCCTCGAGGCCGGAGCAATCCGTTGCCTGCACGGCAACCGCGTAGAGGCCCGTATTGCTGGGGGCGATAAAGTTCATCGAGAAATGGCCGTTTTGATCGGCAAAGCCGGTGGACAAGGTTGCGCCATCAAGCAAAAGCGTGACGCGCACGCCCGCGGCGGGCCGCGACGGCGCGCCTGCCAGCTCATAGCGGGCCTTGCCATGCACGGTGACCGCCTGGCGGACATAACTGGTGGAGGGCAGGACGAAGTCATCCACCACCACGCGGGCTGTTTCCACGGGAGTCCCCACTGCGAGCAGGATGGAGGCCTGGTTGTTGTAGATATTTCCCTCGTCTAGGACGGGCCCCACTTCCGCGCGAAGGAGATGGAAGGCATTATCCGGCAACGAGGCGGCGCAAGACAGGAGCGAGGTCTGTGAAGACTGCGCGGCCAGACTCGCCACTGTGCCGGTGGCCATCAGCGTATCATCGTCATACAAGCGCACGGCGACCGGCCCAACAGGCATGTTGCCCGCGTTACGCACAACCACGCTGGCTGTGAAGTTCTCGCCCACGTTGCGTTGCGCGTGGCTGAGGATCAAGCCATCGCAGGCGCGGACGAAGACATCCACGATCGGAAGCACAGGACCGCCGCCGCCACATTGCGCGGCGTCGGTCTGCTGTACCACTTGGAGAACCCCGGAGACCGACTCATCGGTCACGAGGACCGTCAACCAAGTCAGCCCCTCGCCTTGCGAGGCGATAAACGTCTGCTGGAACGACCCGTTGGGCGAAGTCTTGGCGGTGGCATAGACGGCCCCGACGCCGACCTGGACAGATACCTGTGCGCCGCGGACATCATGCCGGACAGCCTGGCCGCCTTCCATAATCTCATACTGCGCCCGCCCGCTAACCTGTCCGACGGACCCCGGACAGACCGGGCTGGGGACGGTGGCGGTAATGACGATCATCGCATCCAGGCCCGGATCGCCCACCGTCAGGATGCGGGTTGCGTCGTTGTTCAGCTCATTGCTCTCGACAATGGCGTTCTCCGGATCCACGACCACCCGGATCACACGTGCTCCCGCATTGCTGAACGTGGCGCTGATGCTGAGGGTCTCAAAGGCGCCGCCCAGGACGGACGTAATCGTCTGATCCTCGCCCATCTGCGTGCTGTTGGCGTAGAAACGCACCACCACATTCGACAAGGCATCCGTGCCCCGGTTATGCACCCGCGCCGTGATCAAGACCGCCTCATCCACCGCGGGGCGGTTGGTCGAGAACGAAATATCATCCGCCGTGATTTCAAGATCCACGGGCTTGGCGTTGAGGGTGATGACATTGGAATCCTCGCCATAGCTCTGATTGAGGGCCAGCGCGAAGGCGCGCACGGTGACCTGGCCCAGCAGGTGGGATGCCGGGTTCCAAATGAAGCGGATTTCGTTTTCCGCCTCATACGCACCATTCATCAGGACGCCATCTTGCACCAGGGTCCGGTACTCTCCGCCGTAACCGCTGGGGGGTAAGACGCTGACCGCCAGCAGGGCCAAGTCCGCCGGATGCTGCACCACCCCACCCTCGTTGACGATCCGAATGCGCACCAAATTGGGGTCGTGCGTGAGCGACTCGCCATTGGCGGGGCGCATGATATTGACAACCAGCAAGGGTTCCGCCGGGCCGATCTGGAGCGCCCTCGTGGCCTTGTTGTTGGCGGGGTTGTCGAAGTCCGAGGCGATCTCCACCTCAAGAACATGAACCCCCTCCACAGCCCCGGTATACCCGAAGCTGAAGGCCCGATCTCCACTGCCCGAAAAGACCATCTGATTCGAGTAGAGCACTTCCGAGACCCAGTTGCTGTTGGCATCGGCATAGCGATCAAACACGAGCACCGGCACCGTGCGGGTTCCTTCCAAGGAATAGCGCACCGTGGAAAAGATCGTGAAGGGGTAGTTTGTCGGAACCTGCCCCGCCGCCTCGATCTCCGGCTCGCCAAAGACGATATCCCGATCATAGACCCAGAGGTCATCGGGAATGGCTTCCACCACGAATTCCTGCTGGGCGCCCACCAGAACGGGCATGCCCGAGCAGTCGTCCACCGTCATGACGGCCTGGTAAACGCCGGTGACGGAGGGCGCCTGGATGCCCTGCGAACCAAAGCCATGAACATCGGTCCGGTTGCCCTGCCACGTCCCCACGCCGGGCACAACCACCCGCACCGTGGCGCCGGCGACGGCCACCTGAACCGGCTGACCCTCTTGCGAGAAGGCGTAATGCGCCTGCCCGCGAACCACTCCCCACTGGGATTTGTACAAGCGTTCGGGCGCGGTCAAACCGGTCACGACCAGCTCCGCCGGCTCCGTCGGCGAGCCAATCTTCACTAGCGTGGTGGCGGCGTTATTGAAGGGATTGGCTTCCCCCGCGCGCGGCAGGACCTCCGCGCGCAACACGCGGTAGCTGTCTGTTGCGCCCGTCGGCGCGTAGGAAAGAATCGCCTGCCCGGCGGCTCCGGCGGAAAGAACTGGAAGGACCACCGTTCCAACGAGGCGTTCGCCATCCGTCAGCCGGATTTCGACATCGTACAGGGCGGCATCTGTACGATGTCGAAATCCGGCTGACGGATGGTGAACGCCTCGTTGGAACGGCGGTCCTTCC
>CAZFSE010000158.1:3048-8235 GCA_964521805.1 uncultured Verrucomicrobiota bacterium
CACCTGCACCACTGAGGTTTCGCCGGGATTAAGCGCATGGCTGGACAGGAGCAATCCATCACAGGCGCGCAGTTCAAGATCCAGCCGGGCCGGACCCACCACGCAGGCCGCGGAATCGGACACCAGTGCAACTTCCTCCTGGCCCACCAGTGTCTTGTCGCTGACTTGGACATACAGGCGGTAGACCTCCTCCTCGGCGGGGGTCACCAGCCAGGTCCGGAAACCGCCGGAGGAATCCGTCACCGTGGCCACGTCCAGCCAGCCCTCGCTGGCGACCGTGACATCGGCGCCTTCCACCGGATACCAATTGGTCGAGGCGCCAAAGGGAATTTCGTAGAGCGCGGAACCACTGAGCGAGTAGGCCGCGCCGGGGCACTGCGCCCCCGGCACACTGGAGCGAACCACGATGCGCGCGGCCACGCCGGGCTGGCCCACCACCAGCAGGCGCGTGGCCCGGTTATTGTCTTCGCGTGTTTCCGCGATGGCGTTTTCAGGATCCACAGCCACCGTGACCACGCAGACCCGCGCGGTTTGCAGGGTGGTGGAAACGGCCACTTCCGCGGAAAGCCCTCCCCCAAGCCACGGGATGTTTTGATCCCCACCCACGGGCTGGTCATTGACCAGGAATCGCACCCACACATTGCTCACGCCCTCGGTGCCCACGTTGTGGACCCGCCCGGTCATCCAGACCACCTCATCCACGGTGGGATTGGTGCTGGAGAAGGAAATATCCAAGGCGCTAATCTGGAGATCCAGCGGGCGGGGAATCAAGACCACGTAATTCGCGTCCTCGCCGCTTCCGCGATTCATCGCGGAGGCGACCACCCGAATCTGCACCTGTCCCTGCAGGGTATCTTCCGGATCCCACATGAAACAAAACTCGCCGTTGACAAACGTACAGCCTTCGAGCAGGCCCCCCTGCTCCACCAGCGGGCGACTGGCGGCGATGGAACGGTCAAACTCCACCCACAGCCAATCCAGATCGGAGGGGGTTTGCGTGACGCCGCCCTCGTTGAGAACGCGAACCCGGATTTCGATGGGGTCGGGCGTGCGCACTTCGCCATTGGCGGGCTCCATGATATTGACCACCAGCAAGGGCGCGGGCGGACCGACCTGCAACGCCCGCGTGGCCTTGTTGTTGGCGGGGTTATCGAAGTCCGAGGCGATCTCCACCTCGATCACATGGGCACCGGCCACATGGCCGGTATAGCCCATTTGAACGGCCTTTTCACCGCTGGAGGCAAACGTCACCAGACCTGAATAGAGTACGTCGTGCACCAGATTGCTGGCCGCATCGTTGTACCAGTCTCTCACCACTACGGACGCCTGCCGGGCCCCGGCGACGGAATGATGCAGAATGGCCGTGATCACAAACGGATAGTTCGTCGGAACCTGGCCCCTTTCCTGAATGGCCGTTTCGCTGAACACAATATCCTGGCTATGCACCCACACGTCATCCGGGATGGAGAGGACACGAATCAGACCGGGAGCCGCCACCACCTCCACCCATTCGGAACAATCCGTGACGGAAAATGCTGTGGTGAAAATGCCCGTCGAGGCAGGCGCCGTAAAGCCCTGCGAGGCATTCCCCATCCGGTCCGTTGGATGTCCGGAAAAGACGCCGGCACCGGCGATATTCAGCGTGGCGCGTCCGCCCGCGACCGGAAGAGTCACAGGCGCGCCATCCACGTCCAGCTCATAGACGGCCTGGCCCCGGGCGAGAGCCTGTTGCCCCACGTACAGCGGCGAAGGCACGTACGCTTGAAGCAGAACAATGCGGGGGAGCGCCCCCGTCGGCTCGCCCACCTTGATCACCTGCGTCGCCTCGTTATTATGCGGATTGCTCTCGCCGGGCTGAGCGGCGGCCACCGCGCGCAGAACACGGTAAGACCCGGCGCCCTCGGGCGCGGTATAAGAGAGGGTCACTACCGCGTTGGAGCGGGCCGAAATCCCCGGAATGGCCTGTGTGGACAGCACGGACTCGCCATCCAACAGGCGGATATCCACGTTCACGGCATTCAAATCGCCATCATTCCACACCACGACCTGAACGGGCATCGAAGCGCCCGCGGGAAGCGCATTCGTGGCGGGGAGGAGACCCTCACAGGCGCTGAGGCGCAGATCCACACGGGGAATGGGGCCGGCGCACACCGCTGAGTCGGAAATCAGGGTCACCTCTTCCTGGCCTTTCAAACTGCCATCATCCACGATCACGTAAAGACGATAGACGCCTTCGACGACCGGCGTGACCACCTGCTCCTGGAACAAGCCGGAGGCGGACGTGTGCTGTCCGGCGTAGACCGTTTCCTGCCCCATGAAAATGCGCACCTGCGCGCCTTCCACCAGATACGTGTTCGTCCACGCGCCAAAGGGGATTTCATAGTACGCATGTCCCGCCACCGAGGCCATCGAGCCGGGGCAACGAGCGCCGGGCACACTGGCCTTGACCACCAGCCGGGCCGCGATGCCGGGACTACCCACCACCAGCAGGCGGGTCGCCCGGTTGTTGCTCTCATCCGTTTCCAAAATTTCATCGTCCGGATCCGCCATCACCGCCACCACCGCGACCTGATCGCTGGTGAAGAGGGTCTCGACCGAAACCATCGAAGACGCGCCGCCGGGCAAAAACCCGATCTGGCGGATGGCGACGCTGTCATCGTTCACCCAAAAGCGGACCAGCACATTGGAGAGCGGCTCAGAGCCCACATTATGCACGCGCGCCGAAATCGTAACCGGCTCACCCACCAGCGGCTCCTCTGTCGAGAACGAGAGATCCTCCGTGCGAATTTGCAAATCCACGGGACGAGGCATCATCAACACATAATTCATGTCCTCGCCATGGCTGTCGTTCCACGCCAGGGCGGAGGCCCGCACATGGACAACGCCCAGCAGGCTGTCGGCGGGATCCCAGATGAAATAGAACTCGCCCCGATCCGGATCAAAGCCGGCGGTCTCGGAGAGCACGCCGCCCTCCACCAGGATGCGCTGTTCGCCATACGGTCCAGATTGCGCCGCGAGCTCCACGTCCAAGCGGGCCAAATCCTCCGCACGCAGGACATGCCCATGCTCATTCATCACCCGGATGCGCACCATTTGAGGAATGGGCGTCATCACCTCGCCATTGGCCGGCGCCATGATATTGACGGTCAGCAACGGCTGGGGCGGGCCGATCTGAAGCGCCCGCGTGGCCCTATCGTTGGCCATGTTCCCAAACGGCGCGGCTAGGTCCACTTCCAGCACATGAGCGCCCTCGACCACGCCTGTATAGCCCAGGGTGATGGGATACGCCCCACTGCCGGAGAATGCCACGACGTTGGAATACAACACCTGGCTCACGAAATTGCTGTTCGCATCGTTATACCAGTCGAGCACCAGCACCAGGACATCCTGCTGAGCGAAGATCGAGTGATGAAGGACCGCCGTGATTTCAAGCGGAAAGCCGGTTGGGGCCTGCGCCGTGCGCTCCACCACAGAATCGCCAAACCGAATATCGGCGCTGTGCACCCACACATCGTCCGGCACCGGCAGAACGGCCAGTAGCCCAAAGACCGGCACGCTCTCCGCGAAGCCCGAGCAATCATCGCCGGACAACACCACCTGATACACACCCGTGGTAGAGGGCGCCTGGATGCCCTGCACGCCATTGCCCAGCTTGTCCGTCCGTCCGCCCGAAAAGACCACAAGAGAAGCCTGATTGCTGAGGCTTGCGCTGAGCGTGCCCGCCGCCACCGGGAGCCTCACCAACGCGCCTTCGATCTCCACTTCATAGTGAACGACTCCGCGCACCGCGGCCTGCTGGCCCACATACAGTTGCGCTGGAACGTTCAAGCTCTGCGCCACGATCCGGGCCGTCCCCGAAGGATTCCCCACCTTGATCAGACGGCTGATCTCATTGTCATAAGGATTAGATTCACTCTCCTGAGGGGCCACGGAGGCGCTCAGAACCCGGTACGTATCATTGCTCAAGGGCGCCACATACGTGAACCCGGCCACGGCATTGGAGCCGGCGGGAATCAGCGGGATCGTCTGCGAGGAAACCTTGCTCAGAACGTCATACAGCTCCACCACCACGTTCGACGCGGCCCGCGTTCCATCGTTGTACACCCGGACACTCACCGGCGCCGCCGAACCCGCACTGAAGACGCCCGAGCCCATCTCAAAATCGCCGCATGCGCCCACGCGCAGATTATTCCATTGCGGCGGGGCCGGCAGATCTCCCACCATGAGAGCCACCTCGTCCTGGCCGGAGAGGCTCTCATCCGACACCGTCACATACAGCCGGTATTGCCCATGGATATCGGGTGCGATGACCGGCTGATTGAAATAGCCCTGGCGGTCGGTTTGCACCGTGGCATACACCGTGCCCGTCTCGATTTGCACGGCCACCGCGCCGCCCTCCACCGGATACGTGTTTGTCAGCAAGCCCACCGGAATTTCATAAAAAGCCCGCCCGGAAATATGCACCAGGCTATTGGGCCCGCGCAGGCCGGGCGCATTCGCCTGCACCACGATCCGCGCCCCCAGGCCCGGATTCCCCACCGCCAAGAGGCGGGAGACCTGATTGTCCTCGACATCTACCTCTCCCAACGTTTGTTCCGGATCCACAACTGCCGTGATTACGTACGTCTGCTCATTGGTAAAGACATGGGAGAATACAATACATCGCGACCCTCCCGCCTCGATGAAATCAATGACGCCATTGGACACTTCCTTGCCATTGACTCTCAGCGCCACGGGAACCTGACCCATATCCGCCGTACCGGCATTATAGACACGGGTCGTCATCGCCACCTCATTCCCAACAGCAATGGCGCCTTCCGTGAAAGAAAGGCTATCCGATGAAAGCCGAAGATTTCGCACAGAAATGGCATCTGAACGAAGCTCGATATAATTGAGATAGAACAGATAGCTGACCGTCTCAATGCGCACGACATGCGCACCCGCTGTCAGAGAAATCCCCGGCACCAGGACATCCTGGTACACATCCCAAGCCCCCGTCTGCGGCAAGACCACCTCCCCGCTCACATCCACGCCATCCACCCAGATCCTGGCTTTGCGATTGGTGTACGGCGTGGACACGCGCAACGCCATGTCATAAACCCCGGTCTCGCTCGCTTCGATGGTGTACTCCATCCACTCGCTGTTGGCGTTGCAGTAGACCTTGTAGCCGCCCCCCGCATCGGTCGT
>CAZFSE010000158.1:8335-10379 GCA_964521805.1 uncultured Verrucomicrobiota bacterium
GTAGTATCCAGATAAGACAGGCCCGGCCCACCCACATCATAGTCCTCCGCCTCGATCCGGCCTGGCACCACCCAGGCGCTTCCGCCATACGGACCCTTCGCCTCGACCTCCACCGTGCCGGAAAGCCCAATGTCCATGCGGTTCAAATAAAACAGATAGCTGAGCGTCTCAATGCGCACGACATGCTCACCCGCTGTCAGAGAAATCCCCGGCACCAGGACATCCTGGTACACATCCCAAGCCCCCGTCTGCGGCAAGACCACCTCCCCGCTCACATCCACGCCATCCACCCAGATCCTGGCTTTGCGATTGGTGTACGGCGTGGACACGCGCAACGCCATGTCATAAACCCCGGTCTCGCTCGCTTCGATGGTGTACTCCATCCACTCGCTGTTGGCGTTGCAGTAGACCTTGTAGCCGCCCCCCGCATCGGTCGTTGTGTAAAGATCCACATGATCGTTCGTGCGATACTGGCCGCCCGCGTTGCCCGTCGTCGTATCATGATAGGCAACCCCCCTTCCGCCTGCGTTGAAATCCTCCGCCTCAATGCGTCCAGGAACTGCGGAATACCGCCCGCCAAAGGGATGACTGTTGACCACGAAAGGATCCGTATGGGTTACAAATTGCTCACGGGCGTCGCAGAACCCATCCCCATCAGAGTCCTGATCCCCGCGCGCCACCATGTAAAACCGCGCAAACACCGCCGAGATGGCGGGGCGGCTGGCAAAGCCGGCATCCACCCAAACCAGATTGGTCGCCCCCAGCGTGGCCAGGCCAGAGGCGGCCAGATTCCATCCACTCGTGCTGTTGAAGCGCCCGGCCTCCGTAACGTCCTGATAATAGACTTCCAGCACCTCACCACTTTGCCCCGTGCATTCAATCTCTAGTTCAACCACCGAACCCGTGCCGCCAAACGACATTTGGGCAATTTGCGGAGACAGGGCCGTCTCAGGAAAGGCATCCGCATACGGGCGCACTTCCGCCCAGGTAAAGCAATTCGTCGTCTTGCGGTTGTACCAATAGCCTCGCCCCATCACCAGTTCATCATTCGCCACCACATTATACTGATCGAGCCATTTGCCATGATCCGGAGAGTTGGTGTTGTTCAACAGCCAGAAGGTTCGATTCGTAACGCCATCGGATATTTGATCCGCATCCGCCTGAACTTCCGCGCCCCAGGCCCCGTCTTGCGCCAGCTTCGTGTCATTGATCTGAATCGAGGCGCTATACGGAGTTCCAAACAGATTGAGCGAATTGCACAACTCCACTGAACTGGTGTCATTCATCACCACCAACCCAGCCAGAAAAACGTATTGGGTGAACCACTGCCGGTTCTCGATCCAGAACGCCTCGCCAGGCGTCAGCAAGAGACTGGAGGTCACCCAATCACTTCCGTCTTCAAACCACCATCCATCCCGCGAGACATCTCCCAATCCGCTCGCCTTAAAAGCCGATTGGTATACCTGCGCCACGGGATCCCATTTGATGACGTGATCCGCCAGGTCTTGATTTGTGGCACCCGTCAATTGCCCCCGCAAAACCCCGTCAATCGAATGAGCAAACGCATCAAACGGGAGCGCGGAAAGCACTTGTGACTGTGGAGGAACAGCAACCCGCACAAAACCAACCGGCTTGGATACGGCGCTGTCGGAATAACCATCGATCGAGAACATGCTCGATATAAAAAAGATAATCCATATCAAAAACCGATAAGCTAATCGGTTACAGAATAGTACCTTGTGATTGCCTGCGGCGTGATTCATGGAATGACCCTCCCCTGTAGATTTCCTCGTTGTACTAAAAAAACTGATATGCACTTCTTTTTAACAACAACACCCTTGAGAGCGCGTGCTGTTTTACCCGTAACCCGTCACCCTGTCAACCGGCATATCAATAAGGGGGAAAAATGAACGAAAAAGGAGGCCCTCGAAACTGGGAACCAATTGAAAGAACTGCAAATTCAAGGCGTTATGACAACGACAATGGATCGGTAAGGACTGTCAAAAAATCTGCCCTGCGCCCCCCCCAGCGCCCTGATGCAAGA
>CAZFSE010000159.1:0-10224 GCA_964521805.1 uncultured Verrucomicrobiota bacterium
GAACCATCCGGCGGCCTGCCGCCGCCCTGCCGACGAGGTCGGCTCGACATTCTTGAAAAAGCTCCCCGCCGTCGGCGTGACACGCCAGTCGGGATGTTTTTCGCGGCGCAAAGCCAGCACCGACTCCCGCTCCTGCTTCAATTCAGAGGCGTCCGCCCCCTCGTCCATGCGCAAGCCCACGGAAAGAATCGCCGGTCCGCCGGGACGAATGGCCGACGCCCGGTACGTAAAAGCCATGTCCATGGCACTCAAGCGTTGTGCGGTTCCATCTCGCTCCAGCACATCCACCCATTCGATCCGGTCGCCAATCTGCTTTCCAAACGCGCCGGCATTGCCCGCCACCGCGCCCGCCACGGTCCCCGGAATCCCACTGCAGTAGGTCAAGCCCCCCAGCCCTTCTTCCACGGTGATGCGCGCCAGATCATCGAGAACCGTCGCCCCGGAAACCTCCAGAACGGCGCCTTCGCGGCGGATGCAGGGAGTTTGCGACCAATAGCGGATAACCGGCAGGTTCAAGCCTTCATCCGCCACCAACAGATTCGAGCCGCCCCCAATCAGAACAAAACCGGAGTTGAGTTCCGCCAGCTTGCGGATCAATGCCGTCAGGACCGCCGGAGTTGCGCACTCCATCAGGCAGGGGCAAGCCCCGCCCAGCCGGAAGGTGGTGACCGAACTCATGCGCGCGCCGGGCTCCACCCGCACGCCCTCCATGGAAAACTCCGCCCAGTTGTTCATGTGGCGGGCTCCCGCAAGGGGCGCGAGGTTCCCTCTTCCAGGCGTGCCAGCAACCACAGGGCATCTGAAAGACGATTCATCCACGCCAGCAGATGGGCATTCTCCAGCTCGCCCTGTTCGCTCAGCGCCGCCAATCTCCGTTCACAGCGCCGCGCCACGGCGCGCGCCACATCCAACTGCGCCCCGCCCGGTTTTTCACCAGGAATGATAAATCCCTTCGGATGTTCTATGCGGGCCTCCCATCCCGAGCACAGCCCATCCAGATCCGCGACATCCGCCGGCGCGATCCGATCCGCCAGTGCCTTTACCCCGCCCGGCTGTGTGGCCACTTCGGAAGAGGCGGCAAACAGGCGCTTCTGAATCGGCAGAAGGGCCTCACGCACCTCGGCACGCTCCGCCAGGCTTCGCGCCAGCCCCAGCTGGCTGTTGAGTTCATCGAGATCCCCCAGCGCCTCCAGGCGGGGATGCGCCTTCCCCACCTCCTCGCCGGAAAACAGGCGCGTCGTTCCCCCATCCCCTTGTCGCGTGGTTATGCTGGCAATTGACTTCATCGGCGACCCGTCTTTTTTTTATCCCCATCCATGGCCGTACAACTTACAGCATGTCCCCGCGGGAAGAAACTATTTCCTTCCTCAAGAACGCAAAGAAGTAACCCCACGGATGCCAAAGGCGGCCCACAGATGAGGGGCAAGAATCCTGCCCACACACTTAGTCGTTTACACTTAGTCGCATACACCTAGTCGCCCCGCCGTAGCGGCTTCGCATAGGGGAGCCATATTCCCATTCCCATGATTCTGTCGAAAATGATTCTGTCACAGTGTTTGTGTACACAATCCGCATGCGCTCAATGCGGAATCCAGGGGAAAAATGGGATGATGATTTCCATGGCAATCAGGATGATCACAATCCATTCCAGGATTTCCAGGCGGAGGCTGGCGTTGCGGTTGTGCATCTTCTCATACAAGCTGTCTATGGCCTCGATCTTCCGCAGGATGGCGCTGTTCCACTCATTCAAATGGAACCGCTGGGAGGCCAGGCGGTAGACCCGCGCGAGATACTGGTCGCCCAGCAGTTTGAGCGCATTGCTCACCCGCTCGAACAGCACAGCCCCCTCCATCTGCATTTGCGAAACCATCCGTAAATCGCGTGATGGACGGAACCCCCGGAACGGCTGCCAGGATCCCTTGGAAAGTACGCTGTATGAGCGGTCCAGCGAGGCATCCAACTGGCGGTCCAGCAAACGCATCTCCAGCAGTTCCAGATTGGCAAACTCCAGCACCAAGCGGACGTCTTCGGCGGAGCGGTCCAGGATTAGCGCCGCGTTCCAGTCAATCAGTGTCATATCCGCTGGCGAAAACGAGATGCGGCACGCCAGGGCATCCTCGGCCTCCTGCCGGGAAAGCTCCTGCGACTCCGCCCGCAGAATGCGCGCGAAATCCTGGGCGAATACCTCGTGAATCCTGTCCGCCGGACAGTCCGACTCGAACGCCTCAATTTGAAAAACGGCGTAATCCTCGAAGATGCCCGCCAGCAAGGGCTTTTCCACGCTTTTCCCGATGAGCTTGAGCAGTTGCTGGACCCGGCGCAGGGAATCATCGAGCAGGATCTTGTTCTCCCGCAATTCACAACTCAAGCCCAGCAGGCCGGAGAGATCGCCCGTGAATTCAATGGCATAGCTGATGGACACTCCGCCGTAATCGTTGAGCAGGATGTCCACCTCGGGCTGTGTGACATGGGTGCCCAGCGCCAGGCGCTCGCCCTGAAGCGTGACCAGCAGGGGCGGAGGATTGATGTCAAAATACTGAGGCGCATGGCGGTTATGATGCAGGGAGGCCTCAGGGGCCAGCGAAGAAACCAAGGTGCGGCAACGCTCCAAATTGATCGCCCACCCGATGTCATAGGCGTACAGGACATAACAAACCGCTTTGTGAATCCGCAGGTTGCTCATAAGATTCGTTGCATCCCATGAAGAGGATACAAGCAAGAAACCTCCCTGTACAGGCCGATCAGGAGGGGATCAGCGGCAACAACTGCTCGACCGTGGCCTTGAGGGCGCCCGCCTGGTCCTGCACCACCCGCGCGGCGCGGCGCCCCAGCTCCGTGCGGCGCGGGGCGTCGGCCAGCAGGCCTCGAATGGCGGTGGCCAGCTCCGCCGTGTCCTGGACCTGAAGCAGGGCCTCCGCCTTGCAGAAATCCTCGCGAATGACCGGGAAATTCTCCAGGTGCGGCCCCACCACAATCGGCTTTCCGCAGACCGCCGGCTCGATGATGTTCTGACCGCCCTTCTGAGTCAGGCTCTTGCCCACAAAAATCACATCCGCGCAGGGATAAAAATTGCGCAGTTCGCCGGTGCTGTCCACCAGCAGGACATCGGGCGGACGGCTCAACGGCCGCGACAGATCCAGCGCCGTCCGGCGGACAGCACGCAAGCCGCGCTCTTCGATCAGCTTTAAGATGGCCGGTGCACGTTCCGCATGCCGGGGCACCAGCACCAGCACGAGTTCGGGTTGCTCCAGCTTGAGCTGGCGGTACACCTCCAGCAGGGCCTCCTCCTCGCCGGCCCAGGTGGAGCCGCCCAGCAAAATCAGGTTTCGGGCGCCCATCCCCGCCGCGCTCAACAAGGCCCGGGCCTTTTGCTCGCCGCCGTCGTCCGGCGGCACCAGGTCATACTTGGCACTGCCCAGATCCTTGAGCCGGGCCGGGTCGGCGCCGAGTTCCAGCAGGCGCTGTCGGTCGGTCTCACTCTGCACGCAGAGGATGGACATTTCCCGCAGGAGGGGGCGCATGAACATCCGAAGCCGGCGGTACCGCCCAAAAGAGCGGGCGGACATGCGCCCATTGATCATGGCCACGGGGATGCCGCGCCGCCGGGCCATGCGAATAAGATTGGGCCAGTACTCGCCTTCCACCAAAAAAATGGCGCGGGGCCGGAACAACTCCAGCACCCGGTGCATCACCGCAATAAAATCCACGGGGAAATAGATCAGCACATCCGCGGGATCCAGCCGCTTCGCGGCCAGTGTGTGCCCGGTGGAGGTGGTCGTGGAGAGGATAAACCGGGCCTCCGGGCGGCGCGCGCGGTACTCTTCCATAAAACGGAACGCCACATACAGCTCCCCCACGCTGACGGCGTGAATCCACAGGCGCCCGCCCTCGCCCAGCCGGGCCCGGTCCTCCACATCATACCGCCCAATGCGCTGAAGAAAATGCCTTGCATAACCGCCCCGCCGGCTCATCCGGAAAAGGAAATACGGCAGGAGCAACAGAAATCCCACGGGGAATAAAAGATTGTAGACTACCCAAATCATGACTATTGGAGCGCCGAAACGGGCGATCCTGAACCGGGCCATCCATCCCCCGGCCATCCTCCTTTATGCTCTTGGATGCGTTTGTTCGTACACCTGCTTGAGCTTCTCCACCGTCACATGCGTATAAATCTGCGTAGTGGACAAGCTCGCATGTCCCAGCAATTCCTGCACACTGCGCATATCCGCGCCGGCGGACAGCAGGTGCGTCGCAAAACTGTGCCGCAAAGCGTGGGGCGATAGATTAGGGTTTAATCCGGCATATGCCAGATATTTTTTCATGTTTCTTTCCATGGAGCGGGTGGTCAGCTTGCCCCCGTGCTTATTCAGAAAAAGGGCGGACGGACGCCCGCCCCGGCTCAGTGCGGTCCAAAACAAGGCCCTTGATTCCAAGGACGCGCGCAGGGCCTTCGATGCGGGCCGGCCCATGGGACACAGCCGCTCTTTTTTCCCCTTGCCGCGCACCTTGATCACGCCGCCCACCACATCCACGCGGTCATCCACCAACCCCGCCAGTTCGGCAATGCGCATCCCCGTGCTGTAGAGCAATTCCAGAATGGCCTTGTCGCGCAGGCGGGCGTAGTCCGTCCAAATGCGGCGCCCGGGATCGCTCTCCCCAGCAGGCAGTTCCGCCATGGCCAGCGGCGCCTCCAACAGGCGCGCCACCTCCTCCACGGATAACACTTCCGGCAGGCGCTTCGCCCGCTTGGGCGAGAGCAAGCCGCTGAAGGGATTGGAGGGCACCAGATCCTCGCGTACCAGGAACTTGAAAAAGGACCGCAGGCTCGACATCTTCCGCCCGGTGGTCGCCGGCGACATCCCCTTTTTCTGAAACGAGGCCAGAAAACGGCGTGCAGAAAAGCGGTCTGGTTCCTTCCACAAATAGGGAGGGCGCGCACCCTCCCCCCAGTTTTGTTCGATAAACTGGCGGATATCCTGCAGATAGCCGTTGAGGGTGTGCTCCGAGGCATTTCGCTCGCCCCGCAGGTAGCGAACAAAATGCGCCAGGGCGGGATCCTCCACCGGCTCAACGGACGGGCCGGTCATACCGCGGCATCCTCTTTCGGGCTCTCCGGCGCCTTTGAATCGGCGGCGCGCTTGGGCGGCGGCAGGTTATAAGCCTGCGCCAGCGCCTCGTAGCCTTCAATCTGCGCGGCATAGCGGCTCAGCAACTTCTTGAGCGAGGCCACCTGCTTGATGCTCAACTGCCGCCTCTGCGCAAATTGCCGCGCCAGGGAATCGAAAAATTGCTTGTCATCCCATTCGCGCTTGCCCCGCATGACCGCCGGCTTCCACTCACGCACGGTCTTCAAAGCCTCCAGCAAAGGTCCGCTTTCCTTGTCTTCGCGGGCCTCCCCACCGCCAATGCCCAGCTCGCTGGAAAGGGCTTCAAACCCCTCAATCTGGTCGGCATACTTCATCACCAGCCGGTCCAGATACACGATCTGGTTGAGCGAAAGCCGCTTGCCGCGCTCCACCTGGTCACGCAGGGAGGCGCTGAAGACGGCGTCATCATACACCTTCTTGCCGACGGTGCGCGGCTCGCCGTATTTGATCTTTTTGAGCAGTTCAATCTTCTTCAAGGTTTCCGGGCGCGGCGGCTCGGAATCGCTGGCGTGCTGTACGAGGGCGGCCTTGAGGCCCAGCCCCTCCTCCGCCTGGTCAAAGCCGGGGACCTGGCTCTTATACCGGCACAAGATGCGCTTGAGCGCATCGATCTGCCGCTCGGAGATGGGTTTCTCCGCCTTGGTCACCTGCTCGCGAAGTGATTCGACAAAGGTCTTGTCGCTGTACGTGCGCTTGCCCCGCTTGGTTTCAGGCTCCCATTCCGTGATGGTGGTGGCCAGATCCAGCGCGTGCCGGACCATCTCGGGGCTGGCGTCCGGCCCCTTGGCCTTGGCCATCCACTCCAGGAACTTCTCATAGAAGTCCTTCATCATGCTGGTCCATTCGACCGTGCCCTCTTCAATCTTGTCCAGCGACTCCTCCATGCCGGCGGTGAAATGCACGTCAAACAGCTCATTGAGATTTGTGACCAGGAACTCATTGACGGACAGCCCGAGAGCCGTGGGTTTCAACGCGCGCTTGTCTTTTTCGACATATTTCCGGTTCAGGAGCGTGGACAGAATCTGCGCATACGTGCTGGGGCGGCCCACGCCATTTTCTTCCAGCGCCTTGACCAGGGAGGCCTCGGTGAAGCGCGGCGGCGGCTGGGTGAATTTCTGCTGTTTCAGCCACTCCAGGCAATCCAGCCCTTCCCCCTCCACCATGGGCGGAAGGCGGTCCACTTCCTCGCCATTCTCGTCCTTCTTTTTCTCCTCGACGCCCGTCACCTTCATGTACCCGGGGAATACGACTTCGGAGGCGCTGGCGCGGAAAAGATAGCGCGCCGCGTCGGGCTTGCCGGCGGGCGGCGCGGCCAGGATTTCAACCGTCCGCTGGGCGATGCGCGCGGGGGTCATCTGGCTGGCCACGAACCGTTGCCAAATCAAGCGGTACAGCTTGAGGGCTTCGGGCTCCAGCACACCGGCCATCTGTTCCGGAGTGCGGAGCACATCGGTCGGGCGAATCGCCTCATGCGCCTCCTGGGCGCTGGAGCGGCTCTTGTAGAAATTGGGCTTCTCCGGGACATACTCCGGCCCGTAGGTGTTGCCTACAAAGTCCCGGCAGGAGGCCTGCGCCTCCTTGGAAATAGCCACGGAATCCGTTCGCATATACGTGATCAAGCCCACACTGCCCTGCCCAAAATCCACGCCTTCATACAATTTCTGCGCAATGCGCATGGTCTGCGCGGGCGCCAGGCCAAACCAGCTTGAGGCCGCCTGCTGAAGCGTGCTGGTGATGAACGGCGGCATGGCCCGCCGGGTCAGCTCGCGAGGAATGATGGCGGACACGCGCAGGGCGCGGCCTTCCAGATCCTGCTGGACCAGCGCGGCCCGCTCCGCCGTCTTAACCTCCGCCTTCTCGTCATTGATTTTGGCCAGGCGAATTTCAAACGGATCCAGCGGCTCCGCCTGCTTGCGCACCCGCGCGCCCAACAGCCAGAACTCCTCGGGCTTGAAGTCCAGCACGGACTTTTCGCGTTCACACACCAGCCGCAGGGCCACGGACTGCACGCGCCCGGCGCTCGAAGCGCCGCGTATCCGACGCCACAGCAGGGGGCTGACCTTGTACCCCACGATCCGATCCAGCACGCGCCGCGCCTGCTGGGAATCCACCCGCTTGAGATTGATCTCGCCCGGCTGGGAAAACGCCTTACGGATGGCCGGCTCGGTGATTTCGTTGTACGTCACCCGAAAGAACTGCTCCACCGGCACCTTCTTCTTCAGGGCCTCGCGCAGATGCCAGGCAATGGCCTCCCCCTCGCGGTCCGGATCGGGCGCCAGAAAGACCTGTTCGCATCCCGCCGCCTGCTCCGCCAGCTCCTTGAGCACCTTCTCGCGCCCCTTGATGTTGACGTACTGCGGCTTGAAATTCTTCTCCACATCAATGCCGAGATTCTTCTCCGGCAAATCCCGCACGTGCCCCATCGAGGCCTTGACCACGAAATCCTTGCCCAGGATTTTATTGATGGTTTTCGCCTTGGCCGGCGATTCTACAATGACCAGTTTCTTTCCCATGATGGTTCCATTCTCTTTCTTTTTTAAATCGTCACACTGCGGCCGGCTCGCTCTGCCGCAGACCGTCCGCCAAGTCCACGGTTCGTCCGGGTAGCATCCGGATCACCCGTTTCATTTCCAGCGCAATCAACAGGGAGCTGACGCGGGAAACCGGCAGTCCGGTCTTCCGCACCAGGCTGTCCATGTCCAGCGGGTTCTCCCACAGCGCGCGCACAATCTTCTGTTCTTCCTCCGCCAGCTGAATCTGCGGGCGCGGGTCCAGCGCCTGCGCATTTTTCTTCTTTTCCGGCGGAATCAAAAATTCAAACTCCAGGAGGATGTCATCCACATCCTCCACCAGGCGCGCGCCATTTTTAATCAGCCGGTGCGGGCCCTTCGAGGCCGCGGAATCCAGCCGGCCCGGCACCGCCATGACACTGCGCCCCTGCTCCAGGGCCTGCTCGGCGGTCATCAGCGCCCCGCTGTTGACGCCCGCCTCAATCACCACCACGCCCATGGAAAGGCCGCTGACCACCCGGTTGCGGTACGGGAACGTGGTGCGGTCCGGCTGGCGTCCCAGCGCGTACTCACTGATCACCGCCCCCTGCTGGGCGATCTGCCGCGCCAGCTCCTCGTTCTCCGCCGGGTACAGGCAGTCCAGCGCGCTTCCCAGGACGGCCAGCGTGCGCCCGCCCCCCTTCAACGCGCCGCGGTGGGAGGCCGTGTCTATCCCGCGCGCCAAGCCGCTGACCACGGTGAACCCCACCTTCGCCAGCTGGTAGCCCATGCGGTCCGCCGTGGAAAGCCCGTAATGCGTCGCGTGCCGCGTACCCACCAGCGCCAGCGCATGCGCATCGCGCGCCTCCAGCGTCCCCTGCACATACAGCGCCAGAGGCGGGTCATAGATTTTTTTCAAGGGCGCGGGATACTCCGCGTCCAGGCACGTCACAATCCGCGCGCCCAGCCGGAAGGCCCGGTCCTCCTCATCGGAAGGACTCACCTTGTCGCGTTGCTCCAAAATCTTGCGGGCCAGCTCCGGGCCCACGCCCTTCGCCCGCATCAAGTCCTCCGCGCCGGCCTCCAGCACCGCCTCCGGGGAGCCCAGCGTCTCGACCAGCGCGCGCACGCGCACCGGCCCCAGCTCTCCCATCATATTCAAGGCAATATAGGCCTGGCGCGAGGTCATGTGGCCTTCGTCCTCCGCTTCATCCGGAATAAATCCATCTGTGCGTCTTTCAGCAAATCGTAATTCTTCAGGATGCGCAACAGTTGCAACACATCGGATTTCTCATAGACCTTCTGCACATCCACACTTTCCGCCAGCTCAATCAGCAACGTGCGGAACAGGATCACTCCATCAATGCCCTTGGCCTTCAGCACTTCCAGCGCTTCCTTGCGCAGGGATTTCGAGGCCGGCAGGTCCGGCAGGCACAGGATCTTCGCAATCGGCCCTTCACCCAGCACACTGGACACCTTCTTTAAGGATTCGTTGCTCGCAAAACGGACAATCTCCGGCGCGGTTTCCAGGACCGACGCGCTGAAACGCTCCGTATGCCAGCCTCGCACGCCCACCACCGCCCGCGCGATGCTCCGCAATTCCGCCGCCCCCCACAAGGCCTGCTCCGGAATGACCTGCTCCGTGACGGACGGATTGAACACCATCAGGTCCACTTCCTCCTCCGCCTGCTTGGAGCGGGCCATCACCTGGTATTTCCGGGGCTGTAGCACAAACAGCCCGTTCAATTCAAAATAGTCTTTTACAATCGCATCATTAACGGATGACATGAGGCACCTCTTCGTCAGGGCCTGCCGCGGCCATTTCTTTCCACACATCCAACAAAACCGGCTCTGGCACTTCACAACCCGGCGTGGCCGACCCCATCCGGTCCGCCAGCACAAAGCGCGGAACCGAGGCCCGTGATTTCTTATCCACCGCCATCGCCTGCCATAGATCCTCCCAGCCACAGGGGGGGATCTGAACACACAAGCCCGCCGCCCGAATCAGCGCCGTGATCCGCTCCCGGTCCTGCCGAGGCAACCCACGCACCTTCTCAGAGAGCCGTCCGGCATACTCCATGCCCATCGCCACCGCCTCGCCGTGCAGGAAGATGCCATACCCGGATTCCTTCTCAATCGCATGGCCCAGCGTATGCCCAAAATTCAGAATGGCCCGCAGGCCATTTTCGCGCTCATCCAGCCGGACCACCTCCGCCTTCAACTCACAGCAACGGGCCACCATGCCCTCAAGAAATTCGGGCGCCGGTTTTTGCAGGGCCACGCCCTGCGCTTCCAATCGTTGGAAGAAATCCGCATCGCGGATCACGCCATACTTGATCACCTCGGCCAACCCGGCCCGGTACTCGCGTTCCGGCAGGGTCCGCAGGGTATCCGTATCCGCCAGCACCAGCGAGGGCTGATGAAACGCGCCCACCAGGTTCTTCCCCTGAGGCAGATTGATCCCCGTCTTGCCGCCCACCGAGCTGTCCACCATCGCCAGCAAACTTGTCGGCACCTGCACAAACCGCACGCCCCGCAGATACGTGGCCGCCAGGAAACCGGCCAAATCGCCCACCACGCCGCCCCCC
>CAZFSE010000160.1:0-6675 GCA_964521805.1 uncultured Verrucomicrobiota bacterium
TCCCGCTTGTGGTGGTCATACACCAACACGATGGCCCCGGCGACTTCGTCGCCGGCCCGCCATTCGGATTGCACCAGGCTGGCCCGGATCAGGTCCCCCACGGCCTTGGACCGCGTGGGACAGCGGTCTTCCCTGATCTTGGCGTCGAACTGCTTCACCAAGGTTTCGTCGAGCGATATGCTGAAACGGGTCAAGGCCATGCTGGTGTTCCTCCACTTTTCCTGGAGCGGACGGTAACACGCCCGGCCCGCCCGTGCAACTCTGGCGCACGAGCCTGAATCGCGCCGTTCAGGGGCCGGAGCGGGCGCGGTCCAGAATCTCGCGGATGCGGTGGAAGAGGGTGTTCAGGTCATAGGGCTTGTTCAGGAGCGGAAGATTTTGGGCGGCCAGTTCATCGCTGTGGGCTTTTTCGTCACTATAGCCGCTGGTGAGCAGGACGGGCAGGGACGGATGGACGGACCGGAGGCGCTCCACAAGCTTCACGCCGCTTTCCCCCGTCATGATCACATCCACAAACAGCAGGTCCACCCGGCCTCGCTCTTTCTCAAAAACCTGGACCGCTTCTTCCGCGGAGTCGGCGGCCAGGACCTCGTAGCCTTGTTCGGTCAGCATGCGGACAGCGAGAACGCGCAGATTCTTTTCGTCCTCCACCACCAGGATGCGCTCTCCTTTCCCGCGGTCCGCCTTGACGGAATGAATCCGGGCTTCTTCCTGGCGGGCGGCCTCGTCGCAGACCGGCAGAAACACCTCGAACTGGGCGCCTTGGCCGGGCGCGCTTTCAACGGTCACGAATCCGTTATGCTGGCGGACGATGCCGTACACCACGGCCAAGCCCAGTCCGGTGCCTTTATCGCGGTCCTTGGTGGTGAAGAAGGGCTCGAAGATCTGATCCAGGATGCTGGCGGGCATGCCCACACCGGTGTCCCGCACACGGATGCTGACGAAGGCGCCTTCGCGCGCATCCTTGATGTGGTGCACGTCTTCCGGGGCCAGCACTCTGCTGGCCGTCTGCACCGTGATGCGCCCGCCGTCCGGCATGGCATCCCGTGCATTGATCACCAGGTTCATGATCACCTGCTCCACCTGGCCGGGATCCACTTTCACCGAGGGCAGGTCCGGGGCCAGCTCCAGCGCCAGGGCCACATCCTCGCCAATCAGCCGGATCAGCATTTTTTGCATGGACTCGACCAGCTGGTTGATGCGGAGCACCTGGGGATCGAGAGCCTGCTTGCGGCTGAACGCCATCAACTGCCGGGTCAGCCCCTTGGCCCGCTCGGCGGCTTTTTGAATTTCGCGCAGGCAATCTTCCGCATCGGGCGGCACCGTGGAGTCCAGCAGTTCCGCATTGCCCTTGATGACGGTCAGGATGTTGTTGAAGTCGTGGGCCACGCCGCCGGCCAGCTTGCCCACCGCCTCCATCTTCTGTGCCTGGAAGAGGCTCCGGTGCAGTTGTTCGCGCTCTGCTTCGGCCCGCAGACGATCACGGATATCCCGCAGGACCACCTGGACGCAGGGCCGCCCATCAATGGCCACGGCGTTGAGAGTGGCCTCCACATGCAACAGCGTGGAATCGGGGTGCAGGTGCGTCCACTCAAAATGCTGGGGATGGCCGCCGAGGGCGGCCTGGACCAGTTCTTCCGCCCATTCCTCCGAAGAACGACCATTGGGTTGTTGGGCGGGCGACAACCCGGCCGGCGACCGGCCCAGCAAATCGCTCCGGGCCCGCCCAAAAAGGGCTTCCGCATATTGGTTGCAGTCCACGAATCGCCCGTTTTCAAGCAACAGGATGCCATCGTTGGCGGATTCAAAGAGCGTCCGGTATTTCACCTCGTTCATCTGCAGGGTATGGTAGGCATCGTTCAGCTTGTCTTGAGCTTCCTGGCGCTGTTGCTCACGGTTGAGCATATCGAGGGCGAAGGCCAGGTCCTCGCCAATTTCCTTGAGCAGTTGAACTTCATTCTCATCAAAAAAGCCGGGTTCCGCGGAACAGACGGAGTAGACGCCCAGGACCCGCCCCTCAAAGAACAAGGGAACGGAAGCCATGGAGCGAACACCCAGCCGCCCAATCTCATTCTGCCAGGCCTTCATGCCGGGGTCCGACAGCGCCTCATTGCAGATCACGGTGGCCTGCTCGCGGACAGCCCTTGCCGAAGGGCCCATGCCCTTGGGAACCACATCCAGCGGGATGCGCAACGTGCGGACAAATTCCGCCCCTTTTCCACATACGGACGAGGGGATCAACTGCGGGGAAGCCTGATCCACCAAGCCAATCCAAGCCAGCTGGAATTGTCCGCATTCGACGGAGGTTCGCACGATGTCATCAAAGAGCTGGGCGCGGTGGCGGCCCCGGACAATGCATTGGTTGATCTGGCTGAGAAGCAGGTACATCCTTGAGAGATTGACGATTCTCTGCTCGGCCTGCTTGCGCTCCGTGATCTCGCGGAAGATGCCCTGGTAGTACTTCTTGCCATCAATCATCAGCACCCTCAGGCTGACCTCCACCGGGAAAATGCGCCCCTCCTGGCTTTGGTGCAGGGTCTCATAGACCAGGCCATCCCGGGTCTCGGCCTGGCGGATGCGCTGGATGAAATCCTCCCGGCGCTCTTGAGGGCGCAGGCGTGCCATGGGCATGCCGATGAGTTCCTCGACCGGGTACCCATAGGTTTGAAGGGCCCGTTCATTGGCTTCGACAATCTGCAGATCGGCATTGACCAGCAGGATGATGTCGTTGGCGTAGCGGGTCAGATACTCGAAATGCTGTACCAGCGCCCTGCGGTCGCGTTCATTCTCGAATTGCTTGCGAAAGAACCGGGCCTTTTGGCGGCTCCACCAGATCAGCAGGCTCATGCCGAACAGAAGAATCAGCCCTCCAAAGAAGGCGGCAATCATCCGGCCCCGGAAGTAAAGAGGGGCCAGAATATCGGCTGAATCCACCTTGGCGATCAAAAGCCACGGGGTTCCTGACACGGCATTCAGAGAGGCCAGCACCGGGTGGCCACTGTAGTCGGTTCCCTCCACGGCACCCCGCAGGCCCCTGGCGGCCATGGCCTCTGGCAGGTTGGTCAGGCTCAGGGATCGCCGCACGGTGAGGGGAGCGGCATTGGCCTCGCGCCGCAGAGGGGTGAGATAGAGCACCTCCTGCCCTTCCTTCCTGACCAGCAGGGTCTCGGCGCTGGGAGTGGCCCCGGGCCAGGTGTTGAGCAGGGGGGTGATGAAAGCCGCCGGATTCATGCGAAGGAAAACAGCCCCCTGGCAATTATTTTTTTCTTGCGGGCCGGCGGGCACCAACAAGGGGACGACCAGGTCCAGATGAACGCCCTCGATGGTGGGGGTCTGATGAAAGTCAGAGAGCAGAATTGTTCGGGATTGCAGGGCCTGCTTGACCTGCTTTATTCCGTAAGGCTTCAAGGAGGCTTCATGCTCACCCTCATAAAGCCTTGTTTTCCCTTGCGCATCCACCAGCAGGATATCCCGATAGCCTCCTTTTTCTCTCAGCGCCTGCATCCAGAGGCGCAGGTTGTCTTGTACGGATTCGTCTGGAGGAGAAGAGTCCAGCATCTCACAGAGCGCGCGCATCAGGAAGGGGTCGTTGAGAATCATCTGGGCGTCAAAAAAGCGTTCGGCGCGCCAGAGTTGGATTTGCTGGACCTTCAGATTGGCCACGGCGGAAATTTCGCTGGCCGCCCGCTGGCGGTAGGAGGTCTGAAGGTTTTTATAGTAGATGAACCCGGCGGCGCCCATGCAGGCGCTGAACAGCGCAAAAATAAGCGCAGGAACCCAATGATCTCTGGCTCTTTTTAACAAAAGCATGCTAACGCCCCAGCGTGAACCGCAAAAAAATCAACGCCACAATGGCATAAGTGTGAATCGTTTCAGGGTGAAAAGCAAGCCTTTGGCGGGATAAAAAGCCGTATTGGTGCTCGGGGGGGGAGTCGAACCCCCACGCCTTGCGGCACATGCCCCTCAAACATGCGTGTCTGCCATTCCACCACCCGAGCGGGATGAGTGGGGGATAACGTAGCGGGCTATGCCGCGGGAATCAAGGCCATTTATTCCTGCTGTTTAAAAGACTTCCGCGGCCAGACCGGGGGTGTTCTGGCGGGCGGAGGGTTCGGTGGACGGCGCCTTATAGGTGGGCAGGAAGCGGTAATAGACCTGCAGGGTCAGGGCGGCCAGGGTGGTGCTGTAGACAGGCCCCAAGTGGGTTTCGGCCCCTTGGGAGCCTCCGGCCTTGGGCCCCGGCGAGGTCCAGCTACCATCCTCGTTCTGGCTTTTTACGTAGGCGCGGGCAAATTGCTGGTTCCAGCGCGTCCAGCCCGCGCCGCCATGGTGAAAGCGGGCCTGCGTGATGTAATACCAGGCGTACATCGGCCACGCGGGCGGCTTCTCCCACTGGCAGGAGGCGCTTCCGATGGCCTGCAGGCCCGCGCGGGCCTCGCGGGAGGTTCCATGGCCGGCCAACTGCAGGCTCAACACGGCTACCCCGGTGATGCTGTCGGTTTTATGACTGCCCTTATCCGTGTAGTAAAACCGCCCGCTCTCCGTGTCGAAGGCGCTTTTCACATCGTGCACGGCCTTGTCCAGCGCGTCGCGCAGGCCCGGATTTTCCGCGCCGGCGATCAGGGCCGCCTTCAGGGCCTGGACTTGCCAGCCGCCCACGGAGGTGTCGCGCCGGGCGGTCTTGCTGAAGCCATAATCCCACCCGCCACCCGCCTGCTGTCCGTCCAGGATCACTTGCACGGCGGCTTCCATCACCGGCTTGAGGGAGGGGATGCGAGTCATGCCGTAGGCCTCGCTGATGGCATAGGTGGCGATGCCGTGCGCATAGGATCCGGGCTGATCCAGCTTGCAGAAACTCCCCCCCGGCTGTTGTTGCGCCAGCAGGAAGCGAATCGCTTTTTCGACGGTCGCGCCGTACGCCTCTGAAGCCGTCGTCTCCCCGTGCGCGAGGAAGGTCAGCAGGGCCAGGCCGGTCATGGCCGGCTTGTTCGGCCCCCAGGAGCCGTCGGGCCCCTGGTTTTTCTTGAGCCACTCCAAGGCCCTGAGCACGGCGGGTTCGGTGAGCTTCCCCATGCCGCCGGCATATTCATCCATCGCCCGGGCCCGGCCGTCCGCCGAACGTCCTGGGGCGTAATCCTTGAGAATCAGCCGGCTGGGCGCCTGATCGGGAAGGTCGAAGCCTGCGAGGTCCACGGGTTCGGGGGCGGGGGGCGGCTCAACATCAACGGGCGCATCATCCGGAGTGTAGCTCTCATCCTGCAGGCCGGGATCTTGCAGGTGCGGCGGCAATGGCTCCAGCGGCGGCGGTGTATCGTCCGGCGGCAATTCCACATTGTTTTGCTCGATCAAGACGAACTCATACTCATCTTCCGGGGGCGGCGGCGTGATGGCCACAAGCCGGAGGATGGCCGCCAGCAGGAGCACGTGCAAAATCACGGCGCCGGAGGGCCCCCAGAGATGGTCGCGAATCAAACGCCAGGACCAGAACGCGCGGGAGGGCCTGCGCACCGCGGGCGTCCCGCTGGCCACCGTCTGGATCTCCTGATCAAATTGCAGGGACATCTCGGCCGTGTGGCCGGCAAAGTGCCGTTGAATCCATTGCTCCGTCTTGGCCATCTCGTTGAACAGCCTGGCCGCCTCCGGATCCTCCGTCAGGCATTGCTCCAGCTCGGCCAGCTCTTCCGGGGTCAACAGCTCATCGAGGTATTTCTCGATAAGCTCCTCCACATGACGCAGATCCGTCATGGGCACTCCTGCTCCAAGGCCAGGCGGTCCTCGACACATTTCTTCAGCAACTGCCGTACGCGGGAGAGGGTCTTATGCACCGCCTCAAGCGAGCTGGAGGTTCGCTCGGCGATTTCGCGGAGCTTGAGGGCCTGCTCATAACGCATGTTCAGCAGGTTGCGGGAGCGGTCAGGCAAATGGCCCATGCAATGCTTCAGGGCCTCCTGCTCATCGGAGCTGTCCCGCCGGGTTTCCTTGTAGGCCGCCAGAATGGCCTGCGTGGCATTGGGTGAGAATTGCAACGGACAGCGCTTGATCCGGTCGAACGACTGCATGATCTTGTTGGCGGCGATGCCGCGCGCCCAGGCGCCAAACGAGCGCGTGGCGTCATAGGTGTCGAATTTCTTCCACAGCACCAGCGCCACTTCCTGGAGGATGTCATCCCGCGCATGCCGGTCCCGAACCAGCGACCCGATGAACGCCCGCAGGTCTTCCTGGTGCTGAAGAAAGTGCCGCAAAAACTCTGGTTGTCGGTCCATGGCTCATCTCCTTGCCTCATCTTCCCAGCCGGGAGCCAAATTGGACAAAGAAAAATGAACTATTTTGAGGCGGGAGGGCGGGGCATGTTTATCAGAGCGGGTTTTTGCTTTGATTTGGGCTGTAAAAGGCTCAATTGGTCCCTCAGCGCCGCGGCTTTTTCGTAGTTTTCCTGCCGGATGGCCTGATCGAGGGCTTCCTTGAGCCTTTCGCTCTTGCTTCGGGGACGGCTGTCCTGCACCTGCTGGAGCAGGGTCCTCAGCATTTCAACTTCATGGCTTTCCGCGCCCATTTCCTCTTCGCCGTGGTCGCTCCAGAAGGCCCGGATGTCGTTCAACGCATCTTCCAGCACCCCTACGGCCTTGTCAAAATGTTTGGCTTCGACTTCCTTTTCCGCGCGCGCCCGGGCGTTCA
>CAZFSE010000160.1:6775-10097 GCA_964521805.1 uncultured Verrucomicrobiota bacterium
GCCTTGTCAAAATGTTTGGCTTCGACTTCCTTTTCCGCGCGCGCCCGGGCGTTCATCATGCGCACATACGGAAAGAATTGCAGGAACTGCCAGGCCATGTCGTCGTCCTCGGCAAATTCCGAGACCAGATCAATGAGGTCCAGATTGTGCTCGGTGTCCTCAATCACGCCGTCCAGATGGCGGAGGGCATAGAAGGACAAATACCGGTAGTAGAACTGCATGGCCTCCTGCTGGAGTTCCGCGCAGGCGTCAAAATCCAGCACCAGGCTGGGGTTCTCCGCGTCGTCGGCATTGAGCACGAAATCGTAATATTCCATGAGGGAGGCAAATCCCCGGGGCTTGGTTCCGTCGGGCCGTCCGGCCACTTCCATCTGGAACAAGCCCAAATCCAGCCGCAATTGCACCAAGCGCCGCCCATTGGGCCCCATCAGCCATCGTGCGCTGATGTTTCCCGGATCGTACGGCCAGCCCTGAAGAATCTCTGATATGTCTTTGTCCACAATCGGTCTCCCATCTACAAGGTACAAAAAAGCCCGTCATTTTTCAAACATTCTTCACCAGCCGGTTTTTTATGGCCGATGGCGCCTTTCTGGGTATATGCTGGCGGCATGAAAACTCCTTTGTATGATTCACACGTGGCCTTGGGCGCCCGCATGGGCCCCTTTGGCGGCTGGGATATGCCCATTCAATATGCCGGCATTCTCCCGGAGCATGCGCACACCCGCACAAAAACCTCCATTTTCGACATCTGCCACATGGGCGAGTTTGAGCTTTCCGGCCCAACTGCGGAGGCCGATTTGGAGCGAGTGCTCACCCAGAATATTCAGACGCTGGCCATCGGCCAGTGCCGGTATGGCTATTTGTTGCGCGAGGATGGCGGCGTGCTGGACGACCTCACCTGCTACCGCCTCGGGGCGGACCGCTTTTGGCTGGTGGTCAATGCGGGGACCTGCGCCGGTGACGCCGAATGGATTCAAGGGCACCTTTCCGCCACGACAAAATTTCTGGACCTGTCTCCCACCATCGCCAAGCTCGATATTCAGGGGCCCACCTCGCGCGCTGAGATGGAGGCCGTCACCGGCTTCCCGTTGCCCGATTTGAAGTATTTCCGCTTTGCGGAAATCACGTTGTGGGGAGAGCCGTGCCTGCTCAGCCGCACCGGGTACACCGGCGAATGGGGGTATGAGCTGTATTTCCCCTGGAACAAGGCGGTGGAGTTCTGGGATCGATTTCTGGCCAGCCCGAACATTCTTCCCGCCGGCCTCGGCGCGCGCGACACCCTGCGCCTGGAGATGGGCTACCCCTTGTATGGACACGAGCTTTCCACGGAGCGCACCCCGGTCGCCACGGGGCGAGGGAGCTTCATGGACCGGAAGAAAGAGTTCATCGGCAAGCCCGCCGTTGAGCGGGATCTGGAACAGGGCGCCGGGCGGTACCTCGCGGGGCTTCGGCTGGAAAGCAAGCGCGCCGCGCGGGCGCATGATCCGGTTTTTCAAGGAGATCACAGGGTGGGAGAAGTCACCAGCGGCTCGCTGGCGCCGAGCCTTGGAGTCGCGGTGGCGCTGGCCTTCGTGGAGGCCGGGGTCAGCGGCCCCGGAACCCCGCTAGCTGTCGAGGTCCGCGGAGCACGCCTTCCGGCCACGGTAGCGCCCCTGCCTTTTTATCCGGCAGGAACCGCTCGAAAATCATAAGAAATGCCTGTTCTATTGCTCCAAACGCATGTTTTGGATGGGCTCATGCCTTCAAAGGCATGAGCCCGTTTTTCTGAGTCTTGAGGTGTGGATTTTTCTCCCGCGCCAAGGTAAAAACTCGCCGCCATTGACCTTTGTGCCTGGGAGCGCTACAGTCTCTCCAGTTGGGTCTTATTGTAGCAAGGAGATGGATAATGAAGCTAAAGGTACTGTTTGCCCTGATCGCCACGGCCGCCCTGCTGACCGGTTGCCAAACCCTGCCCGGCCAGGATGGTGACTCCACCCCTTCGGACCAGCAAATCACCGACCAAGTCCTTCAGCGATTCCAGGACGATCCGATTACGGGGCGCACCACATTTAATGTAGAAGCGCAGAACGGCGTCGTCACGCTTCGCGGCCTGGTGCATACCGAGAGCGTCAAGGGCCGCGCCATCGGCATTGCCCGCGGCACGCCCGGCGTGGTGGATGTGGTGGATCGCATTGATTTGCGCTAAACGCTCGCGCGGCACGCAAGCGGGGGGAAGGCTCGGCGCCAAGGAAGGGGGCCTCTTGAAAACAGCGGGGCTGATGCTGTCCGGGTGCGCTTTGTTGCTGGCCGGATGCGCCACCCCCCGCCTCCAGCGCGCGTTTGAACAGCAGGCGCTCCAGCACGCAGGCCGTGCGGCATTCATTCGCGGCGTTCCCCTGTTCCCCGCCAGCCAGCCGGAAAACGAAATCGCCTCCCTGTCCAGTGTTCTGCAGTTCTGGAACCGGAAGTTTGATGCGCGCACCCTGGAATGGATGTCCCTCCAGGAACCATCGGTCCGCATTGCCCTCCCCGCCCTGGCCGACAGCCTGGGCCCGCTCTATGGGCTTTGGACGCATGACGAAAGCATGCCCATGGCCGCCTTAAAAACCCGCCTGAAAGGCGGCTTTCCCATCATCGTCTCCCTCCAAACCCGCCCGCTGGACCCCGTATCGAAATGGCAGGTTGTGGTCATTGGGTACGATGACCTCCTGCAAAACGTTTTTTTGCTGGATGGCTCTGCGCAGGGCGTCGTGATGGATTTTCCCACGTTCCTGAAAAAATGGAGCGGCCAGCGCTTCTCCGCCCTCCTGGTTTGCCCGCCGGAGAGCCCCACCTGGCCGCTGAACGGCTCAGAGCACTTCAGCCGCGCTCAGTACTATGAAAAAACACAACAATTTGATCGTGCGCTAAATGATTACACGGCGGCCCTGGAGGCCGGCTGGGCGCCACTGGAGTGCCGGTTGGGAATCGGCCAGGTCCACCTGGCAACCGGCGGACTGCGAGAGGCGGAAAGCTGGTACCGCAAGGCTCTCGAGGATGGGGGTGTCTCCGCTACGGCCTACAACAACCTCGCCTTTGTGCTGGCTGAACAGTCGAGCCATCTGGATGAGGCGGAACGCCTGGCACGCCAGGCGGCCGCCTTCGAACCCTCCAGCCCCTACTACCTCGACACGCTGGGGTATGTCTTCTACCAAAAGGGCGATTACAAGGAGGCCGCGCGACTGCTGGAAAAGGCCCGGCACAAGGCCATGAATCATCCGCTGGAAGTGCGTGAAACCATTGCCTTGCGCCTGGCCTTGGCGTATGCCCGCAACGGCGAACCACACCTGGCGCTTCAAGTCAT
>CAZFSE010000161.1:0-9655 GCA_964521805.1 uncultured Verrucomicrobiota bacterium
CCACCCTTCCGCCCGTCGGCCCCTGGCTGGATCCCAACCGTGAGTTGCCGGGACTGGGTTTCGCCGAGCGGCGCGACGCCGCCCTGCACCCCGAAGATCCTCTCGTCTTGGAATGGATGAAGCAGGTGCAGGATTCCACGACGCCTGATAAAAACCTCCTGGGCTCCATGGAGGACTCCTCCCTGCAGACCTTCAACAACGCCCTGGCCGCCGCCGCGTTCATCGTGAAAGGGGAGAAGGAACGCGCTGAGCGCATCCTGGATTTCTTTGCCAGCGCCACCGACCGCACCAACAACGATCCCCGGCGGCAAAACTTCTTCTACAACGGAGAGGCCCGCGGCTTCTTTCAAAATGCGGTCTGCAAAACCAAAGACGGCCAGACCGCTTATCTGGATGCCAGCAAGAGCGACCGCTGGATGGGCGACATGGTCTGGCTGATGTACGCCTACAAGTATTACGAGAAAGTCTATGGCCGTGGCCGGTACGATGAGATACAAAGCCTCATCCACAGCCTGCTGATTTCCTACTATACCGATGCGCCGGATGGCGGCGGCTATCTCCGGCACGGATGGATCAAGGGCGATTCCAAACTGCACGAATCCTTCGGCCACCACGAGGGCAACATTGACGCCTACGCCTACTTCAAACTGATTGGCGATGACCGGACCGCAGGAAAAATTCGCGCCTGGCTGGACCGCGGGCTCAAGGGCAACACCCTGCCCCTGGACCTGTACT
Organism: uncultured Verrucomicrobiota bacterium; assembly: GCA_964521805.1. Taxonomy (GTDB): domain Bacteria; phylum Verrucomicrobiota; class Kiritimatiellia; order CAIQIC01; family GWF2-57-35; genus CAZFSE01. The sequence continues at coordinate 736 of CAZFSE010000161.1, forward strand.
CCTGGCGCGTCATGGCCTTCGGCAAAGACTCCGCCGAAGTTCTCAACATCCCCGATTACGACTTGCGCTACAGAAAAACGGTGGAGTTCAACGGAAAAACGGTTGTTGGATTTTGGTCCAGCGCCGACGCCGAAATCCAAAATATCTGGTGCGACGGCGTCGGCCACATGGCCTGCGCCTACTTCGCCGTCGGCCAGGAGGAGCGCGGAAATTTCTACGCCAACCAGATGGATGGCCTCCTGATTGACCGGGATATCAACGGCGTCAAGACCCGCGGACTGCCCTACACCGTCAATCACACCGGGGGCTCGGAATGGGTCGACCCGGACCGGGGGTTTGTCTCCGTCGCCGCCTGGTACATCTTTGCCAAGAATCGCTTCAACCTGATGACCCTGCGCACCGGCGCAGATTGACCGCTCTGGACGATCATCGTGGTGGAAGCAGGCCGGTCGCTCTGCGAAGCCCTGCGGGCAGGAGGCCGGGGGGACGCGGGTTGAACCGCTTGTAATTGTTCTCCCCTGCTGTACGTTGCTGGACCCGTGCTTGATCTATTCTTGCGGGGTGGAAGCATCATGAATCGGAAACGCATCTTCGAGTTTTTTGGCCTCCAGCGAAGCATGGCGGGCCTGTTGGGCATGGTGGTCCTGGTTGGACTGGGCGAACGGATGGCCGAACGCTTTTTGCCCATGTACCTGCTGGCGCTGGGAAGCGGGGTGCTCTGGCCGGGCCTGCTCAACGCCCTGGACAACCTGCTCTCCGCCCTCTACTCCTTCCCAGGCGGCTATCTCTCCGACCGCCTCGGCGTAAAGCGCGCCCTGCTCGTCTTCAATCTCCTGGCCATGCTGGGCCTTGCCATTGTCATCGCCATCCCCACCTGGCCCGCCGTCATTGTGGGATCGTTTTTCTTCCTATCATGGACGGCCATCTCCCTGCCGGCGACGATGGACCTGGTGGCCCAGGTGCTTCCCAAATCCAAACGCACCATGGGCGTCTCCGTCCATTCCCTTGTCCGCCGCATCCCCATGGCTTTGGGCCCCATCGCCGGCGGGCTCTGCATTGACCGCTGGGGCGTGATCGTGGGCGTGCGCGTCGCCTTCGTGGCCGCGCTGGCCATGGCCGGCCTGGCCGTCATTCTTCAACAAGTGCTGATTGCACCGCCCCCCGTCTCCGCCGCGTCAAAAAAGACGCCGGAGGCCAGCGCCTTCCGCCTCCTGAAACGAATGGACCCTTCCCTCCGCCGCCTGCTGATGTCCGATATCCTCATCCGCTTCTGCGAGCAGATTCCGTATGCGTACGTCGTCATCTGGTGCATGAGCTCGATCGCCGGCTACACCACCGCGCAGGTCTCCGGCAAAGCCTTCGGAGTGCTGACCGCCGTGGAAATGGCCACGGCCCTGCTGGTCTATATTCCCGTCGCGTACCTGGCCGACAAAAGCCACAAGAAGCCGTTTGTGCTCATCACCTTTGTCAACTTCACCCTGTTCCCTCTGCTCCTCCTGTTCTCCAGATCCTTCGCCTGGCTGATCGCGGCGTTCATCCTGCGCGGATTGAAGGAATTCGGAGAGCCCACGCGAAAGGCCCTGATCATGGACCTCGCTCCGGAGGGCCAGAAGGCCGCCATGTTTGGCGCCTACTACCTCTTTCGGGATCTGGTGGTGGCCGTTGGCGCTGGCGCCGGCGCCTTTCTTTGGCGCATCAGCCCCGAGGCCAATCTGCTGGCCGCCTCTGCATTCGGACTGCTCGGCACCCTGCTCTTCGCGGCATTCGGGAGCGATGTCATCAGCTCCCCGCCGGCAGAAAAGACCTGATGCTCCGTGCCGCTACTCCACTTCGATCCGATAGAGGTACGCCCCGCTCGAGGTGGCGGTGGTGTCTGTATAGGTATTCATCGGCGGCGTGGCCGGAAGGCCCGAGCCTTTGATCGTCGGGAAGCCTTCCAACAGGTTCTGTGTGCGCCACAAGCGATAGGTGCGATTGGAGGCGCTGTTCCATTGTATCAGAACCTTTCCCCCGGTCGCGGAAGGTCCCGGCCCTCTCACCTGCAGATAATCACCGGCATCATTGGGATTGGTGTTCGCCATGATCTCCTGCCAATCGCTCATCTGATCAAAATCGCTGTCCAGGGCCATGGGGTTGAAACTGATCCGGTCAAGCCAGACAGAATCCAGCCCCAGCGATTGTGACGCGTCCTTGGCGTATACCCAGCGGGCCGTGTGCGAGCCCGAGCCTTCGATGACAAGCATCCGCTGGCGCCAGGGCGTTTCGCCGGAAAGCGCGCCCTCCTGCGCAACACCATCCACATACAGGGTCATCTGATCCGCATGAGGCTCCGTCGAACTGCTCCACCACCAGACCAGCGCCCCCGCCCCGGAAAAAGTCGTTTGCACCCAATTGGACTGGCTGTCCAGCAGATGGAAGCCCAGGCCCGCGCCGCCATCCACGGCAAAGGCCGTCTGCCCGATCCAATTTGAACTGCCCCCCGTGGCCCACGCCAGCGAGGACGTGTAATTCAAGGCCGAGTCGAGGGAAATCACAGAACCCACGTGGAAAATCACCTCCACCTCTTGTGGCGATTCAGCCCCATTGGAGGCCACCACGATGCGCCCGGTGTGTGTGCCCGCCGCCAAACCGGTGGGATCTACGGAGACCGGCATCCATTGCACAGAGGCATCATCGTATGCCACGCCGTTGGTGATCTGGACGCTCAGCCACGCCACTTGCGGGGTGTTGGTGTAGTGCAGTTGCCCACAGCCGGCGTTGTAGATTCCATACAAAGCCGTGGGCGGCGCATAGCCCTGCAGAGACTGAAGGCGCAGGGCATTGGTCGTCAACGCCAGTCGCGCATCGTCCACCCAAACACAGACCGTAACGAGCCCTGGGCTGTTCGTGGCGTTCGCCGCCACAGTAATGACGCCGGTATAAAGCCCCATGGGGAGCGACCCCGCATCAATGGAAACGCCGATGGTGTCGGACTCGCCGGTGCTACTGCCGCTGGAGACATCGGTCGAGAGCCAGCTCACGTTGGTGGTGATCGTATAATTCAAGTTCGAGAGGCCGGCATTGGCGACTTCAAAAGACCACTCGCAGGCGGGATCGCCTCTCTCCATGTAGGTAAAAACCTCCTGCGACGACAGGTAGAGCAAGGGTTCCTGGACGGGCCAGAAGGTGACTTCGTCCACCCAGGCCGCCGCGGTGCCGAACGAATTCTTGGCATACACCCACCGGCAGGTGTGCGTGCCTTCGCCAATCCACTGCGCATATTGTGTCCACGCATTGGTTCCTGAAAGGGCATGGAGGGACACACCGTCCAGATAAAACGCCAGCACATCACTGCCGCTTTGGCTGGAGGTCTTCCACCACCAGCTCAGATAGCCTGTTCCCGTCACGGGGGCTTCCAGCCAGGAGGTCTCGCTCATGGTGAGGTTCCCGCATTGCGCGGCGGAAACCCCATCATGCGTTTCGTTCGCCTGTCCAAACCAGTTGGTGGTGCCGCCGGTGCTCCACACCAATTGGGTGGCGTTGAGCGCCTCGCCCAGCGGCAAAACGGAGAGCACGGACAACTGAACCGGCAGAATCGCCGGCCCATTGGTGGCGGTGCCACTGACGGTGATGCTCCCGTTGTAAACGCCAGCCGCCAGGGACGCCGTATCCACGAATTGCACGGTCATGTAGGGGGACCCGTTTGCGGCGGTCATGCCGCTGGTGGGCGTGACGTTCAGCCAGGGCGCGCTGGAGGCGTTGGTGTAAAACAAGGGCGCCAGCCCTTTGTTGTAAATATAAAAACCCTGACTTGCGGCAGACTGCCCTTGAAAAACGCTGGCGGTCAACGACGTGGAACCCAGCTGTACGCTGGCCCCGGCCACGGTCACGATGCTGGTCACAAAGCACGGCGCATTTTCGGCGTTGCCCGCCACCGAGATCACGCCGGTATAAATGCCGGCGGCCAGCAGGTCCGTGTCATAACTCGCCGTGATGGTGTCCACTTCGCCTGTGCTGGCGCCCGAGACCGGATCCGTTGTCAGCCAGCCAGCATTGTCCGATATCGTATATTCCAGGTTCGACAAACCGATATTCCAAACCGTGAAGACCTGGCTGGTTCCATCACCGCCCAGCGTGATGACCTGCGGCGCGAGCCGGTTGGAACTCAGCGCCAGAACCGGCCCGCTAGGATACGAGACCACCACCTCATCCACCCAGCCGGCATCCGAGCCAACAGAAGCGGACCCATCCTTGCTGTAGGTCCATCGGCAGGTGTAAATGCCGGTGGCCAGAACGTACTGTTTATGTTGCCAATCCAGCGCGCCGGAAATGGACTCCTTGACCGAGCCATTCACATAGAACCGCAGATAATCGTAGCTGGCTTCACTGGACACCTTCCACCACCAGGACAGCGTGGCCGGGCCGGTAATCACGCTCTCAAACCAGGTGCTTTGGTTGTGCGTAATCAAACCACTTTGCGCCGCCGATACGCCATCATGCGTAATCGAAGGCTGTCCATACCAGCTTGCGGAACCCCCGGTGCTCCACACCAGTTGCGTGGCATTGAGCGCCTCACCCAGGGCGCTGAATGGGTAGATCGTCAGCAGATGGGTCACATACTGGGGGCTGGAAATGGGATCGTTTGCGCTGACCGCCACCAGCCCGGTATACACGCCCACATCCAGCAGGGCCGTCTGATAGGACCCCGTCACGGTCTGCCAAGAGCCTCCGGAAGCCCGTTGGCCGGTGGCCGGCACGATGGACAGCCACCCGGCCTGCGACTCGTTTGTGTAATACAGCGTCCCCAAGCCGCTATTGGATATCCGGTACGCCGCCGCCGTGGCATTATTGCCCTGCGCAATGGCCTGTTGAATCAAGTTGGTGTTCAGCGAAAGCCGGGGCGTGTTCACGGTCAGATAGACCCACGTCTCCAGTGGGGCGTTGGTGGCATTGGCGGTGATGGAGACCCGCCCGGTGTACGACCCCACCGGCAACGCGGCACTGCTGACCTGCAGGGTCAGTTCGTCCGTCTCGCCGGCGCTCGTCCCTTCAACAGGGTCCACGCTCAACCAGCCCGCATCACTGGACGCCTGATATTTCAGGAGATGCCCCTGGCTGTTCCATACCTGAACGGTTCGTGCTCCCACATCAGACCCTGGCAGTGCGGATATCGAATACGACGAGGGCGTCCGTGACAGCAACGGCTGGCCATACATCCGCAACGTCACCGGGATGTAGACCGGGCTGTTGTTGGCATCGCCGAAAATGGCGATCATTGCGCTGTAGGTTCCCGCAGGCAAGGCCGCCGTCTGATACACCACCGAGACGTCCCCGGTCTGCCCAACCGCCACCAGGCCCGTGGGCGACGTCAAGTCCAGCCACGAGGCATTGTCCAAAACCTGATACGAGAGCAGGCCCGCTCCGCTGTTATAGATCTTCAGGGTGTCGCTGGTGGGATTCTCGCCATCGGAGCCCGTGCGACTGATGGAGGTTGGGCTCCTGCCAATCGTGCGCGTGGGCGTATAGTGCACCTGGCTCACCCAGGCCGCATCCATCCCCCCGGTCGAGGAAGAATTCTTCACATAACTCCAGCGCACGGTGTTGACGCCGGAGACCAGGGCTTGGGTGGCCTGCATCCAGCCCGTCTCGCCGCTGAACGATTTCATTGTCGAACTGTTTCGGTACAGATAGAGATAATCCGCATTGGTCTGAGAGGAACATCTCCACCACCAGGTCAGAGAGCCCGGGCCGCGTATCGTTGTTTCAAACCATGACGTCTGGCTGTTCCCAATGGGGCCGCTTTGGAGCGAGGCCTCGCCATCCTGCGAAACATTGGTTTGATAAAACCACGGAAGATTCCCGCCGGTGCTCCAGGAAAAATCAGGGGTGGCCGCATTCAACGCCGCGCCAACGGAGGTGTCCGGGGTGGCCTCTGTGACGAATACCGCCTCCAGGGTTTGCGGGGCGGAAAGCGTCAAGGCCAGATTCGTGCAGTAGATATACGTCCCGTTAAGCAGGAAGTGAGAGAACCTCCAGCCCGCCTGCGGCTGGGCGCTGATGTTCAGATTGGTTCTGGCCAGATACCAGCCGTCCGGAACACTCACAGTCCCCGACCCCGTGATCTGCCGGGAGAAGTAGTAGTTGGTGTCGAACAGCCATTGAATCGTCGTGGCGTTGGTCAGGGCAAAGACCATGAAATTGGTCGAGCCGGAGGCCGGTGCCGACGCTGTCGCGGTCCAGCCACGGCAGATCCATTGCGTGGTCCCAACCGCTGTCACGGACGCCACAGTCTGCGTCAAAATCGTGCCGGAGGGATAATACAGATTGGTTGCCGCGTAGAGCGCACAAGAGGCAAGCGTCAAGCGGTCCTGTTCCGCCAGCAGGATATTGTCAAGACGCCACCAACTGGGCCCGCCCCACCCCTGTCCCTGATAGATCTGAAAACGGATCCGCACGGAACCGCCTGTCGCCGGGATGTAAGAATGCAGAGGGAGCGTGTCCACCAGCAATCCGTCGCTGGCGCCATACGGATAATATTTCACCTGTTGCCAGGAACCCGAATTCACGGAGGCGTGAATATAGGCGGACATGGTGTACCCCTGGTTGTAGTCCAGGCGGTAATCGTGATGGAAAGACAGCGTGGCTCCGTGGCCGGGTCCAACCGATATTCCATCCAGCAAGGTCAAACTGCGATACTCCGCATACGCCCAGTGACTGAACAAAGCCGCCGAGTAATTGGACGACACATACGCTGTGCGGGAGACACCCCAGGTTCCATTCGTATACGAGGAGTCCCAAGACCATGCATTGGTGCCGGAATCAAAATCCTCCGAGAAAAGCTTGTTCTGAACCTGTGCGACAGCGCTCTGCACGCGGACGCCTGGCGGGAAGTCTGGTTGCAGAGCGGCGCTGGTATCCGTCCGCCGGGCCAGCACATCCGCGGCGCCGAAGGAAAAACTGAACGTCGCGCCCACCGGCGCGGAAGACGCCACATCAAGCATCAGAAAATAGTAGCGGTCATCCCACGGCTCCAGCCGTTGATGGATGCCCAGTGTGAGCGTTCCGTTGTCGCTGGAGAAGGTGCCGAGAGACAACCGGACATCGCCATCGTTGATCAATCCGTCCTTGTTCGAGTCCTCGATCAGGGCCAGCCCTTGCACGGCGGAGGCTTCGTTGACCGTCCCCTGCGCCAGCCAGGTGATGTTGGAAAGCTCAACCGCCATCGTCCCCCAATTCCGCGCGCGCAACCGGGCCAGGGGCACACCGCGCTCGCCGGGCCAGACGCCGGGCCGGTCAGTCGTGAGTTCTTCGGCATAGATCTCGAAGCCGGCCTGCTCCGGCTCGTTATAGGTAAAGAGCTGGGACCGAGCGTTCGGGTCGCTCGCCCCCCCTTCCCACCAGCCCGCCTGCGTGGTATCAAACGCCCACATCTCGTTTCCATGACAGCACCACCCGCCACCGCCCGCCTGCTTGAAGATGGTCACCGCACCGTCATACGAGGCATACGCTGGCCCGCCCGCCGTGAAAAAGCCCTTGTTGGTCGTGGCAAAGGCCATGTATTGCAGGCCATGCCCGGCAATCCGGGTCCACGAAGCACCGGCGTTGTCACTGCGATACACACCCGAAGTGCCATTGACACTGCCCGCGATAAACGCCGCATCGCCCACCATCGGCACATCGGCAGGCCCATAGCCCGAGTTCACCACGATGTTGGACTGCACCCGCGTCCAGTTTCCAACGGCATCCCGCAAAAGAATCGGCCCTCCACCAGAACTATACGGGGTACAAAAACCGATGGCGCGGCCATTCGCGCTGGCGTTAAGAGCGGAAAAAGTTCCTGGATCACTGCCCAAATCGCTATTCCAGGCCAAGCTCCAGGTCTCACCGGAATCCAGCGTTTCCCAAATCGCCGTATAGGTGTCCCCGCTATAGCCCTGCACCCCGCCGCCAATGTGCCCTCCTGCTATCCAATGCGAAGAGGAAATCTTCGTGAAACGTTCGATGACAATGTCATAACAGTTCGGCGGCATGCCCAGGCTCACGTAATTCCAATTCGCCCCCCCATCGCCGGTCTGGTAAAAGCCAATGCCGCCGGCAACACCATCGCCCTCCGCGAGCACAACTCCGTGAGAAGCATCCCCAAAGAAGAACGGGCCAATTCGCACACGGGGAATGACATCTTGCGAATGGGTCAGGATGCAGGTCCAATCCACCCCATGATTCAATGTCCGATACAGCTCAAAGCGTTCCGGGGTAACTCCCGTCACGCGGTGCGCCACAAAGACGATTTGCTCGCTCACAAACAGAGGGATCCAGCTGTCGTAGCCATCCAGCCCCCAGTTGGTGTGATAGCCCGACACTTCCCGCCAATGCCAGTCGAGCGCAAAATCAGCCCCCGTAACGCTGGACCCCGTCACCGTCACGGGCAACCGGCGCGAATCATGCGTAAAGACGTCATAGCCGGACGGCTCTTCCAAGACCAGCTTCACCGATCCCGTGGGCGAGGATGCAAATGAAAACGTGCCGGAAGCACTTGCCGGCGAAGACAAGGCCGTCCCCATGATGCGGACATTGTAGCCCGAAAAGGCCAGCTCACCGGAGCCTAGCGTCCATCCAAATTCCGCGGCATTGGACGTGGTGATCGCCGCCAGTTTTCCGCTGATGTCAGCGCCCGGCGAATGCGGGCAAAAAAAAAGGAAACCAAGGAAGAAGAACCCGCGCGAAAACCAAGACCAACCTGTTCGCCATGCCAGATCGAATGCCATGTAAGCCTCCCGTCTTTGGTAACTGGAGTAGTATACCCATCGAGGAATTGAAGGTAAAATCAGATCGGCTGAGACACGGCACCCATCCGCCCTGATCCCACGACAGGTTGGATACGACGAGCACCCCCAGAATGGAGCCCCATCCTTGCGGGTGGTCCGGAGGACCATCGCCGCCC
>CAZFSE010000162.1:0-9485 GCA_964521805.1 uncultured Verrucomicrobiota bacterium
ACGATTTTGTTGGTGTTGCGGTCGTCTTCCCAGACCACGAGCCAGTTGGTGCCGCTCCAGGCGATGGTCTGGTTGAATTGATGGCCGGTCGCGGTGCAGATGGCGAGGCCGGCGCCCGCATCGAGGACGCTTCCGCCCGGGGTGATCCGCGCGCCAAAAAGGTCATTCTCGTTCCAGTTATTGCGGCGGTCCTGCCACAGGACCAGCCAGTTGGTGCTGCCCCAGGCCACATGCGGCACCCCCTTGTTGGTGGGGTAGGTGGAGATCGCGATGCCGTCAGGATCCAGCAATACGCCACTCCCGCTGACGCGTGCCCCGTAAATGTCATTCCGATTCGTGGCATTTCGCCCGTCCTCCCAGGCCACCAGATAGTTGCTGGCGCCCCAGCTGATCTGCGGTCGAAACTGGAAGTTGGTGGCGGTGCAAATGGCAATGCCCAACATCCCGTCGAGAACCTGCCCGGCGGGGTTGACCCGTGTTCCATAAATGTCTGAAGGGTAGGGCGCGGTGGCCACCCGGTAATCGCGCCAGGCCACGAGAAAGCTGTCCGCCCCATTCCAGGCGCAGACGGGCTCGAACTGGGGGCCGGGGTTGGTGCAAATGCCGATGCCGCTGGGCTCAAGCACCTGGCCGCCCGCGCTGACGCGCGCGCCAAAGACATCCTGATAGGCCAGGGTGCCCATGACGATTTTGTTGGTGTTGCGGTCGTCTTCCCAGACCACGAGCCAGTTGGTGCCGCCCCAGGCCACCTTGGGATCGCGTTGTTTGTTGCTGGCGGTGCAGATTGCGATGCCCGCCGGATCGAGCACTCCGCCAAGCGGACCGACGCGCGCGCCGTAGATGTCCGAAGTTGTTTCGTCGAGATTGTCGCGCCAGACGACCAGGTAGTTGGTGAGCCCCCACGCCGCGGAGGGCACCCACTGGTTGTCCGCCGAGGCGCTCAGCAGAAGGCCGGCGGGGTTCAGCACCTGCGCATGCTGAATGCGGGCGCCGTAGATATCCGTCTCATCATAGCCCCGGCGGTCATCCTCCCAGGCCGCAAAGAGCGTGCTTCCGTTCCAGGCGCCGCAGGGATTCCAGCACCCCCGCGTGCTGTTGGTGCTGATGGCGAATCCCTGGGCATCGAGCACGTTGGTGGAGGCATCCATCCGGGTGCCGTAAATGTGCGCATAGACGCTGGTGCCCCGGTAATCCACCCAGGTGATCCAGTGGTTGGTGCCGCCCCAGACGGCATGGGGCTGGCTTTGATTATTGGTGGCGGTGCAGATGCGAAAGCTGGCCGGAAAGAGGTTGCTTCCGGCGCTGTCAATGCGCGCGCCATAAATATCCCATTTGTTTGAGGAGGTGTAGTTGCGGGCATCGGACCATACGACCAGGTAATCGCCCGTGCCCCACGCCGCGGAGGGGTCGGACTGGGAGCCATATTGGCCGGAGGCCGGGTAGAGGCGGAGGCCATTGGTCTCCAGCACCTGGCCCTCTGGGCTGATGCGGGCCGCGTAGATATTGGCCTCATTCCAAACCCCTTTGTTCCGGTGATCTTCCCAGGCGGCGAGAAAGTTGGTGCCTCCCCAGGCCACGGCCACACGCTGTTGATGGTTGGAGACGATGCAAATGGGGATGTCCGTGCCTCCCACCGGCTGGCCGGCATTGTCCACAAGGCGTCCAAAGATGTTGTAGGAATTGGTCCGGTAATCAGTCCACGCCACCAGGCTGAGGCCGGTGCCATCACTGGCCACGGCGGGACCCCACCGGCTGGCATTGGTATGCGAGTTGATTTGCACGGCGGCCTGCTGACTGCCATCCGGACGCACGCAGGCGCTATAAATGCTCCAGTTGGTTTGAGCATCCACATCTTTCCATGCCACCAGGAATGATGACCCATTCCAGGCCACCGACGGGCTTTCCTGGCTGTCGCGTTCCGGCGCAATGCGAAGGCCCACGGGATCCAGGATGGCGCCCCCCGGTGCGATGCGGGTGGCATACACTTCGGGGGCCTCCCCAAAGTCGCCTTTCCTCAGATCCTGCCAGACCACGAGTCCGTTCGTGAGCCCCCAGGCCACCTTGGGTTCCAGCTGGCGGTCATTGGCTGGGGCCAAGGCGTGAGTGGCGCCGTCCACGCCAAACTGGGGGCTGACGGCGGGATCAATGCAGAAGGGAACCTGTGCCTCTGCCAGAATGTCAGCGGGGACGGTGATGACGAGGAGCCCCTTTTCCTGCCGGGTTTCCAGCGCCCAGCGCTGGCCGGTGGCGTCCACCACCACCGCCGGGCCAATACACAGCCGGGCCTCAGGGTTGACGGCAGAGGCATACACATGCCCTTGGGCGCTTGCGCCCGCGGGAGCATAGCCTCCGACCGCCAGCTCCAGGCTCCAATCGGTTTTAGGCGGGGGTGCTTTTCCAAAGATCCAGGCCAGATGCAGTCCATCGGCCCGCGCTTCCACGTGCTCGACGAGGGAGAGCTCCGGTTTGATCAGGCGCTGGGCGGTGTTCCCCGTGAACCACCAGGCCGATGGGGAGGGCGCGCCTCCCAGCACCCGCGCCTGCAAGAGGGCCGGGGCTTCTTCCCGTGCGTGGGGCATGAAGAGAATGCGCCCGTCCGGAAATTCCGCCCGGTAGAGGCGCGCCTTGACCGCGAAGGCGCCATTCACCTGTGGACGAACCGCATGGGCAATGCGGTCTGCGATGCCCGGCAGGTCGATATCCTGCCGGGGTTCGGCGGCTTGCCAGAACTCTCCGCCGCACGGCGTGGCCCAGGCCGGCGGAACGGCCGTTTCCGGATGAGCACTGGCGGTGGCCAGGCCGATAAAAAACACCACAACGGCGTGTTTGAAATAGCAGAACGTGTCCATGATGCACCCTCCCTTTTAGCCGCGCCATAGAGGCTGAAAATCTGCGGAATCCTGCCAAATGCGCCGGAAAAATGCAAACTCGTGAAACGGCCAAAAAAAGTTTCCAACCCTTGGAACTTTTTTTTGCGATTTTTCCAAGGGTTGGAACTTTTGTTCTACGCCTTGAGGTGGACGCGGTAGCACGGGCTCCAGCCGGGGGTTTGTTCGGACCCCATGGCGATGTGCATGCGCACGGTCAGCTCGTACATGGAAAAGCCTTTTCCGGTTCCGCTATGCTGGGCATTCACCCGCACCCAGCGGGCCTTGTGGGGCTCGTGCAGGGTGATGAGCTTGCGCCCGGGGCGTCCACAGGGTTCGGTGCAAACCGGTTGCCAGGAGGCGCCGTCTTCGCTGAGTTCCACGGTGTACTCGCGGGCGTAGTCGCTGTTCCAGCCCACGACGATTTCCTGGACGGACTGCATCTTGCCCAGGTCCGCCATGATCCACTGGCCGTCGGCAGGCTCGCTGAGCCAGTAGGTTCCGCGAACGCCATCCACCACCTTCTCGGGCCCCCAGATGGGCTGGCCCACGGAGGAGGCGGTGAGCGTGGCGTTGTAGGCCAGGTTGCGCGGCGTGTGGATGGCCTTGATGTGCCGCATGTCGGTGGCCATGAAGGCCGCCCGGCCTTCCGCATCGCGCACCTTGACGGATGTCTCGCGCCCGTCGCTGGTGAGATGGACGATCTGCGAGACGGCGTCGAACGCGGCCGGCAGGGTGACGAGCGTATGGCTGTGCTCGTTCTGAATATTGGCCACGGAGACCTCGCAGACGCCGTCCTGTTTGCGGCAGAAATAGAGGTCGCACGGATCGGCGGCGTTGAGGCGGTCCTCATGAAACGCGAGCGACGGCGCGGCGGCGCTTTTATCAATGTCGTTGATGCCTTTGATGAAGGCGGAGAGGATGCGCCGGCCTTCAAAGCCCACCAGCGCGCCGCTGGAGGCGGGCAGTTGGAGGGTGAAGGATTCGGCTTCTCCGCTGGGCTGGTGGAGTGCGATCGTGTACGTCTCGGGCGCGGTCTTTCGCGTCAGGACGTAGACCTGCCGGTGGTGAAGGGCGTCGTTGTGGTAGTCCATGACCTCGACCAGCTCGTGAGCTGGCACGGGCGCCACGGGAGATTGGAAGGCAACGCCGGCGTACTGCCGGGCCAGGTATTCCACCAGCCCGATGTTGCCGTCCGTGTTTTTCCAGGGGTTGTAACCCAGGAAAAGGGCTTTGCCTTTTCCGCGCTGGGCCTCGACTGCGCACGGCTGGCCGTTGATCGTCGCACAGGTGCGCAGACCTGCCGTTTCCTGGAGGCGCCACACGAGGCCCTCCGCCGCGCCGGTGAAGGCGCCCTGATCGAAGAGCACGGTGCCTCCGGTTTGCGCCTTCGCGCAGGCGCAGGGGAACAGCGCGTCTTTCAGCAAGGTGCAGGGCTGTAGCAGATCGTCGAGGACCGGAATCTGCGAGGTCAGCACCAGCACGCCGCCTTGTTCGACATACGCCACGAGCTTCTTCTGTGTGGCCTCGTCCATCCAGTCGCCGCCGCTGAGGAAGAGAATCGGAAACTCCAGCAGGCGTTCGACGGTGTCCTCCGCGGGATAGCAGACGCTGTTGGCGGTGCGGTTCTTGTCGCAGAGCGCCATGAAGGAATCCCAGCCGGGCGAAGCGGCATGAGGCTTGGCGTGGAAGCCCGCCTTTTTCCAGTCGTCTTCAGAAATGTTCCAGCTCGCGGCCTGGGCATAATGGGTGTACAGCGCCCAGCCCACCGGGGCAAACGGGGCCTGCGCCACGAGGTCGCCGCCGATGTTTTTCATCAGCGAGCCCAGTTGATGGCAGGTCCAGAAGGATTCGCGGAATGTTCCGTCGTGCGCGATCGGGTGGTTGCCCATGTAGAGGCTCCCTGGGTCCGTCGCCAGCTCGCTGGTCCAGCAGTCGCACGAAACGCCCAGATAAATGTTCAGGCCGGTCGCCCCCCAAAGCATGTAGGCCAGCGACTGGAAATACGAGGGCTGGGTGTACCAGTAATGCGGCGGATCGTAGGACTCGAAGCCCCAATTCTCCTCCATGTTGATGCCGCGCGCGGCCTTGCCGACGATTTTATATTTCTGGTAGGCATCCGGATTGCGCGCCACCACGCCGCACCAGTTCGTGTAGCCGTAATGGAGCACGCCGCTCAAATAGGTCGGGTTGAAGCGCCCCACATGGTTCTCCACGGCGGTCCCGCGGGCCTCGGCCGGCGTGTTGATGTTCATCACCACCGGCACCGTGGTCCCCGCCGCCGTCAGATAGCCGGTGTAGGTCTTGGCAATGACGTGGTGGAAATATTCGCCGAACTCCGCCCAGTCAATCCAGGGGAGCATGGCGCCCCGGCTGGTCTGCGGGGTCCAGGGTTTCGGCGCGGTGATCTCGGAAAAGTCCTTGAACGCGGTGCCCACCGCCCGATTGTAGCGTTCGATGGTGCCATATTTCTGTTGCACGAAGTCCCGATAGTGCGCCACGCCGCAGGCCTCGAAGTTGATGAGGTCGACCGGTGCCGCGCCGCGCGAGTACACGCCTTCGTTGAGCACTTGCATGGCCACAATCGGCCCCTTGGGATATTCGTTGGGAATGATCACCTCACGCGCGACATGCTCCATCCAGTCCTGGACAAACTTCAAATATTCCGGGTCCATCGGCGCCGGCGGCTTGTTCGTGAAGACGTACGGCGCGGGCACCGGCTGTCCGGCGATGTCCTGCCGCATCTCAATCGCGGCGTTGTAGTCGGGCATCACGTAGTCCGGCAGTGAGCCAAACCGGGTTTCGCCATGAATGTATGGGCCCGGCTTCGCGACGCAGAGCAGACCCTTTTCCTGGATCAGCCGGATGAACTCCAGCACGTCCGTGCGGTCGTTATAATCGCCGTGAAAATCGTATTTACCGCCCGCATGGAATGGATCTTTGGGCGCATGATGCCGCCAGGAAATATAAAACGTCACGATCTTGACGTTCATCTTCTTGAGATTGTCGAGCTGGCGGGACCAGTCCGCCCGCTCGTCGCGGTAATAGGGATAGTCCGCCGACCACACAAAGGTGGGCGTGCCTTCGATGCTCAAAATGCCTCGGTCAATCGTGATGGGTGCGCTCATGTTTTATGCTCCACGTTCCATGGGTTTTCAAAAAGGGCGGTAACTATGGGCCATTTTTTCGCCAGATAAAGAAAAAAACGCATGATTCCGGTAACAAATTGTGTATCTTGTTGAAAATTAAGCAGATGGATCACTCTTTTCCGTAGTGCAGGGAGAACAAGCTGGTGTATTCATCGGCATAACAGGCCGAATCGCACCGGCACGTGAAGGCGTGGCCCAGCGTTTCCTGGCAGAGGCCGTGCCACTGGCTTTTGAGCATGTGGTATTCCGTGCGGCGGCCCCGGGGTTGCGTAAGCAGGGAGATGGCTTCGGTCATCAGGAAGCTGTCCACGGCACCCACGGCCAGCGCCACATCGGCATCGTGCGCAAAGACAAAATCAATGATGCGCCCGTAGGATTGATACACCGAGAAGGCCAGCTCCGGGGTGTTGAGTTCAGGGGTGTCGTTGTTGGCGTCGAGCTCAAAGATCAGCAGATGATCGAGCTGTGCGGCGAGTTTCTTGAGGTGAACCCGCTTGGATTCCAGGGGCATGTGATGATAGGCCAGTGAGGTCAGCGCGATGTCGTAGTGCCCTTCAAGGCCCTCGGAAACCTGCTCGATACGGCTGGTCAGCGTGCGGATGCATCCCGGCGGAAAGACGGCACCGGCCGTCTTCGCCGCCAGCTCGATCATCGCGGGCGAGGCATCCATCAGCAGGATTTCTTCGATGTCCCGCACCTTGCCGGTTTCCAGCAGGTGTTGAAGAAGCATGACCAGCAACGCGCCGTTGCCGGTCCCGATGTCCATGATCTTGAGCGGGTGGTCAAAGACCGGCAGGCTGTGGTCCATGTGCCGGACAAAAGCGGCGCGCGCCTCCTTCATTTGCGGGACGCCCGCGAAATGCACGAACGGGCGGGGATCTTCAAAGGCCACCGCCGGCATGATGAAGCGCCCCTTCTGCCGCTCCAGAAAGCTGACCATGTAGGCGTTCAGGAAAAGAAGTTCGTCCTCCTCCCGCGCGCCCTGGCGGAACCAGTCCAGCGCCTGCACCTCCTCGCCATGCGAAGCCAGCAAGGCCCCCGCAAAAAACTTGAAGACAGGGCGGAGATTGGGGCGAATGGAGGCATCGAAGGCCTCCGGCGGCACCGTCCGTTGCAACAGGTCCCCGCCCAGCCTGGTCCAAACCGCTTTCTCCGCTTCCGATAAAAAAAGCATGCTGGCCTCCTCGTCAGTAGGAGGCCAGCATACCCTATTCTGCCGTGATGAAAAGCCGGCAGATTACAGCGTATACGAAAGACCGGCAATCAAGGCCAGGTCGTTGCTCTTCTTGCCGGGCGCCGGTTCGCTGTTGTACTTGTTCTGCAACACCACACGCAGGCTCAGCTTGGCCGTCATGGCGGCCTCTGCGCCTATTTCCGCGTTGAGCAGGTAGTTGCCAAAATCATCCACCGTGGGCAGATAGTCCACGCCTTCCCAGACCTTGGCCGTCTTGCTCACCATCCAATCGTACTTCTGCGAAAGGCGCAACGCGGCACGGTCGCCGGTGACTCCGCCCACCTTGTCGCCAATGTAGGAGACGCCCACCTCCGCGTTCAAGTTTTGGATGTCGCTTTTGATGAAGTACCGTCCGACGCCGGGACCGACAATAACACGGTAATCTACATCCGCGATGTGGTCGTGGGAGCCCTCGCCTTGGACATAACCGTAATTGCGCTCATCAAACAAACGGCGGTATTCGGCCAGGGCCTTGGCGTTCTGCACATTGGTCTCGTCCTGGCTCTCGCCGTCGCGGGTGACCTCCGTTTCGCCATAGTTGCCTTCCAGCGACAGGGTGAATTCGTTCGCGTCACCCTTGCGCTCCGACTTGATCGAGCCATTGGCCAGCAGGTTCTTCGTGTTGCCCCGGGCCAGGCTGAGGCCGGCGGCGGCGGTGGTGATCCAGGCCGGCGAGGCCGCGGGCGCCTCCTCGGCCAGCGCCGCGCCCGCCATCAGGGCGAGCGCGGACAGCAGAGAGATTGAAAGGGTCGTTGATTTGTTCATCTTGATTCCTGTTCAATAAATGATTAGCGAGCCTTCAGCAGGTCGCGGATTTCGCCCAGCAGTTTTTCCTCGGCGGAGGGCGCGGGCGGCGCGGCGGGCTTGGCTTCTTCTTTCTTCTTGGCCATATTAATGGCCTTGATCACCATGAAGATGGCGAAGGCGACGATGACAAAGTTGATGACGCTGTTGAGAAACATGCCGTAGTTCAGGGTGGCGACGCCGGCCTCCTTGGCCTTTTCCAGCGTTTCAAAATCCCCGGCGCCCAAGACAATAAATCGCTGGGAGAAGTCCAGGCTTCCCGTCAGCCAGCCCAGGGGCGGCATCAACACATCCGTGACCAGCGAGGAGACGATTTTTCCGAACGCCCCGCCGATGATGATGCCCACCGCCATGTCCATCACGTTGCCCCGCATGGCAAATTCCTTGAATTCCTTAATCATGCCCATTTTCATCTCCTTGTTGTGGTTGCCGTCCATTAGGCAACCCCGCGAACATACTCGGAAAGCGCTTTTTGTCAAGGATGAGGGCGAGCAAGATGTCGTCGTAGGGCCGAAATCTGTTCGGCCCAATTCCGATTAAGGCACCTGTCGGACAGGTGCCCTAATCGCAACAACGCGGATTCAGCAGACAGCCGTCCACGCGAGCAAGGCTCGCGCGCCCGTCTGTTGCTGATCCGCCGCCATTCGAATCAGAATCAGAAAACAACACCTTGCCGGTTGACGCAAGGTATACTAAAGGTATATTATCAGCAACATGATGTTCGAGTTCGATCCTGAGAAAAGTGAAGCGAACAAGGCTAAGCACGGCCTCGACTTTGTCGAAGCCCAAGCATTGTGGAACGATCCGGATCGCCTGCAAGTGCCTGCACATACGCAGGGTGAGCCGCGTTTGATGCTGATTGGACGTATCGGTGCCAAGAACTGGTCGGCGATCTTCACAATGCGAGACAACAATACACGGATAATCTCAGTACGGCGATCCCGGACAAAGGAGGTTGAACGGTATGAAGAGTGAAGCTTTTGACAAAAAATTCGATGATGGCGAGGATGTCACCAAATATCTCGATTTCGCTAATGCTACCCGCCCCGGCCGAGAACAGAAGCGAGTCAATGTAGACTTTCCTGTCTGGATGATTCAGTCTCTTGACCGCGAAGCCAAGCGGCTTGGTGTTCCAAGGCAGTCGGTGATCAAAGTGTGGATTGCCGATCGCCTTGAGCGCGCACATGCATGATCGCCACCTGGTTCGCTGACGCGGCCCCAATCCGCTGGCGATGGGGAGAAATGCAGGATTGCACAGGGTCAAGATATTGCACAGGATGTTGAAAAGACCAAAAACTGAATCAAAAGAATGATTTTCGAACCAATCGCCTGCTCCGTACGATTCGCGCCGCAGAGGCGTAACGTTGCCCCGGCGTAGCGCCTTCGCAACAATGCGGATTCAGCAGACAGCCGTCCACGCGAGCAAGGCTC
>CAZFSE010000163.1:0-9310 GCA_964521805.1 uncultured Verrucomicrobiota bacterium
TTGTTTACCAGGGTCGGCTTGCCCCACAAACCGTGGGTGGTGGGGTACGGCGGGCGGGGACGCGGCTCGCCGCGCTTGCCTTCGATCGAGGTCATCAGCGCGGTTTCCTCGCCGCAGACAAAGGCACCGGAGCCCATGCGGATTTCGAGGTCAAACTCAAAGCCCGTGCCAAAGATGTCCTTGCCCAGCAGGCCGTACTCGCGGGCCTGCGTGATGGCATGATTAAGGCGTTCGACGGCGACGGGATACTCCGCACGGCAGTACACATAGCCGCGCGTGGCCCCGATGGCATAACCGGCCAGCGCCATGCCTTCGATGACGCTGTGCGGATCGCCTTCGAGGACACTGCGGTCCATGAACGCTCCGGGATCACCTTCGTCGGCATTGCAGACGACGTTCTTTTTGTCGCCCTTGGCCTTGCGGGTCAGCCCCCACTTGACGCCGGTGGGGAAGCCGCCGCCGCCGCGTCCGCGCAGGCCGGATAGCGTGACGGCCTCCACGACCTCCTCCGGCTTCATCTTGGTCAGCGCCTTGGCCAGCGCCTGGTAGCCATCGAGCGCGATATATTCCTCGATGTTCAGCGGATCAATCAGGCCGCAATTGCGCAGGACGATTTTCTTCTGCTTCTTGAAATATTCCATCTGCTGGAGCTTGGCCTCGGACTTGCCGGAGGTCAGGTCATGATGAATCAGCCGCTCGACAATCTTTCCGTTGACCAGATGCTGTTCAATGATTTCTTCGGCATCGGCGGCGGTGAGCTTTTGGTAGAAGACCCCGTCCGGCATGATCTTGGCCACCGGACCTTCCGCGCAGGGCCCCATGCACCCTGTTTCGATGACCTTGACCTTGCGGGTCAGCCCATGGCGCTTGATGGCTTCATTAAAGGCCTTGCTGATCTCCTTGGAACCAGAGGCCAGGCATCCGCCGCCCACACAGACCAGGATATGCGTCGTGTACCGGTCATCCGGCTCGGTGCGCTTGTGATGAGTGACCAGCTCCACCTCGCGTGTGGCGGAGAGATGAAAGTAGCGGGTCAGGCAGTCGTTGGCGAAGACGCGGTCACGCAAGGCGCGCAATTCCTGCGGGGTTTTGAGTTTCTTGGGCATGGTCAGGCCCCCTTTCCTTCGGAGACGGGCGGTTGTTGGAAGCGGTTGAGGATTTCCTTGATTTTGCTGGGTTTGACGCGCTGATAGACGTCGTCATTGATCATGATGGCCGGCGCCAGGCCGCAGGCGCCGAAGCAACGGGCCACTTCCAGTGTGAAGACCCGGTCGCCCGTGGTTTCGCCCACCTCGATGGCCAGCTCCTTCTTGATGGCATCGAGCACCTGCTTGCCGCCGCGCACATAGCAGGCGGTGCCCAGACAGACCCGCACCATGTTCTTGCCGCGCGGGTGCGTGGAGAAGAACGAGTAAAACGTGATCACGCCCGCGACCTCGCTGTAGGGCTTGTTCATGCCCCGGCTGATGTGCTTGACCACCTCTTCCGGCAGGTAGCCAAAAATGCTTTGGGCGATTTGCAGGACGGGGATCAGCCCGCCCTCCCGGTCTTTGTATTCGGCAATGACTTCATCCAGCCGGCTGAACATCTCCTCCTGAGAGGCGGGTTCCTGACAGCAGGCGCAAGGTTTGGCTTCAGCAATCATGCGGTCCTCATTTTTCGTTGGGTTCGTTTTACAGGTCGCGCGCCCCCCGTCAGGCGGGCGCCGCGCAAGGCAAAAAAAGCAACTTTCTCCAGGGCGGAGGTGATGTCCATGTTCTCCACAAAGACGCCCTCCGGCACCTGCAGGGGAACGGGGGCGAAATTGACCAGCCCGCGGACGCCCGCCTCAATAAGCTGGAGGGCTGTTTCCTGCGCGGCCTCGGCGGGGACGGCGAGGATGGCCAGCTTGATCTTCAGCTGGCGGATGACGTCCGGCAGGGCCTCGACGGGATGGCACTCGCACCCATGGAGCGTGCAGTGAATGCGGGCGGGGGCCTTGTCGAAGGCCGCCCTGATGGCGAGCTTGGGGCGGCGGCCCGCGAAGTAGGCGAGGATGGCCTGCCCGAGATGGCCGATGCCGACCAGGGCGGCATTTTGCGCTTGCGGGGTGTCCATGAAATCGCGCAGGCCGTCCAGCAAACCGGTGACCTCGTAGCCATGAATGGGGGTGCCCTGGTGGCCCAGCACCATCAGATCGCGCCGCACCTGCGTGGCCGTGACGCTCGCCAGTTCCGCCATTCGGTGCGAATGCACCCAGGCGACGCCCTGAGCGTGCAACTCATTGAGTAAACGCCTGTATACCACCAAACGGCCAATTGTTTTCTCGGAAACCATGTCCTTGAATCCCTGGTTGGACGAATCACCGTGCACTTTTTCACAATGTGAAAGATTTCACAATGAAAAAAGTACCGCGAAAAAGAGGGGCTGTATAGCAGTAAAAACGAGCCGAAGGTCCCTCCCGATTTCGTATGAAGGGGTGTAAGAGAAGAGAAGGCCTTTTATCCAAAAAGGGCCAGCACGATCGCGCCGAATGAAAAGAGGTGTTTATATGATGATAACGAGCAAGGGCCAGGTGACCATCCTGGCCCCTCGGCGGCGTTACTTCGGCAAGCGAAGAGGGGGATGGTTTCCAACGAATTAAGAAAGCCCCCCTGCGCGAAGCCGCTACGGCGGGGCAGGCAACGAATGGGGAGCCGGATGAGGCTTGCCGTTCGCGTTGATCGGGAGGGGCGGCGCAAACCCATGCGCCGTCCGTCTCTGACTCAAGTTTAGCCCCGCGGAACACTCATTATTCAAGCCGGGTGAAATCCTGCGGGACCACTGAGCACCGCCTTCACCTGCATCGCATTTTTATGTCCATCCATCTTCACCAGGTTCCCCTCAATGGGCTGGCCATTCACATAGATACGGTTTTCCTGACCCAAAACGATATCAATGGAATAGCGTGTTCCACGAAAAATGCGGTCCACATGCGCCTTTTTCCATCCGGTCGGCAGGCATGGATTGATCCGCAAGCCGGCATACTCGGGTTTGACCCCGAGTAATTGCTGGGTAACCGCCACCAAGAACCAGTTGCAGGTTCCCGTCAACCAGGTAAAGGCCCCTTCGCCATAGCGAACGTTTCCAGGGCCGGTGATGTATTCCGGGAAGACATACGGCTCACTGCGATAGATCTCCATATTCCCAACAGCGCGGATCGGCGAAATGCGGTTGAAGATGTCACAGGCCTCATCGGCCATCCCCAGCGTCAGATACGCATACGCCATGAACGTTCCGGCATGGCAAAAAATGGCGGCATTCTCCTTGGTGCCCGGCGCAAAGGCCGTGATGCGCCCAATGTTGGCATGATATGTCCCGTAATAGGGGACAAACAGTGGAGGCCCATACGGATCAGCAAAGCGCTTCTTCACCGTGGCCAGAACCTTCTTGAGCCGCTCCGCATCGGGAATCCCGGCCATGATGGCAAAGGACTGCGTATTCAGATAGACTTGGTTTTCCTTGTCGTTCCTGGTCCCCAGCGGCCGCATTTCATCATCATACGCCATCAGATACCAGTTGCCATCCCAGGCCGTCTGGTTGATCGTCTGCTTCATGGATTCATAGCGCTGGCGGCATTCCTTGACGACCCGGTCATCCCCCAGAAAGGCGGCGATCTCCTCCAGGTTTTTCAGCCCCCAACACACCTGCATGGCCAGCATGACGGATTCCCCTTTCCCGCCAATTCCAACGCGATCCAGCGCGTCGTTCCAGTCTTGTGTCCCCATCAACGGCAAGCCATGTTCACCCTTCTCGTGATCCTGCAAAAACCGCATGCCCTGAAGGCCATGTTCATAGAGGGTCGCCGACCCGCCATCAAAGTAGGGAACCTGCTGATTCAACAGGTCAAAATCGCCGCTCTCCTTTGCATAATCATTGATCAGGAAGGGAAGCCATGCGGGGAAGTCCGAGGTTGGACGCCCCAGCGAGGGCCCCACCTCTTCCGACCAGCCGGCCATGCATTGGCCGGAGGCCTTTTGGTGCTGGGCCAGCTTGAGCAATCTCTGCCGGGCATACCGCGCGTTGATGGTCAGCATGCCGAAGGCATCCTGGGCCGTGTTGCGATAACCAAATTCGCCATGCCCTTCATGGTAGAAGGTCGCTGAACGCCCCCAATGGTTGCACATATAGACCTGGTATTTCGCCCACACATTGGTGAGTGTGTCCAAGTTCTTGTCCGGCGTTGTGATCGTGACGTTCTCCAGGATTTCTTTTCGCCAGAAGGCCTTCGTCTGATCCAGCGCGGCTTGCACCTTTTTCAGGTCGCGCGCATTGCGAATCACGGAGGCCACGCTCTTGCCTTTCTTTTCAATGCCGATGATGACCGAAAATTCCTTGGTCTTTCCGGGCGCCAACGACAGGGCGGACTCAAAAACCCCCACCAGATTCAATCCGCGTACGTTGTCCGTCATCCGGCATTTGCCCTGTTCCACCACCTCTGGATTGGCATGATCGCGATAGCGGCCCATGAACGCCTCGTAATCAAGGTCATAGCCTTTCACAGGCAGGCTGGACGCCATGAAGCAGGAATACTCCCACGGCTTGTTGCCCAGGGGGAATTTGGTCGCCAGGATGGCCCTGTTCTTCTTATCGTAGTGCCCCTCATTGAGCAGAATGGAGATGTTGCGCATGCTCAATTCCGGAAAAAAACTGCCCAACAGCCATTCGATGAAGGGATACACAGTCAGCCGGCGCGGCCTCTGGGTGGTGTTGGAAATCCGAACCAGCCACTGTTCATGTTTTGTGCCGGGTGGAACAAAGCAGGTGACCTCCGAGGCAATGCCGGAATAGGTGTTTTTGATGGTGGTATATCCCAAGCCATGGACCGCCTCAAAGTGATCGGACTTCCGGACCGGTTGATAGGTCGCCGACCAGTACTCGCCAGATTCTTCGTCTCGCAGGTACAAATAGCGTCCGGGTTTGTCATGCAGGTAGTTTTCAGGCGACCAACGTGTGATACGATTTTTGTCCGGATCCTTGTAAAAACTGAACCCGCCGCCTGTCTGGGAAATCAAAACACAATACTCCCCATTGGACAGATAATTGATCCAGGGGCGGGGCGTGTCGGGCCTCGTTATAATAAACTCCGTCTTATCCTCACTGAAATGGCCATAGTCCTTGTACTGGGTTGTCACGTTGCTCACCTTTCTTCGCTGGTTACATCTACATCTGTGGATCGACGCGTCTCCACGTCATACTGGCGTGAAAACGTAACAAGCTTCCGGGAGATTGCAAATAAAAAGTGTAACCGGTTTCACTTTTTTTATCGGCCGCACATCGTATGCGGCCGGGAGTGTCCTGAAATCCAGCGCAGGGAAGGGCAAGAGACCCGGCCCAACGGGTCTCAACACGTTCCCGGGCGTCCGCCCCACCGCCAGGCGATTCCCGGTCAAGAGGGCCCTTGCGGACGGGCACCCTGCTTGAGCTTTGCCCCACAGGATTCACGGACGACCAGATGGCCACTGAGAAGCACTTGCCGGGCCTTTCTGCTTTCATTGCTGTGGGAGACCATGTCGAGCAAGATCTGGGCGGCCAGGACCCCGGTCTCATACATGGGGTTGGCCACGGTGGTAAGGCCCGCGAATTCAGATTCTTCGACCCCATCAAAACCAACCACGGCAACCTCCTCGGGCACGCGAACACCTTTTGATTTGAGCCACTGCATCACCGCCAGAGCCATGTTGTCGTTAAAAGCAAAGATGGCTTCCGGAAGCCGTTTCTTCTGATCCAGGTGCGCACGCAAGGCATTCACGGCATGGATGCCCACACAATGCCCGTTCAGCCGGCCCACGGAGGAAGGCTTTAGCCGGAATTCCTGGAGGGCTTGATAAACGCCGTTCAGTCTTTCTATTGAATCTTCATGCTCGTCGCCGCCCGTGAGGAGCAAAATCCTGCGGTATCCGAGTTGAAGAAGGTGTTGCATGGCGAGATGCGCCCCCCGGATATTTTCAATGCAGACCGTGTTTACATCGGGATCCTTGCATTGCTTCTGAATCAGAACAAAGGGAATTCCCTGCATCTTGATGGAATCAATGACATCCGGTGCAAGGCGCGGATCATAACAGACGAGGCCATCCACCCGGCCTTCCGCCATTAGCCGGCTCGGAAGCAGGTGTTCATCGCCCGGAAGCGTGGAGAGCGCGGTCACCACGCTATAGCCCGTTCCACTGGCCACATGCATGATCCCGCGGAACACGTTCAGCGTCCAACCCGATGTGATATCTTGAAAGACGAGCCCAAGCGTATTGCTCTTTGCCAATGAAAGAGCCCGTGCCGCGGCCACAGGCGTGTAATGAAGCCGCTTGATGACCTGCTGGACCCTCTTGCGCACGGATTCCATGACCCCTGGACGGTTGTTCAGAACCCGGGAGACCGTCGCTTTCGAGGTGCCCGATTCCCGAACCACATCCATCAGGGTGGCCCTTGCCCTCGCCACCGCCCTCCCCTCGTTGCTTTTCTTTTCAACCAACCTTTTCATAGGCCTCCGCGTCTCTGCTTCATGGCCGCAAGAATAGGACATCCCCACCCCTCATGCCAGTCAATTAACCCGCATGGCGATCATCATGCCCCATCGTTTCCGGATTCGGTTACTTTATTAAATTTTATTATTTCCCTTTATTTTAAGCTTTATTTTTACTTTTTAAAAATATTTTCCTTTTTTTCTTGAAACCGGTTCCCGTTTTTTGCTCTATTTACGCTCCAGAGGCACGGACACTCGCACACACATACACAAGGAGTCACAATGAGAAGACGATGGATGCTTGGAATGGTGGCGGCGCTGGCCTTCTGTGCATTACCCTGAAGGCCGTCAGCGGGACGGGTGGGACGACGGTGGTTGCATGGGATCGCATTTGGATCCAGTAGAACAGGCTCTTCACGGTGTGATTCCGGATGCTGGGCCTTCAACGGACTTCCAGAAGTTGGGGGCGGTATTGGGGCCCCGTCTCCAGATTCAACCTTTGAAGCACCCGGACAACACGGATGAAGAGGGCTCTGTTTAGCGGAGCCACACAAGGCGCAAAAGACATAAAAGTCTGATGCATGGGGGGGGCGCAACGAATGGGACAGGCAGAGCATTCATGCTTCCCTTTGCGCGCATTTTCGCTAGGATGCCGTGCGCTTTATGGAACCGTTCAATCATCTCAAGGAATGCCGGCATGGGTCCATGCTATACAATGTCAACGATCGCTACATCGGGCGCTCTCTTGCCCTTTATGGTGAGTGGAAGGAGCATGAGGTGCGCCTGTTTTCGCGCCTTTTGCGTCCCGGCCATCTTGTGCTGGATGTTGGCGCGAACATTGGGCCGCACACGGTTTTTTTCGCTCGTGCCGTGGGGGCGGAAGGGGCGGTGCTTGCCTTTGAGCCCCAGCGCCTCTTTTTCCAGGCCTTGTGCGCCAATGTTGCGCTCAACAGCCTTCCCCGGTGCTACTGCCACCCCATGGCCGTGGGGGATCACCGCGGGCAGATCGAGGTGCCTGTCCGCTCGCCCTGGCTGAAAGATTTCAACTTTTCCGCCCTCCCCCTTCAGGGGGTGAAATATACCGATTGCGAAATTGTTGAACTCACGACGCTGGACAGCTTTCACCTGGCCCGTTGCGACTTCATCAAGGTCGAGGTGGTCGGCATGGAATATGAGGTGCTCAAGGGTGCGGAGCAAACGCTCCGGAACCTGCGCCCCATTCTGTATGTTGAGAACGATGTGCTGGGAACGGTGGATGCCTCCAGCGTGAACCAGGTCATGGCGGACAACCAGGCCCGCTCCGACCGCCTTGTCCGCTACATTGCCTCGCTCGGTTATGAGCTTTACTGGCATGTTGCGCCCTACTTCCATGCGGACAACTTTTCTGGCAATCGCGAGAATGTCTTTGGCCGGCTTGCCGCGCGCAACATGCTTTGTGTCCCCGCCGGACGCGGGCACAGCATCACCGCGCTACCCCGTGTGGATATTCCTGCCTGAATCTTGCCCAGCGGCCATGCATGAGCTCTGGGGGGGGAGCCGTCAGGCCTCCATTTGTGCGCGCCTTCTGAGACCCGCTAAATTCTTTGCTTCAGGTGGGCGCCACAGGTTTTGCGGACGGCAAGGGTGCCGGCCATGATGAGGTGCTGGCCCCTGCGCTCCTGGATCGGCGTGCGGACCATGTCCACCAGCAATTGGACGGCCAGCATGCCCAGTTCACGGATCGGGCTTTCGACGGTCGTCAAACCTGCGCGGCGAGCATCATCCACACCGTCAAACCCGACGATGGCGACTTGTTCGGGGACCTTGACGCCTTGATCCGCCAGCCATCGCATCACGGCGAGCGCCATATTGTCGTTGAACGCCAAGATGGCTTCTGGCAGGGGGTGGCCCGCTTTCAGGAAATCCTCCACGGCGCGGATGGCAAAATCATCCACATGGTGTCCGTTGACGGCCATCTCTGGATCCAGAGGAAGCGCAAATTCGGCCAGCGCCTGTTGAGCGCCGCGCAGTTTTTCCTGGGAGTCGAGATTATCGTCCTGGCCGGTGATCAGCAGGATGCGCCGGTATCCAAGTTCGAGCAGGTGCTTCATGGCGAGGTACGCACCGCGGGTGTTTTCGACGGAGACGGTGGAGATGTCGGGGTCGTCCACATGCCCTTGAAGCACCACAAAGGGCATGTGCTGTTCGTTGCGGAAGCGGCGGATGAGTTCAGGGGTCAGGCGGGGGTCGAGCCAGAGCAACCCGTCCACGCTGGCGGTTCCCAGCACATTGGTGGGCAGTTCGTATTGGTCCCCCTCCCAGACGGAGAGGGCTGTGATCACGTGATACTTCAGTTCGGCGGCTTTGGCCAGGATGCCACGATAGATGCTTAGGAGCCAGCCGGGCGTCAAGTCCTGAAAGACCACGGCGAGGGTATCCGTGCGTTCCAAGGAAAGGTGGCGGGCCGCAGGTTTTGGCGCATACCCCATTTTACGGATCAGCGATTGGATGCGTTGGCGTGTTTCCTGGCTGACGCCGGGCTTGTTGTTGATGACGTTTGAGATGGTGGCTTTGGAGACACCGGCGGCGCGGCAAATCTCATCGAGCGAGGCGCCACGGCGGTTGTTTCCTTGTACAGACTTAACCAGTTCACCATCCATGGGGGGCTATCATAATGAACCGGGCAAGCGTATGCAAGCCGATAGGTCTACCGCAGGCCTTCCGCCCGCAACGTCCCCAAAGAAAGATTTTTCAGCCCCCTTCGCAAAGCCGCTAAGGCAAGGAACGAATTTTATCCACACTACTCCTCAGGCCGGGCAGGGGGGGGAGATGGGAAAGGGCGCGGGCCATCAG
>CAZFSE010000164.1:0-5447 GCA_964521805.1 uncultured Verrucomicrobiota bacterium
TCTTCTGCAGGGTGCGAGCTCCAACAGAGAATGTCAAGAATGAAGGGTGGACGTGCCGTGTAGCTTTCAATCTTGCACCTTTCACAACGGGCGACGGGTGAACAGGATGCTCGGGGTGCATGCAGGATCGGGCATGTGGGCTCCTCTTCTTCCCCATTCATTGCCTGCCCCGCCGAAGCGGTTTCGCGTAGGGGGGCCAAACATCCTGCTCGGCTCTGCTTTTCCGCATCCGTGGGACGCTTTTCCATCCGTGGGGTTGCTTCTTCCATGCCACGTCGTTCAGTGGCTTATTCTCGGATTTGGAAACGTCATACTTCAGGGCCGCTCTTGGAGACCCAGTTCATCGCCTGTTCAATCGTCCTTGCCGTAGCATTCACGGCCCTCGGCTACGCGAGCCAGTGTGCGTTTATTTCTTTCCATTTGGCGAATGTATTTGGATTGCTGTTCCCGCAAAGCGGTAACAAGCCGCTTCGGATCGTTTCCAGATTCGTGGGAGAGTCTAATCCGGCTTTCGCGCACAATATCAAGAGGGTCGTCATGTGTCTTCATTGTTCATCTCACCAATCAATTCCAGAGGCGTTGTCAAGACCGGCACAAAAAGCCCCAGCAAGAAGGCCCCTTATATTGAAACACCTTTTACCACCTGTCGGTGTCAATAACAAACCCGATTTTTTCGGTCGTTCTGTGTTTACACGCCGGATTTCGCATTTGACCCTGGAGGGGGGCGCGGTTAATAATCACGGCCTTGATTTGCGGGATCACCAGGAAGCAGGACGAACGCATGACCGAATCCACTCATCAGCCGGAGCACGCTCCGGTGGCACAAGAGCCGCAGGACAGGACCGCCCCCTCCTTCCCCATGGAGGCGGCGGTCTTGACACCCCATGCGCGGCCCATGCTGGCGATTGACCAGGTGCTGTCCGCCGAGGGAGGCGCGGGCCGCGCCTCCCTGCGGGCGCAAGCGGGGGCGTGGTACCTGCGCGAGGATGGTCGCTGGGACGAGGTTTCCGGTGTCGAGCTGATCTCGCAGGCCGCCGCCGCCATCAGCGGCCTCACCCCGCCCGCCGGCGCCACCCAGCCGCCGGTATGCTTTCTGGCCGAGGTCCGGCAGTACCAGGTGCGAGGCACGGCCCAAGCCGGCGACGACCTGCTGATTGACATCCGAAAGGCTGGCGAATTTGGCGGGTTCTTCATCACCGAAGGAGAATTGCGTCGCGGCGATACGATCATCGCCACGGCGGAGCTGACCTTCTGGAGAGACGAGCGATCCAAGCCCAGCCAAGGCCAGGAAAGGACACCCCATGCTTGATGTATCCCCCGTTAGACTGACCGGCAACGACCTGACGATTGAGGATATTGTTGCCATTGGAGTGGGCGACCGAAAGGTTGAGCTGGATCCGGCGGCGCTGGAGCGTTGCCGCCAGTCCCGCGCCTTTCTGGAAGATGAAGTGCGCGCAGGCAAGATCCTCTACGGGGTCAACACCTCCTTTGGCCCGATGTGCAACAAGATCATCCGAAGCGACGAGATCGAGGCGTTGCAGGTCAATCTGGTGAGGAGCCATGCGGCCGGCCTGGGCGAGCCCATTGCGCCGTACATCACGCGCGGGATTCTCGCCCTGCGGCTGAATACCCTGCTCAAGGGCTTTTCGGGGGTGCGCCTTGAACTGCTGGCCGCGTTGCGGGACATGCTGAATGCCGGCATCGCGCCCCACATCCCGGAAAGCGGAAGCGTCGGGGCCTCCGGGGATCTGGTGCATCTCGCGCACCTGGCTCTTGGGTTGATAGGGGAGGGGCAGGTTCATTATCAGGGGGAGTTGATGGAGGCCCGCACCGCGTTCGCGAAGGCTGGCCTCACCCCCATTACCCTGAGCTACAAGGAAGGGCTGGCGCTCATCAACGGCACCGCCGCCATGACGGCTCTCGCGGCGTTCGCGTTGTTTGGCGCGGAAAAGGCGTTGCGCATCGCCCATGTGACCGCCGCCTTCGCCATGGAAATCTTTGGCGGCATTGACGATGCCTTTGATGAGCAACTGCATGCCCTGAAGCCCCACCCCGGCCAGGTCGCGGCCGCCAGGACCATCCGCCGGCTATACCAGGGCTCGTCCAACATCACCCAGCGTGGCGAAATCCACCGGCGGATCGGCGCCGAGCGCGATCTGGCCCGAAGCGTCTACCAGGCAGGCGTCAACGTGCAGGATGTGTACTCCATCCGTTGCACGGCCCAGATTCTGGCACCCGTGGTGGAGGCCCTGGCCGCCGCCCGGGAAACCGTGCGCATCGAGGCCAACTCGGTGAACGACAACCCGATTGTCATCCCCGGAGAAGGCATCCTTCACGGAGGGAATTTCCACGGCCAGAGCCTGTCCTTCGCCATGGACATGCTGGCCATCGCGGTCTGCACTCTCGGAAATCTGTCGGAGCGCCGCATCAACAAACTATTGGACAAAAATCTCAACGAGGGCCTGCCCGAGCACCTGGTCGCCGGTGGCGAGGCCGGACTGGTCATGGGGTTCATGGGTGCGCAATACCTGGCCACGTCCTCCACGGCGGAGAACCGGCACCTGGCCAATCCGGTCAGCATCCACTCCATCTCCTGCAACGCCTCCAATCAGGATGTCGTCAGCATGGGCACCATCGCCGCGCGCCGCGCATTCCGGCTTGTCCGGAACGTCAAGCATGTGCTCACGTTGGAGGTGCTGTGCGACCTCCAGGCCCTGGCGCTCAAACCCATCGGCCCGCTGGGGCATGGCACCTCCAGGCTGAAGGATCTGCTGTCGGAGGATTTCAAGGTCTACGACAATACCCGCGTGATGCATGACGACCTCACCGCCATGCGCAAGAAACTGTTCTCCAGCCCGCTGATGGCGGACCTTGAGCCTTACCTGGGGCCCGCATGAGCCCGGCACGGCCAGCAGGATTCCGATGGCGCGCCAGGCTCGTCCTGGCGGCGCTATGCGCCGGAATGGCAGGCGACGCCTTCGCGGATGACACCGCTCCATCCTCCGATTCCCTGCGCGAGGCGCTGGGCGCCTGGCAGGCCGGCCTCCAGCAGGTCTCCTCGATTGCCAGCGACTTCGTCCAAGAAAAGCACCTGGCCCTCTTCCAGGATGCCCTCATCATCCAAGGCCGCCTGTTCATCACCAGCGACGGACGTTTTGCCTGGGAAACGCACTGGCCCGTCCGCTACAAGCTGGTTGTCGCGAACGAGCGCATCCTCCAGTGGGACGAAGAGACCGGGCGCGTAATGACCATCTCCATGCGGGATAATCCTGTCGCCTCCACCATCCACGCACAGATGTCGGCCTGGTTCTCGGGCCAGTACGAGACCTTGACCAACACGTACGACGCCGCGCTTTCCAGCACAAATCCGGTCTCGTTTCTGTTCAAACCGCGCGAGGGCACACCGGCGGCCAGCTACCTGTCCGCCGTGCAGGTCTGGTTGCGCCCGGATGGCCGCTATCTCGACCGGATGCAAATCACGGAACGCTCTGGGGACAGCACCTCCATCGCCTTCACCAATACGGTGCTGAACCAAGCCCTGCCCTCCGAAATTTGGAACGTCAAAGTCCTTTCAGCCAGCACCCCCGTGAACGAATGAAGACGTTCCGTTGCCTGGAAATTGTCGTGGTCCTGTTGCTGGCCTTCGGAGGCGTCTGGTTGCTCATCACCCGCCCACTCGACGACCGGCTGGATGCCATGCTTCCGCAAGACCCGGCGCTTCTGCAAGCCATGCGCGTGCTGGAGGACGCCAAACTTTCGGGGCGTGTCATCGTCCATGTGCAGGCGGAGGCCCCCGGCTTTGAGCATGAGAACTTCGTGGCCACCCTGGACCAGCTGGCCGCCGATTTGCAATCGCCCCTGATTTCACAGATCGTCACACCGGCCGCCACCATGCCTACGCCGGAGGACATGAAGGAGCTGGCCGCATTCGCCCCCCAGCTTCTCGCTCCCGAAACCTATTCCAGCTTGGAACAGCGGATCTCCCCCGAGGGCATCCACCAGGCCCTCTCGGCCATCCGAAGAACCATGATGAGCCCTCATTCGATGCCCATGGGCGAGTGGTTCCGCCGCGATCCGCTGGGCGCCCGGGCGACCGCTCTCAAGCCCCTCGAATCGCTGGGCAAGGCCATCGGATTCAAAGCCACCATCAGCGATGGCCATTTCTTCAGCGAGGACCAGCAGGCCGCCATGCTCATTCTGGAGACGCCCATCCGCATCACGGACCACGCCGGTTCGCTCGAGTTGGTCGCCCATATCCGCTCCTGCCTGACCCGGTTGCCCGATGGGCTGAAAGGATCCATCATCGCCGGGCATCTCCATACCTTGAGCAACCAGCGGCTCATCCGGCGTGACATCGGATGGACCAGCACGCTCGCGGCCCTGTTCTTTGGCACGCTGTTCATGGTGTATTACCGGGACGTTCGCTCGGCCTTCATCTTCATCATCCCCACCCTGGGCATCCTCATGGGCCTCGCCATTGTCGGGCTGACCGGCGCGCGAATCGCGGCGATCATTGTGGGCATGAGCTGTATGCTGGCCGGCATCGCCATTGACTACGGCATTCATGTGTACGTGGCCCTCTCGCACCCTGAAACCGGACGTACGCGCAAAGAGGCGGTGCGGATGATCCAGCGATCCCTCTGGATCAGCGCCCTGACAACCATCATGCCGATCGCCGCACTGGCCTTCTCGACGATCCCCGGCTACCGGCAACTCGGACTGCTGGCTAGCGCCTCCATCCTCTTCTCCCTGTGGCTCGCCACGCGCATCATGCCGTTGCTCTTTCCAAAAAATCTCACCGCGGCGCCTGCGCCCCGCGCGCCCGCCGCCGCGCGGCCGGAGCCGCCGCCCGCACGCGCCTTGCTCCTGTACCTGGCCTGCATGGCCGCGGCCCTAACCACCGCCATGGGCCTTCGGGTGGACCTTGACTTCGCGAGCATGGACGGAACGGAGCCGGACATCATCCAGGACGAGAAGGCCTTCTTCGAGCACTGGGGCGCGGGGCCGTCGAGCATGGGCATCGTTGCGGCATGGGCTTCCGATCCGGAAATTGCCCGCCAAGCCAATGACGCCATTTACCGGCACGTGGCCGCCCTGCCGGAAACCTCCAACAGTTTCTTCAGCCTGGCCGTGATCCACCCCTCTGAAAAAACGCGCCGCGCCAATGCCGCCCGCTGGCTGGAGTTCTGGGACCGCCATGAACCCGCCGCCCGCAAGGAGCTGGCCGCGATCGGCCCCAGCCTGGGCTTCGCCACGAACGCCTTCGATCCCTTCTTTGACGCCCTGCGCGAAGGAACCGATCCGGCGGTCTTTCCGACCAACAACCATCTGCTCGCCATGCTGGAACAACAATTTGCCCGAGACAATGGCGACCGCTTTATCCTGCTCTCATTTTATCGCGAAAGCCCCGCCATGACGGCAGCGCTGGCCGGCCTCCATGACCTGCC
>CAZFSE010000164.1:5547-9287 GCA_964521805.1 uncultured Verrucomicrobiota bacterium
ATGGCGGGCTTGCTGATGGTGGGCATCTGTTTTGATTATGGCGTCTTTATGCTGGAGGCATGGAAACGCAATGCGCGCACGGAGATTGGCCACGGAGTCTACCTGGCGTGGATCACCACGGCAGGCGGCGCGGCGCTCCTGCTGGTCGCACGGCACCCGGTGCTCCACGCCATGGGCTTGGCGCTTGCGGTGGGTGTCACCTGCGGCTACGCCGCCGCTCGCTGGGTGATATGGCCGGCGGCGCGAATGTTGCGTGTGCCCGTCACGCCGAGAGGCCCGGCATGAAGGCCGTGCAAAGCAAATACGGGCTCGCCGGACTGGCCGCACTGCTGGCGTGCGGACTCGCGTCCGGGTGCGCCAGCTTCAGGACGCCGTCCGTGCCTGCCTCGCCACCCGCCGGAAGCCAGCGCGCCGCGCAGGCGGCGCAAACCGGCTTTCATGCGGTCTACGAGGGCGAACTGCGCATCTGGTTTCATTCCTTCCGGGCCATTTGGTATGTCGCCGTTCCGCCGGGCGGAACCAATCTTTCCGTGGCGGTTCTTAGTCCGTCGGGCATCAAAATCATGCAAATGCACGGGGCCCCGTCCGCCTCGACATGCGAGGTGGCCCTGGCCGCGGCGGACCGCTTGAAACCCTACGGCGAGGCGCTGTGGGGCGCGCTCTGGTGGAGCCTGGCGGACGGCGGACAGTCCCTCACGGCGGAATGGGTGCGACGGGGAAACCAGCTCCTCGGACAAACGGAACAGGGCGCCACCCAGATCCGCTATAAGGCCGGCGTCTCTGCTGAAATACTGGACGAAATCGAGGTTCGGTCAGCCGGACGCCGTCGGCACACCATCAGGCTTTCCGGCCTGCGCGAAGAAGAGGGACACGCCGCCGTGGAACGTATTCAGATTGAATGCGCCCGGCCCCGTTGCCGACTGACCCTGTCCTTGAAAGAAATCCGCTGGAACGACAACCCGGGAGCGCCTCACCATGTCCCTGGACCGTAAACGCATCCTGCTGATCCATCCCGTGGGTGGCGATAAGCGTGCCGCGGCCTCCGATATCGTGCGCAAGGCGAATATGATGCCACCCCTCGGCCTCGCCTCCATGGCCGCCTGGCTGGAACAGGCGGGGTTGCACGCGGACATCCTCGACTTCAATGCCGATCCCGCCAGCGAGGCGCGCCTGGAAGAGCACGTGCGGGCCACCAACCCCGGCTTCGTCGGTTTCAGTTGCACCACCTCCGCGTTTCTTAACGCCGCTGAGCTGGCGCAACAAATCAAGGCATGGACGCCCGGCACCACCACGGTACTCGGAGGCGCGCACGTCTCCGCGCTCCGCGAGGAGGTGCTTGCGCGCTATCCCCAATTCGATTATGGCGTCTGGGGAGAGGGCGAGGAAACCCTGTGCGCACTCATGCGGGGTGATGCCAACGACCGCGCCGGCCTGATCTTCCGCGAGGGAGGCGCCGTGCACTGTGCTGGACGGCGGACACCCGGCCTTGATTTGGACCGCCTGCCTTTCCCGGCCTACGAAAAACTTTCGGGCTATCCGAACCGCTACACCCTGCCCATCTTCAATTATCCCCGCACTCCCAACGCGAGTTTTGTCTCCAGCCGCGGCTGTCCCTGCGCCTGCAGTTATTGCGACCGCTCCGTTTTCGGCGCGAACTTCCGGTGTAACTCGGCCGACTACGTGTACCGCCACATGCGCCACCTGCGCGACCGCTTCGGCATCCGGCACCTGAATTTCTATGATGACCAATTCACGCTTCACCGCGGGCGGGTCGCCGAGTTGGCACAACGCCTGGCGGATGAGCCCCTGGGCATGACTTTCAACTGCGCCGCGCGCCCGGACCGGCTGGATGCGGACCTGCTGGCGGCGCTGAAGAAGGCCGGATGCTGGATGATCAGCCTCGGCATAGAAACCGGCGACCCCGAATTGCTGGCGCGCCACCGGCGGCAGGGCGACCTGGAAAAGCTGTCTGAAGTCATCCGCATGATCAAGCGGGCGGGCATCCGCGCCAAGGGGCTCGTCATGCTCGGCCTGCCCGGCGAGACCGAGGCCTCCATCCGCCGCACCATGCGCTACGTGCTGTCCCTGCCCATCGACGACCTGAACGTCGCCAAGTTCACACCTTTTCCGGGCACGCCCCTGTACCGGGACATCCGCCAGCACGGGACCTTCGACGAGGATTGGACCCGCATGGACTGCATGCACTTCCTGTTCGTCCCCGCGGGCTTCACCGTCGAGCGCCTGGAGAAACTCTTCCTGCGGTTCTACCAGCGGCACGCCATGAGGCCCCGCACCACCTGGGGCTACTTCTCCATGCTCTGGAAATCGCCGGATAGCTGGCGCAGGTTCGCAGTGGACGCAAGTGCGTTTGTTCGGTTCGCGCTCAACAACCGCCGGTGGCAGAACGGGAAAGCCTGAACCGAAATCTGTTCGGCCCAGGCGATCACCTTTCAACCCCCAGGATGCGGCATGGAAGAAATGATCCCACGGATGAAGAAAGAGATTTTTTACAACGAATGGAATAAGCAACGAATGGGATAAGCCCCCACTTCGGCGGGGCAGGCCCCCCTGCGCGAAGCCGCTTCGGCGGGGCAGGCATTGGATCGGGCAGATGCCACCATCCCAGCATTCCACTATTCCAGCATTCTCCGTTTTCCCTCTGTGTGGCTTGCCTGCTTTCTGTGGTCCTTTCGAGAACGAATGGGTGAAGGCAAGGGCATGGGGCCGCAGTAATGAGCAACGGCCCCGCGATATGGCCTCCCCAAACACCACCGTCTCATTGATCGCCCGCTCTTCTATTGCAGAATGCATCCTGTTTGCGAAGAGGGGGAGCCGGTGGGTTTACAGCAGATAACCGCATTTCATGGACGGTGGAATCAGCGCCACGGCGCGCTTGACCGGGCCACGGTGGGTTCCTATTCACCTGAGCCACCACTTCCCGAACCCCTTCACGCCTATCAGACTTCCTCTGAACCCTTGCACTGCGTCAAACAAACCTTAAAACAACAAAGATACGAATGATTTTATGACGGAACCCATAGGAAGTACCCCAAACACACTTTGCTATGCGTGACGCATATTACAATGTTCTCTCAGAAAAAACTGCCGCCCGGCCTGTTGACATATGCAGTATCACTATAGTACTATACTCACATGCCAAAGAAGATACGTGAGCTAATTCGGGACCTGAAGAAGGCGGGATTCGTGGATCGTGGCGGCAAGGGCAGCCATCGCAATTTCACCCACGCCAAAGGAACGAAGATAACACTCAGCGGCAGCCCTTCGTATGACGCGAAACGGTATCAGGA
This sequence comes from uncultured Verrucomicrobiota bacterium, assembly GCA_964521805.1. Classification (GTDB taxonomy): domain Bacteria; phylum Verrucomicrobiota; class Kiritimatiellia; order CAIQIC01; family GWF2-57-35; genus CAZFSE01. The sequence continues at coordinate 8,856 of CAZFSE010000164.1, forward strand.
GCGAGATGTTGAGAAAGCAGTTCGTGAGGTGACAGAATGAAGACGACTGATCGATACCTAAAGATTGTTGAATGGTCGGAAAAGGACCAGTGCTACGTCGGAACGTGTCCCGGGCTCATGCTCGGTGGCGTTCACGGCGACGACGAGGCCAAGGTGTATCGCGAGCTCTGTCAGGCGGTCGAGGAATGGATTGAGATATACGAACAGGATGGAGAGCCTCTTCCCTCAGCGACTGCGGCAAGAGACTACTCCGGCAGATTCGTGGTCCGCGTGGGCAAGGATCTACACAAGGCCCTTGCCATTGATGCCATGCGTCAAGGCGAGAGTTTGAATGCACACTGCCTGCATCTGTTGCGGGAAGAAAGTGCCCACTATGGAGAGAACAAGCGGGTGCAAGGTATTTCTGGAAGAGCGCGCCCTTCCAGAAAGCGC
>CAZFSE010000165.1:0-8857 GCA_964521805.1 uncultured Verrucomicrobiota bacterium
TCGCCAGGCCTGACGGTGGAAGCCCTGAAGAACGCCGGTTTTTGACAGAATCCTTTTTGACGCCTTGCTGGAGGGGAACCTGGTGGGCACGCCGACGGCGCTGATCCGGCCGGAGCTGTTTGACCGGTGCGGCGGTTTTGACGAGTCGCTTCAGGTGCTGGTGGATTGGGAGTTGTTTCTGCGCATGGCCCGTGTCTGCCGGTTTCATTTCATTCCAGACGTTCTGTATTTTGCCCAAGTTCGGACAGACAGCGTGTCGCTCCGGCATGAGGCGTATGCCCGTGCGTTTATTCGCATTTTGGAGAAGTTTTCAGAGGCGTATCAGCGCCGTCTGTGCCTGCTGGCCCGGCATTACGGAACCATCGCGCATCGGTTATATTGTGCGGGACTCAAAGCGGAAGGCCGCCGGTATTACCTTTGCGCGGCGTGTTTGCGCCCGTTCCATGCGCCCTATTGGGCGGGGTGGGGGCTATCCTTTATGGGATTGAGCGTCTATCAGGCGGTGGTGCGAATAAACCAGCGGCCCGAGGCCTGATCGCCATGAGATGACAGATATTTCACAGGCCATAATCTGAACCTTGAAACGGAGGTGGCGTTAAGCTTACCATGCGGACGAGTTCCCGGCGGGTCCATGGATCATGTGTCATGATGAAATCTGTAATCAAGGCGGTTTTGAAAAGAATGCTCACGCAGGAACGGTTTGCCCTCCTGTCCGATGCGTATGTGCGCCTCACGGATGGATATGCGCGAAAATCCTATTCCCAAGAGGCTGAAGATTTGATTCTTGCAGACCTGATGGAGGCCCCCCGGCAGGAGGGTTTCTACATTGATATCGGCGCTTATCATCCCATTCGGTATTCCAATACGTGGCGTTTTTATTGCCAAGGGTGGCATGGCTTGAACATTGATGCGCGTCCCGGAGCGATGATGGCGTTTCGCCGTCTGCGCCCCCGCGATATGAATGTCGAGGCCGCCGTCTCGATCCAAAAGTGCCGCTGGCCTTTTTATGTGTTTTCAGAAGGCGCCTTCAGCACCTTTGACTTGAAGCTGGCCCTTGCGCGTTCCCAATCGCACAACATGACCTTTCAGACGATGGAAGTGGAAACCCAACCACTGGGTGAAATCCTGGCCTCCCACCTGCCGCCTGGCCAGCCCATTGATTTTATGACGCTGGACGTCGAGGGCGGTGAGCTGGATGTTCTTCGATCGAATGACTGGACCCTGTTCCGTCCCCGCTGGCTTTTGGTGGAATGTTTGGACACAGGAATCAAGGACTTGCCGGAGCACCCGGTCTGCCGGTTTTTGACCGGCCTGAACTATCATCCCGTGGCGCACACTCGGCGGACCGTTTTTTTTGAACGGGCTTAACGTGGCGCGGAAAAATCATGACAAGCATCCGCGGCACCCCTATCCAGGGCCTGCTCCATTTGGCGGCGCAGTTTCCCTCCGATGGTGGGCCAATAGACCCCGCGAATCAGCCGTTTCAGGACCGTTTTAATGGGTGAACTCTTTTTGAACGCATCTCTTGCGATCATCAGCATCGCACATTTGTAGGCGGATGTGTACAGAAGGTTTTCCATATGCGCAGGAGCGACTCTTTCGCGTGGGATCAGATGCGTGAGGCGTAATTGAGGAAAATACCCGCAGGCATAATCCGCATCAAACGAAAAAAGGGCCAGATCGGTGTCCTCCCCGCGCCATATCCGGGTTCGGCCCGGCGCGGTTCCAAGTCGAACGGCATCGTTTTGCACCGAATGGGCGAATAATTCGCCAACGGGACGCCTAAAAACCATGCCTGCGCCCACCGGCGTCCATGGCCGGATGCCGCGTGTCTTGCTTATGCGGGGGGTCTCTCCTAAAAAATCCCGGATCGCCAGGAACTGAAGGTAACGCTGAAGAGCGGGATGCGGGGGGGTCTCGAACTTCCCTGAGATATAGCCGCTTGCTACGCCGACCTCCGGATGGTCATCAAAAATTCGAAGAGATTGTTCAAGGTAGTCGGGTGCCAGGACATTGTCATCGTCAACCGTTATCAACAAAGGAGACTGTGTTATACGAAGGCCATGAAGGACGGCGACCGTCTTGGCGGCTGGTGTAACGCGCAGGAGTTGCCCGCGGGGATGCCAGAGGGGCGTACAAGCCGCATCGAGAGGAATATCGGATTCATTGTCCAAGACCAGAAGTTCCCATTGGTCATACGGCAGGGTTTGTGCTTTCAGCCCATCCAGGACAAGGTGAAGATAATCCATGCGAGGATTTCTCGTGCAGAGCAGGACCGTTATGGCGGGCATGGGTTTCTCGGCTTTCATGCGTTTCGTGGACTTTGTCATGGGACGTCATTCATCGTCAAGCGGGGGTTCCCCCGGGGGATTTTGTATTCGCCGGCCTTCTGTTCCCTCAAGAAATGCGGAGCGAAAGGCGTGGGAGAGTTTTTGGAGCGCTTCACCCCGGAAGTTTTCCGCCAGATGATTGGGTGGACCGCTGGGCGTGTTGTTCGCATCCACGACGTAAAGGCGATGATCATTCCGGTCGCGCAGGACATCCAGCTCTCCATATTCGAGCCCCAGTTCGTTGCAGAATTGAGCAATGGCCTTTTGCTCATTTGAAGACAGCCTGTGTGAGGCCGCCTCCATTCTCGCATGGAGATTCGTATTGCTGAAACGATCAGAAATGGGGCGGAATTTTAAGTACACGAAGGGGAACTGGCCCCGAAAGACGGGGATGCGAATGTCCATGACCAAGCCATCCCCGCTCGTGTTGTCAATTAATCGTTGATACACACAATGCTCTTTTGTGGACGTGATGGGCGCGTGAATCACTTCGCCGTCATGACGGGCGTTCCAGTCGGACTTGCAGACCATGGGCCCGTGATGTGAGAGGGGATCCACGCCGAGGCCATAGCCCCAGGTTTTTTTCATGATGTGATCCAGGTGGCTCTTGCGGACATCCACGCACCGATAGTTGATGACCGGCGATTGACGGTGAGCGGTGTCTAGAAAATCGTCATTCGGAGAGCACGAGGAGGGATCCCATTTCATGATGATGGTCCGTTTTGAATGGGTTCTCTTGGTGAGCACGGTTTTCAAACGGAGCCCGAGTTTATAGGGAATCGAATAGATGTCGGGCGCCGCGGGATAAAAGAGGATTTTTTGTGGGCGAATAAACAGCGCCCGAACCGTCGAAAAAAATCGTTGATGCCAGGGCTGTTGTGAGGCCGTATTCTTGAAGACTTGGAAATAAAAGATATGAAAGGCATACCACCACTCGAAGACCCTGGGGGACAGCCGATAGACAAAAGAATGGGGCACGATGTTGGGTTCCGCTGATGCCGGCAGGGATTTCATCATATACCGAGGCAGTTGGGTGTTCGATAGAAAACGGAGGATTCCCAGGGGAAATGGTTGATGGGGCCCAGCCCGCGGAAAATCAACTGCTCAAAGCCCGCATGGAGAAGGGCCTGCATTCCCGGGCGGTCGCATTCGAAATCCGTGTTATCCCAGAGGATGACGCCGTTGGGTTTCAGCCGTTGAACGGCATAGTGCGCGCACCGGATGCGATCGCGGCCATCAATCACAATGATGTCATACAAGGATGGGGTGGACAGGATGGCTTGTGCGTATTGTCCGGTGGGTTCGATCACCTGATGTGTCAGGCAAACATGGGTGGGCAGGTTCTCTTTGATCCGGGCGAACCATGCGGGATTGCTTTCAACGGACGTCACCTGATGCACTCGATCCGCCCACCAAAGCGTGGAATGTCCGGCCCCATACTCAAAGACGGTCATGTCCTTCCTGATACGGGGGGTTAGAAACGAGAGGAAGGAATAGACAAACCAGGGAATCGGGCGGCCCTCCGCATTGATGGACGATTGCTCTCGGAAGCTCCGCTCCCAGCCGGCATCCAGGGGGAGCCCCTTTCTCCAATGGAGATAATGGGCATACCCATTTGTCAGGACGGGGATGCTTCTAATCATCGAAATGAGCGCTTTGCTGTGCCATGGCGGAGGATCACAAGAAGCTGGGATTGACCGGTCCGCGCAGGCTTCGTTCATGGGGTTGCAGGGTGTATCCATAATCCCTTAGCAAATGGTTATCGCCACTTTTCTTAAAATTTGGTACCGCATAGTGCCTTAATGATGGTTTGTTTCAGGACAAATTCAAGGAAAATGCCATGACCACAGGTGAGCCTGCCATTGAACGCTTGCTGAGCGACCGTCCCGCTTTTCACATACAAGGCTCGTCCTGCTATGGCTTGGATGATGAGGTGTTGCGATTCATTGGCTCGCGGATTGAGCCGGGCAGTTGCACCCTGGAAACGGGCGCGGGATTAAGCACGATTTTGCTCGCCATGAAGGGGTGCCGGCATATTTGCATTACCCCCGTCCAGGATGAAGAGGAGCGCATACGCGCCTATTGTGAAGCGCAGGCTATCTCGCTGGCCGGAGTGAGTTTTCTGCTTGACCGGTCTGAAAACGTGTTGCCGGGCTTGAAGGACCTTTCGCTCGATTTGGTCCTGATTGATGGTGGGCATGGCTTTCCCATCCCATTTGTGGATTGGCTGTATGCCGGCCGTTGGCTGAAGAAAGGCGGGCTCCTGATGGTTGATGATACTCAGCTGTGGACGGGGCGGGTTCTGAAACAGTTTTTATTGGCGGAGCCTGGCTGGCAGTATGAAGGTGAATGGGCGGCCAGGACCGCGGTTTTTCGCAGGATGCAGGAGGGCGAAATGGCCACTGAGTGGTGTTGCCAGCCATTTTTTCGCCGCCGGCAACGCTGGTTGAACATGCGTTTTGACATCAAGTACCTGCTTTGGATGCTCAGAAACCAACAATTTGCGGCCTTGCGCAAAAATCTGGCGGGCCGAATTCGGAAGCATCTTGGCCTTCGGTCAGAACAAAGCGCAACATGAAAGCCGCCATTCAATGCAATTGAGGGTCTTTGGTCTTGTTCCGTTTCAAATCGTCCCTTCGTATTCCGGGGGGCAGGCTCTCGTCACGGGTGCGTATGCGGAATATGCCCGGCAGGCCGAGTCGTTTCGGGCGGTGGCGCTGACGACCTTGCGGGCGCCTGCGCTTCGCCAGGCTCCTGGCTTTGAATTGAAGCAATGGCGCACCCTGGCTTCCCTTCTTATTGCGCTGGATCGGATAGGGTTCAGCAAAATTCCGTATTTTGAGTGCATGGGATTGTATTTGAAGCGATTGGCGGCGGAGATCATCAAGCATCGGAGTCAAGTGGTGGAAGTGACCATGCCTTGGCTGGCCGGGGTTCGGCGCTTTCTCCCGGCGAGTGTCAAGGTGGTTCTGCTTCTGCAAAATGTTGAGGCCATATGGTATGCGGACAGTTTGAAAAAAAGCCTGTGGCCGGCCTTTTTCTTCAGGCGTTTGGCTCAATTGGAGCGTTCAGCGGTTCAGATGGCTGATCATGTTGTGGTTCTCACGGGGCAGGACCGGGAAGAGATTATAAGGCGTTACGGCGTGGCCTCTTCGCGCCTCAGCGTGGTTCCTCCCGGCTATGCAATCAAGGACGGGCCTCTTCTTTCACGGGCGGGGCATGGCGGGGCCATCCGGGCCGTTTTCATGGGGAGCCGTTTTTCCGGGAACCAGGAAGCGGTCCGTATCCTGCTGGATGTGGTGGCGCCTGCGGTCAAGGGCATGGCTGATATTCTGGTGGCGGGCACGGTGTGCGGTTATTTTCGGGGGGAAAGCGTGCCCTCCAACGTTCGATTGCTGGGACCTGTTGATCATCTGGATGACTTTCTGAAGACAGGGGATGTATTGCTGAACCCGAATTTCATGAAGACAGGCATTAACATCAAGGTGCTTGATGCCTTGGCGTGTGGATTAAGAGTGATTTCAACGCCGGAGGGTGCGCGGGGCTATGAGTCTTTGGCCGGCCGGATTATCCGAGTTGGGCCTGTGGAATCGTTCTCCTCGCTGATGACCGGCCTCGATCCGTTTTCCGATGATGAGCGGCGGTTGGTGGAAGAGTATTCATGGCCAAGAATCGTTCAGAAGCGGCTGGCCATCTTCCAGTCGCTTCTTGAAAAGGATGGGACGTTTTGAAGGTTGCAATCATCAGCTTGCATCAGGGTGGCATGTATCATTATGCGGCGATGATGGCGCGCAGTTTATTGGCCGCGGATCCGACTGTTCAGGTCGCCCTGTTCCTTTGTGAAGCCGGCGGGGGGCTGGACTGGGCCGCGGGATGCCGCATTTTTTCATATCCAGTGCCGCAGACCCTCCAGGCCGCCCCATGGCGGTACTTTTTGCTGTGGCCCTTGGTCATGCGCCGGCTTCATCGCGATTTACGGGCATGGAATCCGGATGTGATCCATGTGAATTCGGGGCACCTGTGGTATGCGCCTTTGGTGGCCGGTTGGGCCGGCAGAACACCTCTTGTTTGCACCCTGCATGATGTGGCCATCCATCCGGGTGAAAGCCGCCTGTATGAACGGATGAAGCTGGCGCCACTCCTGCGGCACAGCAGGCGCATCGTGTTGCACAGCCAGGCGCTCAAGGATCAAGCCCTGCTGAAATGGAGGCTGTCGAGTGACCGCGCCGTGGTCATGCCCTGCGGACTGCTTGAGTCCCTGGACGTCCGCCGGCCTGCCGTGGAGGAGAATCCCTTTGGGCTTTTATTTTTTGGGCGAATGTATGCCTACAAAGGGCTGGATGTCTTATTAGCGGCCTTGGAATGGATTATCCAAGAGGCACCGTCCGTGCGATTGACCATCGCCGGAAGTGGAAACCTTTCGCCCTGGATGCCGGCCATTCAGCGCTGGGGCTCGCATATTCGTGTGCTCAACCGGTTTATATCGGAAGATGAAACCGCCGGGGTTTTTCAAGAGTCTGCCCTGGTGATCCTGCCCTACATTGAAGCCAGCCAAAGCGGAGTGGCCATGATGGCCGCCGCTTTTGGCAAGCCGGTGGTCGCCTCACGCGTGGGTGCGATTTCGGAGGCGGTGACGGACGGCGTGACGGGAGTCCTGGTCCCTCCGCGTGATCCCGCCGCGCTAGCCAGGGCGATCCTCCAGTTGTTGCGTGATGCTGATGTGAGACAGCGAATGGGGCGGAAGGCCCGCGAACGGGGCGAACAGGTCTTTGGGCCCCGGCCCATAGGAGACGCCTTGATGGCTCTGTACCGTTCTGTATGGGGTGAATCCGGACGGGGGTCTGAAGAATGAGCGCCCCCATTCGCCAGGAAGCGGGGCGGGCTGTTCGGGGTTCTCTTTGTGTTGGAGGCGGGCAGGTCATCAACAGCATCATCGGCCTTCTTGCCGTCATGCTGATCCCGAGGACCTTTGGCACACAGGATTATGGCCATTGGGTTCTTTGGCGAAGCATCGCTTCTTTGTTGGTTGGATTAAGCGTCATGGGAACCCCGGAAATCATGGCTCGTTTCTATGTGATTCCGCTGGCCGAAGGCCGCTGGGAGGATGCGGGCCGGATATTCAAGGCGGTTGTGCTGGTTCGCCTCTTCTTTTTCAGTGTGGCGGCTTTTGCCGGCTTTTGGATGGTGCTTGGGGCGGACTATTCGTTTTCCAATATGCAGAACGCGGGCTGGCTGGCCCTCAGCATTGTTTTTCAGGGTTGGGGCATGACGTTCATGTTGCTCCTGTATGGAGAGCGGAGGCTTTTTCAAGTCGCCCTGCTGAATGTCCTGCAAGCCGCCCTGGCGCCTCTGGCCATTCTGCTGGCCTATCACTGTGAAAAGGGCTTTTTGCTTGTTCCTATGGGAGCTGTTTGTGGTGATGCGATCTGGATGCTGATCGCTTTTCTTCTCGCCCGTCCAGGACAGGCCTGGGTGAAGGGCTGGCCGTCGGGGGCGGAGATGGCCCAGCTGATGGCCTTTGGCGGGCTCGTCGCCGTCTCATCGGTGGCGCTGAATCTTTTTTCCAATCTGTTGCCGTATGTGATGAGTTTGCGGGGGTATTCGGTCGAGGCGATTGGATTTATCGGATTGTCAACACGCTTGACGGGGATGGTGACACTGGCGCTGGCCACGATAGGCGCAGGCCTGTTCCCGTCCCTTGCCTATGTCATGCAACGGCATGGAACTGATCGTGCGGTCAAATGGCAAAATCTTTGCACTCGCCTGGGTGTGGTGTGCGGGCTGTTGATCGTGGGTGCATTTTGGTTGCTGGGGCGTTTTCTGGTCCCCCTGGTGTTTGGCCTTTCTTTCGCGAAGGCCATTCCCGTGCTGTCCGTCGGATTTATGACGGTTGTTCCCTTTTGGCTGGGGGGGCAGATGGGGCGGACCGCGCTTCTGATCAAACAGCCGCGGATGTATGTGATTTCCACGCTGGGTTTATATGTTGCTTTTATGGCCATCTTTTGGGGCTTGCCCGTGGATGTCCGTGGGTTGAATGCGGCCGGGGCGGTTTTGGGCGCTTCGGTGTTCTATGCCATTTGTTTTGCTGTTCAGCTCAGGGCGCTTCATATCAGACTGCAAGACGTGGCGCGCTTTTTGCCCGCGTGCTTGATGACGCTGTTCGCCCTGCTCTTTTCCCGCCTGCTGGCCACCCCGGGCCAGATGGCCGTTGGGGGCGTGGTTTGGGTTCTGTTATTTCTAGCCTCTATTCACGGGTTTGGAGCGGTGCGTTATTACGAGCTGAGTGAAATTGCACACATGATCAGCCGTCGGGAGCCGGATGCCTGATCAAATTTATTGACGCGGCAGGCAGAACAGATTCAGACATCCTGATCTCGAATGGGAAATGCTGGGGCTTTTCGATCAATCCCTCCAGCACTGACCAGGGCCTGCGATGGACGGGCAAGAAGCGGTCCTCCGCGTGACTGTGCCCGAGGCATTGGGCCTGCTTGTCCTCTTGCAGAAAGCTGGCGTATGTCCTGTTCCAC
>CAZFSE010000166.1:0-8851 GCA_964521805.1 uncultured Verrucomicrobiota bacterium
AATACCACCAGCTTCCTGCATTGTCATTCCACATTATTTGGGCCCATGCGACGCTGAAGCAGTCCTGTTTTGCCCCATTTTGTGTCTCATGTGCCTTCTGTGGCTAATCCAAATCTGGTCCCAACTCCCGCTTCCCCATTCGTTGCTTCTCAAATTCGTTGCCAAACATTCTGCTCGGCTCTCCTTCTCCGTATCCGTGGGAGACTTTCTTTGTCGTTTCTTTACCACACCCCACCTGGTGAGGCGTCACTCATGGTCGGCCTCCACGCGCACCGCTCTTGAAAGTCAGGTTCCGAGCGGAACGCGAGGTATCCTGGACTTTCTGCTTCGGCTGGATGTCTCCACGAACCGTCCGGATACAAAGCGATGAAGGATACTTGCCATAAGAGTCTGGTAGGGCATGCCGTCTTCGACGGCAATGGCCTGAAGTTCCTCAAGATCTTTGGACGAGATGCGGATATTGACTCGCCTGTCCTTTGCCAAGGTGTTCCTCGCATAGGCCGCATGACGCGCGATCTCTTGACGGCGATTGGCCACCGGTTTCCACTCGCCGCGTTCAAAGGAGTCGAGAATTTCCTGTTCTTCTTTGTCCAGTTTAGTCTTTTGCATGGCTCTCTCCCAAGTACTCACGGGTTGCTTTTCTGCTGGGGATGATGGTCTTCAGGAATCGGCCATCGTCAGATTCCACGAATGGAACCACATAGGCATATTCCCCTATGCGGACGACCAGAATTTGCTGTCCGGGATACCGTTCCTGATTCGGATGTTGGCAGACATCCAGAAGATCACCACCCTCAATATGCATTACTACCTGTTCAAAACTCAGGTTTCTTTCGGCCTTGATTTGCTCGTTCTTATCTTTGTTCCACTGGTAGTAAAACATGTGGACAAATTAGCACAACGTGTGCCTTGTGGCAACAGCTATATTCTCATCGGAACGTTCGCATTCACGGGCGCGAGCTTGCGAGCGTACCGTCAGGGTTCGGTCCTGGTGAGTGGCCTTCGCGGGGTGTCCATTTTCGGACAAAGAGCTGTCGCGGGTCTTGGACTTTGTCCCCTTTTGTGTCTCATGGGCCTTCTGTGGCTAATCCCAATCTGATCCCAACACCGGCTCCCCATTCGTTGCTTCTCACATTCGTTGCCAAACATTCTGCTCGGCTCTTCTTTCCGCATCCGTGGGCCGCCTTTGGCATCCGTGGGTGGCGCAAACCACATCAAGGCCCAGATCTTCGGGGGTCTTTACAGGCCCGGCGTTACGCCGGCATGGCCATTTTCCGGAACAACTGGGCACGGTCTTCGATCGCTGGGCGATCGAGACGGGCGAGCCGGTCGAGACTGAATTCCTCGACCCCGAAGGAAGCCAGGATATTGCCATACAGCATGGCCTTGCGGATGCTCTCCTCCGTGACCTCACCCAAGGAGGCCAGCGCGCCCATCAGGCCGCCGGCAAAGGTATCGCCCGCGCCGGTCGGATCCTGGACACTCTCCAGCGGAAAGGCCGGCAGGAGGAAAATTCGGTCGCCATAGAACAGCATGCTTCCGTGCTCGCCCTTTTTAACCAGAATGTGCTTCGGGCCCATGGTCAACAGCTTCTGCGCCGCCTTGATCAGGCCATGCTCGCCAGTCAACAGACGGGCCTCAGACTCGTTGACGGTCAGCATATCCACGCGCTTGATCACCCGCAGGAGATCGTCACGCGCGATGTTGATCCACAGGTCCATGGTATCCAGCAGGACAAATTTTGTGGCTTCCATCTGGTTGAGCACATGCTCCTGCAGGCCCGGCGAAATATTGCCCAGAAACAGGAACGGGCATTTGCGATACGAGGGCGGAATCTCGGGAGAAAACGATGCAAAGACGTTCAGCTCCGTGCTGAGCGTCCGCCGGTTGTCCATGTTGTGCTCATAGACCCCGGACCAGCGAAAGGTTTCCCCTCGCACGGTCTGAAGCCCGGCCAGATCAATGCCAAACTTCTGGTACAACTGGCGGTGCGATTCCGGGAAGTCCGTCCCCACCACGCCCACCAGGCCGACACCGGAAAAAAAAGAGGCGGCGGCGCAGGCAAAGCTGGCGGAACCTCCCAGAATGCTTTCCCGCTTGGTGCATGGGGTCTCAATGGTATCAATGCCGATGGAGCCCACCACCACCAGCCGGATGTCCTTCTGTTTGCTATTCATGGCCACCTTATTGGAGAATTTCTTCGATGCGTTCACAAAGCAAATGAATGAGCAACTGATGCCCCTCCTGAATGCGGGGGGTGCTGGCCGTGCAGGAGATGCTGAGCAGGCGTTCCGCCTTTTCGGCCAGGCGGCCACCCGTTCCACCGGTCAGCGCCACGGTCAAGACACCCATCGAACGGGCGGCTTCCATGGCCCGGAGAACATTGGCGGCATTGCCGCTGGTGGAAATGCCGATCAGGACATCGCCTTTTTTGCCCAGCGCAAGCACCTGCTTTTCAAACACCTGGTCGTATCCGTAATCATTGCCAATGCAGGTGAGCACGGAGGTGTCGGTGGACAAGGCCAGCCCAGCATAGGGGCGGCGCTCTTTCAGGAATCGGTTGACCAGCTCGCCAGCGAGATGCTGGGCATCGGCGGCACTGCCCCCGTTGCCGCACACCATGATCTTGTTGCCAGCCTTGAGACGCTGGGCCATTTCGACGGCCAGCGCCTCCACCGGCTCGCGCAACGAGTTGAACACAAAATCCGCCAACGAAAGAACCTCTTCCGCAATCCCATTCCAATTCATTGGGGACCCTGCGAAGGCGCTGATTCAGAACGGGGCTTGGATTCGGACGCCACGATCTCCTGCACATTGACGCGAATGCCCTTGATCTCAGAAAGCCCCAGGTTGTTGGTGATGCTTTCCTTCACGCGTTCCTGCACCATCCGGCACAGCTCTGGAATCTGGGTGCCGCTCTTGACCTTGACATCCAGCGTCACATCCAAAGCCCCGGAAACCGCGCGAATGGAAGGGCGCAACTCCAGGATAGCGGCAAATTCAGAGCCGATCTTGCTCAAGAAATTGCAGACCGCCTGCATGCTGATGCTGACCGCGCCGCCCTCGTTTTCAAAGGAGATGAAGCCGGCCTTGGTTCGGCGGCAACACCCCGTCATCAAATAAATAAAGACCCACAGGATCAGGGCGATGGCGCCCCACATGGCCACCACGCGCTCGGAAGCCAGGACCGAGAGGCCTTGATTCCAAAGCTCCACATCCCAGGCGGCAAACACCACGGCACCCCCGGCCAGCAACAACCCAATGAACAAAACAAACCCAAACAAGCCGTGGAGTATCTTCATGAGGGCTTTCCTTCCTTTGTGGGCGGCAGTGCTTCGTTGGGCAGGCGCACGCTCTGCACCACCACGTTGACAGACCTGACGTTTTTCCCGGTCATCTGGCCCACCGCCTGCCGAACTTCATTTTGAATTTGCCAGGCCACCTGGGGAATCCGCACGCCGTATTCCAGCACCACGTGCAGTTCAATGTTGACGTTGTTCTCATCCAAATCCACCCGAATCCCGCAGTCCGCGGGCTTCTTGCCGATCATGCCGGCCAGGCCATCCACCAGCGAACCGCTCATCTCCACCACGCCGGGCACCTTCAAGGCGCTGAGGCGGGCGATGATGGAAATCACGTTGTTATGAATCTGTATGGCCCCCAGATCGGTCCCCTCTTCAAAACGCTCGCCGGCCACGTCCGGCAATTCACGCTGAGGTTCAACAGGCACGGGCTGGACATTTTCTTCGCTCATACGATTTGCCTCCGGCAGGTCACGGGGTGATCAAAAATACTTCCTTCATGAAGTGTTCCAGGAAACTGGTGTTATATTCTCCACGCGCAAAGCGCGCATCGCCAAGAACGGCATGGCTCAAGGGCACCGTCGTGGAGGCACCTTCAAGCATGAACTCGCCCAGGGCGCGCGTCATGCGGGCAATGGCCTCTTCGCGGGTGTGCCCATGGGCAATGATCTTGCCAATCATGCTGTCATAATACGGAGGAATGTCATATCCGGAATAGACATGCGAATCCACGCGCACCCCGGGGCCTCCGGGGAAATGCAGCCAGGTGATCCGCCCCGGCGAGGGCGTAAAGTTGCGTTGCGGATCCTCCGCATTAATACGGCATTCGATGGCATGGCCATGGAACCGAATGTCCTTTTCAGAAAACGAAAGCTTGTGCCCGGCGGCCACCCGGATCTGCTCGCGGATGAGATCCACCCCGGTGACCGCCTCGGTCACGGGATGTTCCACCTGGATGCGCGTATTCATTTCCATGAAGTAAAACTGGTGGTTGTCCTCGTTATACAGGAACTCGATGGTCCCGGCATTGCGGTAATGGACCGACTCCGCAGCCTTGACCGCCGAACGAAGAAGCCGTTTGCGCACATCGGGGGTCAAAGCCGGGCTGGGAGATTCCTCCAGCAGTTTCTGGTGGCGGCGCTGGATACTGCAGTCCCGCTCGCCCAGATGGACCACATTGCCATGATGATCGGCCATGATCTGCACTTCCACATGGCGGGCCCGCTCTACATATTTCTCAATGTACACATCCGCATTGTTGAAGGCCTGTTCCGCCTCGTTGCTTGCGGTCATGAAGCCCTGCACCAGGCTGACATCGTTGCGCGCCACCCGCATCCCCTTGCCCCCGCCGCCCGCGACCGCCTTGATGAGCACCGGGTACCCAATTTCCTGGGCGATCTTGAGAGCCTCTTCCTTCGTCTTGATCACGCCCTCACTGCCGGGAGTCACCGGGACGCCTGCCTTCTTCATGGCCTCGCGCGCCTTGGCCTTGTCGCCCATCAACCGGATATTTTCCGCACTCGGGCCAATGAAGGTGATGTTGCAGTTCTGGCAAATCTCCGCGAAATGCGCGTTCTCCGCCAGAAATCCGTACCCCGGATGAATGGCATCCACATCGGCCACCTCGGCGGCGCTGATGATGTTGGCAATCTTCAGATAACTTTCCCGAGACGAAGGAGGGCCAATGCAGATGGCCTCATCGGCCATCTGGACATGGAGAGACTGCTCGTCAGCCTGAGAGTACACAGCCACGGTCTTGATCCCCATTTCCTTGCAGGAACGGATGATCCGAAGGGCAATCTCTCCACGATTTGCGATTAAAATACGTTCGAACATAATGGGGCGCCTTATGAAGGATCGACCAGGAACAGGGGCTGTCCAAACTGGACCGGGGTGGCATTTTCGACCATGATCTTCTTGACCACGCCTGAGACCTCGGACTTGATCTCATTCATGACCTTCATGGCTTCAATAATGCAGACCACCGAATCCTTGGTGACCCGGTCACCCACGCTGATAAAAGGCGCGGCATCGGGAGACGAGGCGCGATAGAACGTGCCCACAATGGGCGAAGGAATGGGCGTCAGCCCCTCATCCTCGCTCTTGGGAGCGGGTGCCGGGGCGGCAGGCTGGCCCGCCACCGGGCTGGGGCTCATCATCATGGGAGCCGGCGCGGCCATCATCATCTGGGGTTCGGCCCCAAAGCGGCGTTTCATGGCGATGCGAAGGCCCTCCTCCTCAATCTCGAATTCGCACAAATCGTTTTCCTTCATCAATTCCATGATGTCTTTTATATTGGTGATATCCATTATTGACTCCTTGCCCTTAAATCTCCGTTTTCACAACCGGCCCACTCTATCAATCCCCGGCCCGCTTGTCCACCGATTATGCCAAGGCCGCTAGGCCGGCAGGGTCTTTAAAAGACCGGCCTCAAAAACGACTTCGTCGGGAAGGTGGCGCTTGAACCGCCGGGCCATCTCCTCCAAAGCCGTTAGATCGGACAGCGCCTGCCGGACATTCTGCCCCGCCGCCTGTTCCCGCAGACAGGAAAGCTCGCCCTGGAAATGGATCAGCTCCGGCGAGGCCCCCAGGCAGAGCATGAGAACGTCACGCTTCCAAAGATAGTAGCGCTGAAGCAGGGCCGTCTGCGCCTCCAGAACTTTTGCCCGGATTCGAGCATCATACACCTTGTCTTCCACCTCTTCATCGGACTCGGCGGGCTCCGAAGACTCCTCGTTTACGTCTTCCTCCGCTTCTATGCTTTCCTTGATTTGCTTCAGCAACGCCACCAGCTGAGAGGATAATGAAAAGGCTTGGATGGCATTATCCGGACGCCCGTTCGCACGCAACATCTCCAACAAAGCCTCGTGCCAGGGTGCCGCCAATGCGCTTTGTCCCTCCGCCACCCCAACACGCTGGCACCGGGAAAGGATGGTCGGCAGTAGAGCCTGCGGTTCCTCGGTCACCAGCAGGATTACGCTCTTTCCCAGCGGCTCCTCCAAGGTTTTCAAAAAGGCATTTTGCGCCGCTTCATTCATCCGGTCGGCAAACAGCAGGACGGAAGCCTTCCAGCCCTCCTCGATGAAGGAGGTCTGGGACAGGCTGTTGATCAGCTCGCGCAGGGGTTCCACCATGATGAAGCGCCCCTTGCTCTTGGGCTCCAGCCAATGGACATCCGGATGTGTCCGGCTCTCCACACGAACACAAGCCGGACAGGCTCCACAGGGTTTGTTGGATTCCGTGCAGAACAGCAGTTGAAGAAATTTCCGGGCGAGGACCAGCCCCTCTCCACGCGGCGATCCCACCACCAGATAGGCATGTGCAATACGCCCGCTCTCCACGCATTGACGCAGGCCCTCCAGCGCCTCAGATGTTCTATCGGGCAAGGACATTGGAAACAATTCCCCATACGTCTTCTTCGACTTGTTCCGTGGGGCGGGCCGCATCCAGCACGTGGAACCGCTCCGGCCAGCGCCGGGCCATTTCCAGATAGCCCCTCCGCACCTTCTCATGAAACGCGCGTTCCTCGCGCTCGATCCGGTCCAGCTGGCGCATGATGCCCTCCCGCCCGGCCAGCCGGTCAAATCCAATCTCCAAATCCAAATCCAGCAACAGGGTCACATCCGGCACCGCGCCATGAATCGCAAATTCATTGATCGCCAGCATCTGCTCGATGGGAAATCCCCGCCCATACCCCTGATACGCCGTGGTGGAATCCGCAAACCGGTCACAGATCACCACGGAACCCTTGTCCAGCGCCGGAATGATGACGCGGCGAACGAGCTGAGCCCGGCTGGCGGCGAACAGCAAAACCTCCGTCTCGGCGCATGGCGGCTCGCCTGCCTTGTCGTATTGAAGGATGCCACGAATGGCCTCTCCTGTGGGCGTGCCGCCCGGTTCCCGCGTGTAAAGCACTTCATGCCCGGCCAGCTCCAGGCGCTGGATCAGCTTGCGGGCCTGCGTGGTTTTGCCTGCCCCTTCAGGGCCTTCAAACGTAATGAACTTTCCTCGATTCACAACATCCTCTTTTCGTGTGCCCGCAGATCCTACCGGATCTTCTTTAAAGTCTGCCCCTTCGGGGAATCCTGCACCACCCAGCCTCGCGCCGCCATCTCGTTGCGCAGGCGGTCGGACTCCGCCCAGTTCTTCGCCTGGCGCGCGGCCTGGCGTTGCTCCAACAGGCGCTGGACGTCCGGATCCACCACATCGGCGGGCTTCTTCAGCACGCCCAGCACCGCATCCATCCGCTCCAACAGGCCCAGTACACCGCGCGCCGCGTCCGGCGAGAGGGACTGCGCGTTGATGGCCACATTCCCGGCGTACACCAAGTCGAACAGCGCACCCAGCGCCCCGGATATGTTCAAATCATCATCCAGCGATGTCCCAAAACGCTCCAGGGCCTCAGCCGCCCAGGCCGGCAAAGCACCAGCGGCCTGTTCGGTGCCGGCGGCCATTTCCAGCCGGTCGCGGAATTCATCCAGCCGCTTCAAGGCGGCCCGCGCGGCCTCCAAGGACTCAAACGTGAAATTCAGCGACTGGCGGTAATGCGTCGCCATCAGTTCGTAGCGGATTTCGCGCCCGCTGTACCCCCGCCCCAGCACATCGCGAAGCGTGTGGAAATTGCCCAGCGACTTCGACATCTTCTTGCCGTCCACCACCAGGTGGGCGCAGTGCATCCAGTAGCGGCAAAAAGGCTTTCCGGTCGCCGCCTCGCTCTGGGCAATCTCATCCTCGTGGTGCGGGAAAATATTGTCCACGCCACCGGTATGAATGTCGAACGATTCACCCAGATATTTCATGCTCATCGCGGAACATTCAATGTGCCAGCCCGGACGCCCCCTGCCCCATGGCGAATCCCAGGCCACCGCGCCGTCCTTTTCGTCCCAGGCCTTCCACAGCGCAAAGTCCGCGGCGCTCTCCTTTTCGTACTCATCCTGCGCCACCCGCGCTCCCGCCTTCAACCCCTCCATGTCCAGGTGCGCCAGGCGGCCATAATTCGCAAACTTGGCGATGCTGAAATAAACGGATTTGTCCTCCGACTGATAGGCATAGCCCTTGTCGAACAGCGTCTGGATGATCGCAATCATCTCCGGCACATGATCCGTCGCCGCTGGGTAATGCTCCGCCGGTTCGACATTCAAGGTCTTGAGATCCGCGAAAAAGGCGTCCTTGAAGGCCTGGGTAAACTCGTTGAGGCCCAGCCCCTTCTCCTGCGAAGAGCGGATGGTCTTGTCGTCCACATCCGTCAGGTTCATCACCTGAACTACCCGGAAGCCCCGGAACTTGATGAAGCGCCTCAGCAGGTCCTCAAACAAATAGGCCCGGAAATTTCCGATGTGCGCAAAGTTGTACACCGTCGGACCGCAGGTATACATGCGCACCACGCCCTCCTCCATCGGACGCAACTCCTCCAGCTGGCGCGTGAACGTATTAAAGATTTTGAAGCTCATGACCCATCCGTATAATAACGATGTAACCGGCTTTCCCGGCGGTATGTGGCGCGCATTATACGGGTCTGGCGCAGGGATGCAATATCTTCCAACCCTTGG
>CAZFSE010000167.1:0-8827 GCA_964521805.1 uncultured Verrucomicrobiota bacterium
GGCTTCCCCGACGGGGTCAGCGGGGCGAGGGAGGGCGCTGAATGAGTGGCCTGGCGAAAGGCCAGGAAGAAGCGGTGAGTGGCGCCCGTGCGCGTGGAGGAGGCCGCGGGCTTGGGAGGCAGATCCTCAAAGGCCGGGGACTGCGCGCGCAGGAAGGCGGCCAGGCGTTCGCTGTCGCAGTCGGCGTGGGTGAAATCAAGGGCGGTCATACCGGCATAGGGATAAGCATCGAAGCCCTCCCGCTGGAGGATGCGGGTGGGGCCCAGCCAGGAGGCCGGGTCATACCGCCGGGCCAGGATGTCCGCGCCCATTTCGCGGAAGAGCCGTGCCAGCCGGGCCATGAGCCAGAGTTTGGCGATATACTCGGAGCGGAAGAGGGTGGGCTGGGTGTAGTCCGGCTTGGAAGGGGGCAGGGGGCGTTGAAACATCCGGTCTTCGATCTCCAGCTTCCAGGGGCGGCCCTCGATCCATTCCTGAAGGCGTCCGCGCAGGTCCGCGGATTCCACATGGCCCAGCGCGGCGGCGATGCAGGATTCGTGGCCCAGCCGCAGGCCCGCGGCCCGCCGGAAAAGGGCCTGATGCCAGGCGGAGGTGGCGGGGTTCGGGTCGGGGCAGAGTGCGTAGGATTGCCCGATCACCAGGCCCGGTGCGGGCGGTGTGGAACACGAGGCCAGGCGGGCCTTGTAGAGAGGATAGCCGGGGCCGGTGGTGAGCGCGTCCTGCACCTCAAACACGGCGGAGAGGGACGGATGGCCCAGCGGATGAATGACCAGCGGGATGGTTTCGCCGCCCCGAAAAACACGATGGGGAATCATCACCCTGGCCTCTTCCGCGTTTAGAAAATCTTGAGCTTGGGCAGGTCCTGAATATCCACCATGCCGGCGACCCGCCCCTGCTCATCCACGATCACCAGATCGTCAATGTTGTGTTTTTCAAAAATGGTGACCACATCCACGGCGAGGTGATTAAGGCCGAGGCGGATGGGATTGGGGGTCATGACCTCGCCCATCTTCATGGTGGGCAGGCGCGCGGCGTCCGGCAGATGGCGCCGCAGATCGCCATCGGTGAAGATGCCGGCCAGCACACCCTGTTCGTCCACGACTGCGACGGAGCCGGAGCGGGCGCTGGTCATGGCGAGCACGGCATCCTGGACCGTGGCATGAATGGATACCGACGCCACGCGCGCGCCGGTGCGCATGATGTCGCGCACGCGCAGGAGCAGGGTGCGTCCGATGGCGCCGCCGGGATGAAGCTTGGCATAATCCTCCTTCTTGAAGCCGCGGGCTTCCAGCAGGACCATGGCGAGCGCATCGCCGACCGCCAGCGAGGCGGTGGTGCTGGCGGTGGGGGCCAGGTTGAACGGGCAGGCCTCGCGGTCTACGCGGGCGAGCAGGACGACCTCGCTGGCGCGGGCGAGGGTGCTTTCCGCCTCGCCGGTGAGGGCAACAATAGCCACCCCCTGGCGCTTGATGACCGGCAAGAGATTGACCAGTTCCTCCGATTCGCCGCTATAGCTGAGCGCCAGCAGGACATCCGCGGGCTGGAGGATGCCCAAGTCCCCGTGCATGGCTTCTGATGGATGCAGGAGCACGGCCGGGGTGCCGGTGCTTCGCAGGGTACCGGCAATCTTATGCCCGATGTGCAGGCTCTTGCCCAGGCCGGTGACCACCACCTTGCCGCCGCGCCCGAGGTGGTCCAAAATCAGCTCCACCGCGCGGTCAAAGCGCTCATCCAACTGCTCCCGGACCTTCTGAAGGCCGGCGATTTCGATGTCAATAATGTCTTTGGCTTGCTGGGCGTATTTCAATGGGCACTCCTTGTCGTGTGGCAAAAAAGTTTCCAAGGGTTGGAAAAAAACGAAAAAAAGTTTCCAACCCTTGGAAAAAACGCAAAAAAAAGTTCCAAGGGTTGGAAAACTTGGTTCCTACAGTCTGGGCTCATGGGAAATCAGCTCCAGGAATTCGTTGCGGGTGGCGATGGACTCGTGAAAACTGCCGAGCATGGCGGAGGTGACCATGCTGGAGTTTTGTTTTTCGACGCCGCGCATCATCATGCAGAGGTGGCGGGCCTCGATGACGACGCCGACCCCCTCGGGCCCAAGGGAATCCATGATGACGCGGGCAATCTGGTTGGTGAGGCGCTCCTGGATCTGAAGGCGGCGGGCGAAGAGATCCGCGAGGCGGGCGAGCTTGCTGACACCGAACACCTTGCCCTTGGGGATGTAGCCGATGTGACATCGCCCAAAGAACGGGAGCATGTGATGTTCGCAGAGGCTGAAGATTTCAATGTCCTTGACGATGACCATGTGGTTGGCTTCCACCTCAAAGATGGCGGAGTTGATGACCTCCCCGGGGTCCTGCGCATAGCCGCGGGTCATGAAGGCCCAGGCGTCGGCCACGCGCTGGGGGGTGTTTTTCAGCCCCTCGCGCTCCGGATCTTCACCAATTTTCAACAACCACTGTCTGACCAGGTCCTGCATGTTTTCCTCCGTTGGCCAGGACACTAGCCCATTTCGCGTCATGACACAAAACAGAAAAATGGGGGCTAGATTCGGGTTTGCACGGATGGGGCGGGCGAGGTATTCTGCTTATCTTTCATGCCCCGCCTGTTGCGGGGGAGATTTCCTATGAGAATCACAAGCGGCATATTAGGCGGGCGGCGCGTGGAGGTGCCGGGCCGCGGGGTGCGGCCCACACAGGACAAGGTGCGGGCGGCGTTGTTTTCGTCGCTGGGCGCTTACGTGACGGGTGCGCGGGTGCTGGATTTGTATGCCGGGAGCGGCGCGTTGGGGCTGGAAGCCTGGAGCCGGGGCGCGTCCGCGGTTTGCTGGGTGGAGCGGGACCGGCAGGTCTTTGCCCTGCTGAAGGCGAATGTGGGGCGCTTGTGCGTGGGGGAGGGCGGAGGAGCGGTGTCCTGTGTAATGACGGATGCGCTGGGTTTTGTGGATCACCCTCCACGGGGTGGGGCCTATGATTTGGTCCTGGCGGACCCGCCGTATGACCGCGATGGCGATGCGCCGGACCGGCTTGGACTTCTTCTGGAGCGTTTGAGGGACCAGCAGGGGGTGAAGGAGGGCGGATTTCTGGTCTATGAGCAGAGCGCGGACGAGGCGTTGGTGGAAAAGCCGGGATGGATGCTTGTCAAAGAGAAGAAATATGGGGATACTCGCTTGTTGTTTTATCGAAGAAAGGAAGAGGGAGCGGAATGAACAGGTCGGCTATCTATGCGGGCACCTTTGATCCCATCACCAAAGGGCATTTGGATGTGGTGGGGCGTGCGGCGCACATTTTTGACCGGCTGGTGCTGGCGGTGGTTGCGAAATCACGCAAAACGCCCTTGTTCAGCGCGGAGGAGCGTGTGGAGATGGCCGGGGTGGCCGCCCGTGAGTTTGAGAACGTGGAGGTGGATATCTTTGACGGCCTGCTGGTGGATTATGCTCGGGCGAAGGGGATTCATGTGCTGATTCGAGGCCTGCGGGCCTTTTCTGACTTTGAATTTGAGTTCCAGATGGCCTTGACCAACCGAAAGCTCGCGCCGGACATCGAAACCCTTTTCTTGATGCCCAATGAGGACTATAGCTACGTCAGTTCCAGCACCGTCCGGGAAGTCGCCGAGCTGGGCGGTCATGTGGATGAGTTTGTCCCCGAAGTGGTCCGGCTGGCCCTGGCCTCTAAATTCCAACCCAGAACCCCCCGCTGACCATGCGGATCGAAATTTCAAAGATTCCCGAGGAAGGGACGGACTATACTGGGGAGGAAACCCCTGAAGCGCTGGGGCTTGCCGGGGATCCGGCGGCCCGGCTGGAGGGGCCTGTCCAGTGCGATTTCTTTGTGCAGGTGGTCTCCAAAGAGCTGTTGGTGAAAGGGCATTTGCGGGTCCCGATTTCCTGCCAATGCGCAAAATGTGCGGAATTTTTCTCGACAACGCTGACGGATTTGTCTTTCCTACGCGCTTACGAATTGTCGGAAGGGCTGGATTCGGTGGATCTCACGGAGGACATCCGGGAGGAACTTTTGCTGGGCATCCCCGGTTTTCCGGTCTGTTCGCCCACCTGCAAGGGGCTCTGTCCGCGGTGTGGAAAGAATTTGAACGAAGGGGCCTGCGAGTGCCGGCCTCTGTCAGACAGCGATGGATGGAATGCCCTGGACGGTCTAAAGCTGTAGAAACAACGGGCCGGGGGAGTCGTGTTTTACGTGGAGGTAATGGAAAATGGCTGTTC
Source organism: uncultured Verrucomicrobiota bacterium (assembly GCA_964521805.1). GTDB lineage: Bacteria > Verrucomicrobiota > Kiritimatiellia > CAIQIC01 > GWF2-57-35 > CAZFSE01. The sequence goes on from CAZFSE010000167.1 coordinate 4,220, forward strand.
CAAAAAGGAAATTATCGAAAAGCAAGAGGCGCATGCGCGTGGCGGCGAACGACCGCAAACGCCGTGTTGCGGCTACGGTTCCCTGTCCGACGTGCAAGGCTCCCCATGAGCCCCACCGGATTTGCCCCCAGTGTGGCCAATACCGGGGCCGGCAGGTGTTGGTGCTTACTGACAAAGATTGACAATGCGTATCGCCGTTGATGCCATGGGTGGAGACTTTGCCCCCCGCGAAATCGCGGCGGGGGCGGTCCTGGCCGCCCGTCAGTTCCCCGAAATCGAGCGCATCTTCCTGGTGGGCGACGAAAACGCCATCCAGAATGAGCTGGCCCGCCAGAAAAACGTGCCGGCCAATTTGGAGGTGCGCCATGCCTCGGAAGTCGTGGGCATGGAGGAGTCTCCCGCGGTGGCGATTCGCCGCAAGAAAGATTCCTCCATCGGCCGTGCGGTGGACTTGGTGAAAAGTGGCGAGGCGGATGCGGTTTTCTCGGCGGGCAACACCGGGGCCGCCGTGGCGGCCTCGGCCTTGAAGTTGAGGACGCTGGAGTTTGTGCATCGTCCGGCGATTGCCTGTATCATGCCCACACCGGCCAAGCCGTTTGTTCTGCTGGATGCGGGTGCGACCCCTGACTGTACGCCGGAAATGTTGGTGCAGTTTGCGGTGATGGGCTCGCTGTATTCGCAGGAGATTCTCCACCAGTCGAATCCGCTGGTGGGGCTTTTGAGCGTGGGGACGGAGGATTCCAAGGGGAATGAGACGACCAAGGATGCCTTTCAACTGCTGGAACGATCGTCCCTGAACTTCCACGGCAACGTGGAGGGGCATGATTTGTTCAGCGGGAAGATGGATGTGGTGGTTTGCGATGGCTTTGTGGGCAACGTGGTGCTCAAGACCAGTGAAAGCGTGGCGCATGTCATTGGCCGCTGGCTCAAGGAGGAGTTCACGAGGAACCCCCTGCGGATGCTGGGAGCGATCCTTCTGAAGCCTGCGTTCAATGTCATCAAGCAGAAATCGGATCCCTCCATGTATGGCGGGGCTCCTTTGCTGGGCGTGAATGGCATTTGCATTATTGGCCATGGCGTTTCCGACGCTCAGGCGGTTTGCAATGGAATCCGGGTGGCGAAGGAGTCGGTCGAGCACCGGCTGAATCATTTGATTGTGGAAGGGATTAAGAGGTTAGGTGGTACAAAGTGAGCAATGACAAAGACAACAGAATGAAGCATCCCGGGTTGCGTGAATTTCGGACCGTCAGCATTGTCGGCACGGGTTCCTATGCCCCTGAGCGGGTGCTGACCAACGCGGATTTGGAGAAAATGGTCGAGACGACGGATGAATGGATCGTCACGCGCACCGGCATGAAGGAACGCCGGATCGCGCGGGCGGACGAGGCCACCTCCGACATGGCCGCCAAGGCGGCGCTGAAGGCCTTGGAGGCCGCGGGCCTCCAGCCCTCCGAGGTGGATATGATTGTGGTGGCCACGATCACCCCGGACATGGTGTTCCCCAACACCGGCTGTTTTGTCCAGAATCTCATTGGAGCAAAAAAGGCCTTCTGCATGGATGTTGAGGCGGCCTGCTCCGGATTTTTGTATGCCATGGAAATTGGGCGCCAGTTTGTCGCTTCCGGAGCGGTCAACAATGCCCTGATCATCGGCGCGGAAAAGCTTAGTTGCATCACGGATTGGCAGGACCGGGGCACCTGCGTGCTGTTTGGCGATGGGGCGGGTGCGGTGGTTCTGCAAGCCAAGGGCGAGCGTCATGGCATCCTGACCACCGTGCTGGGGAGCGATGGGGCCCTGGCTGAATTGCTGATGTTGCCTGGCGGCGGAAGCCGCAACCCAGCGTCTGAACAGACCGTCAAAGATCGTCTGCACTACATGAAGATGACGGGGCGCGAGGTCTTCAAGCATGCGGTCACAAAAATGGTGGCGTCCGCCAAGGAGGCCTTGGAACGGTGCGGCCTGACGATTGACGATGTGGATTGCATTATTCCGCACCAGGCCAATAAGCGCATCATCGAGGCGATCGGCCAGCGCTTGGGCGCGCCGGTGGAGAAGTATTTCGTCAATATCGAAAAATATGGCAACATGTCGGCCGCCTCGGTGGTGGTGGCGTTGGATGAGGCCGTTCGGTCCGGATTTGTGAAAAAGGGCGATACCGTCCTGATGATTGCGTTCGGCGGAGGCTTCACGTGGGGCGCGAGTGTGCTGGAGTGGCAGTCCTAATGAGTGCAACGTCCATTGTTTTCCCTGGGCAGGGATCCCAGGTGGCTGGCATGGGCCGCGATCTGGCGGAACGGCATCCATCCTGCCGGGAACTGTTTGACCGCGCTTCGGCGGTTTTGGGTTTTGACCTGGCCAGGATTTGTTTCGAGGGGCCCATTGAGGAGCTGACCAAGTCGTCCAACGCCCAGCCGGCCATTTTTGTGGCCAGTGTGGCCTGTCTGGAGGCTTTGCGGATCGCCAGGCCCGGCCTTTCGTTTTCGGCCACCGCGGGCTTGAGTTCGGGCGAATGGGCCGCGCTCCATGCCGCGGGCGTGATTTCATTTGAAGACGCTTTGCGCGTGCTGGAGGCCCGCGGGCGGTTCATGCAGGCGGCTTGCGAGGAACAGCCCGGCGGCATGCTCAGCGTGATTGGCCTCGATGTGCCCGCGCTGGAAAAGGTGGCCGCGGAGGCGGGTGTGCAAATCGCCAATCTTAATTCGCCCGAGCAAACCGTGCTCTCCGGCCCCCGGGCCGGCATCGAGGCGGCGGAACCGCTGGCCAAGGCCGCCGGCGCCAAAAAGGCCATTCGGCTCAATGTCAGTGGCGCCTTTCATTCCGCCCTGATGGCCAGCGCCGCGCGCCGGCTGGAGGATGTGCTCAAGGCGATTCCCTTCAACCCCCCGCGCATGATCGTACTTTCCAACGTGACCGGCGCCCCGCATGAATCGCCCGAATCCATCCGGCGGTTGATGGTGGAACAGGTGACCTCGTCGGTCCAATGGGTGTCCTGTGTGCAGTGGATGGGGCAAAACGGCATCCGTCGCCATGTGGAATGTGGCCCCGGAAAAGTTTTGTCTGGCCTGATTCGCCGTATTGACAAAGAAGCGGCAGTCCATAACATATCGGACCTGCCCACAGCAGAGGCCGTTGCGGCCACTTGGGTGGAATAAGAACGGAAATAAACCAGCGGGTGGGCACACCTGCAAGGGAAGGATTTTTCAATGGCTCAATTTAATGGAAAAGTGGCGCTGGTGACCGGGTCGGCCCGTGGGATCGGGCAGGCGATTGCCCTCAAGCTTGCCACCGAAGGGGCGGACCTCATCCTGTGCGATTTGCAGAAGGAATGGCTGGCCGAGACCACGGAAAAGATCACGGCGATGGGCCGCCGCGCGGAAGGCTATGCCGTGGATGTCAGCAACGGCCAGGCGGTTCAGGAGATGGTGGACCAGGCGTTTGCGGCTCTTGGGCGCATTGACATCCTGGTCAACAACGCCGGCATTACGAAGGATGGCCTGCTGATTCGCATGAGCGAAGCGGATTGGGACGCCGTGCTCGACATCAATTTGAAGGGGACCTTCCTCTTTACCAAGGCGGTTTCCCGCATTATGATGAAACAACGTTCAGGTTCGATTGTGAATGTTGCCTCCATCATAGGCTTGATTGGAAACGCGGGACAGTGTAACTATTCGGCATCTAAGGCCGGTGTCATCGCTTTGACCAAGTCGGTGGCGAAGGAATTAGCGTCTCGGAATGTCAGGGCCAATGCGGTGGCCCCCGGATTTATCCGGTCCAAGATGACAGAGAAATTGTCCGAGGACATACAGAAGAAAATGTTGGAGGCCATTCCCTTGGGACGATTTGGCGAACCCGAGGATGTGGCCAATGTGGTGGCGTACCTGGCGAGCGATGCCGCGGCTTATGTAACGGGCCAGGTCTTGACGGTTTGCGGCGGAATGGTGACGTAAGTAGATTCAGTTATAGAAGGAGAACGCAGATGGCACTGGAAGATAAAGTCAAAGAGATCATTGTGGAGCAATTGGGCGTCAATGCAGAACAAGTGACCCCCGAAGCGTCTTTTATTGAAGACCTTGGCGCGGATTCCCTGGATACGGTGGAATTGGTCATGGCCTTTGAAGAAGAGTTTGGGGCGGAAATCCCGGACGAAGACGCCGAGAAGCTCACGACCGTGGGCGCGGTGATCAGTTACCTTAAGGAAAAAGGTTTTAACGCCTAATCCGTTTGACAAGGGCCGGGGATTGCATGAAAAGGCGGTCCCCGGCCTTTTTTGATGCAGTAAATCAGGATGCGAGAAATGGCTAAACGAAGAGTGGCAGTAACGGGCTTGGGGGTGGTTTCACCCCTGGGATGCGCTTTGGATAAGTTCTGGGACCGCCTGATTCATGGGCAGTCCGGAATCCGGAAGATTCAGACCTTTGATGTCAGCCGCTACACGTCTCAAATCGGCGGTGAAGTGGTGGAGTTTGACATTGATTCCTTCATCTCCAAGAAGGAACAGCGGCGCATGGATCCCTTCAGCCATTACGGCGTATCCGCCGCCAAGCTTGCGCTTACGGACTCCGGGCTGGCCCTGGACAAGATCAATGCGGAGCGGGCGGGGGTCATTGT
>CAZFSE010000168.1:0-8688 GCA_964521805.1 uncultured Verrucomicrobiota bacterium
TGGCGGACATACTGTCCAGCGAGGATGCGGAGGACGAGAAGCCCGGCTGGGCGGTGGTGGATGGCGATCCGGAAACCGTGTGGACGGCGCGTGAAGCGGGTGGCTGGCTGACGCTGGCGTATGACCGGGATCGCGAGGTCCGGAGGGTGAATATTCTTTGGGGCGAAGATTCGCCCACCAATTTGACCCTTCTGGGCAGTGTGGATGCCGTGGAGTGGAGCGAAGTTCTCTTGGAAAAGGGTCCCGTTACCGCCAGCTACTTGTGGTTCATCTTTGGGCCGGGCGAAGGGCTTGTCCCGCCCGTGGTATCAGAAATACAGGTGGAATAAGCTTCAAAGACGCCCATGCGGCGGTGGTAATGGAAGAGCCACACGGCCGGCATGGCATGGGCGTATCTCCATAGGCGGGGCTGTCCCGCCACGATGCGGAGGGTTTCCATCAGGGCTTTCGTCGCGCTCCACAGGCCGGACGCCAGGGGCCATTTCCCAAGAAAATCCAGCCGGGTTTTTGGGGCGGGGACGAGGCCCTGGCGCAGGAGAATCGCATATCCGCGCCCGTAACTGCGCCCATGCTCCGCCACGCGCCGGGGCGTGCTTCGCCCGCTGTTGTGGCGGACGGCAAAGCGAGGGTCAAAATGAAGTGGGTGGCCCTGCTTCTTCAGCCGCTGGATCAAGTCCCAATCCTCTCCCACCCACAACTCTGGATTGAAGCCGCCGGCCCGTTGAAACGCCTCCCGTGTCACGGCCAGGTTGTTCGACCCGGCACCGGCGAGTTCGCGGGCCGGGGCTGACACGTGCTGGAGATGAAAGATGGCCAGGTTGTCGCCCAGATCCCAATAGTCATGTTCTGGAAAGCGAATGCCGCCGGCCATGAGGTGGCGGTCCGATCCCATGGCTGTGATGGCTTGCTGTATCCAGTCCGCATCGGCCACGCAATCGGCATCGGTGAACAACAGCAACTCACCATTGGATTCTTGGACGGCCAGATTGCGCTTTGCGCTGGGGAGGGCGCCCGCTTCGGTTTCGATAAAGCGCACACGCGGATCAGCGGGAATGGCGCGGGCGCCATCCTGCCCGGCAACCACGATCTCAACGGGAACCTCGGGCTGATTGCGCAAAACGGATTCGACGGCCTGCGCAACACAGGCCTCGTTGTGCACGGGGATGATGACGGTGATGCGCTGGAAGCGGGGGTTCATGGCAGGATCGCCTGTCTCCATCGTGGACGGATTTGCTTCCAGTCAAAATGCTCGCGGACATGCTCAAATCCGGCCCGTGCGAGCTGGTCCGCCTCCGCCGGATTATCCGCCAGGCGCAGGATGGCCGCGGCCATGTCCTTGGGTTCGGCCAACAACAACTGGCGTCCGGATTCGCAGGCCAGGCCCTCCGCGGCCTTGGGGGTGGCGGCCACAGGTTTCCGCGCGGCCAGATACTCCAGGATCTTCAGCCGCGTGCCGGAGCCCGAAAAGATGGGTGCCACGCACAGGTCGGCCCGGGCCAGATACGGGGCGATGTCCGGGACGCGCCCCGCGAATATCATCGAGGGATGAAATGGGGCGGGCGGCACCGGGCCTCCGCAAATGAGGAAAACAAAGCGCTGGGGGGCGGCTTGATCGAGCTGGCGCGCCATTTGTTCTGAAATGAAGTCCAGCGCCAGCCGGTTGGGTTGGTAATCCAGCTTGCCCATGAAAAAGAGCACCTTCTTTCCCGTCAGTTGTTGCTCGATTTCCGGGGCGATCGGGCCGGGCTTGGAAGGGCCGAGGGAGATCTCCACGCCATTGGGAATCACCTCCACCTTGTTCGGGGGCAGTCCGTAGCGGCGGTGAAATTCGGCCTTGTCCGCTTCCGAGCAGGCCAGCACCTTTGCCACCTCGGCCAGGACACCTCGTTCATAACGCTCCACCATTCGCGTGAAGGGATGCCACGCGCCAAAACGCTCCTCAATGGCCACCGCCTCGACGTTTTGCGCGTCCAGCACCATCCGAAGACCCCCGCGCCTTCGCACGGCCTGATCATTCCAGATGGAGGTGAGGATCACGACGCGGCTTTTTTCCTGATCGAGGGCGCGTTCCACCACGCGCCGGTTACAGCGCCAAAAGAAATTGAAGATGCCCCAGTTAATGCCCGCCTTGCGCTGTCCGAGGTCCAGGGGAAAGGGCCTGGTCGGGACGCTTGGATGGTTCGTCCGTGGCTGGATCAAAACGGCATTGGGCTCCAGACTGCGCAGGAGTTCGCCCACCCGGCGGGCTCCCCCGCTGGCGGCCTGGTTGATGTTGCTATATGAGAGAACCAGCATCTTTGACATGGCCTTAACAGCATTCTCGACGAGGCCCGCATCTTATGTTTTAGTGTGCCGCAGTGAAAGCGCTATTTGTTGTGATCTATGAATGACTCCTTGAACCAGCCCAGAGCCGGACATCCGCGGATATGGCAAAATTTTCTGCGCTTCTTTTCCTTTTCCTTTGGCTACATGGCCTTGCGTTTTTTGCTGACCCCGATTCAGATTCGGGTGCTGACCTCCATGCTGACCAAGGAGCAGTATGGCGCGCTGACCCTGATGACCATCACGGTGTCTTTTGCCGCGATTGTGCTGTCGCTGGGCCACTATGAATATCTGGTGCGCCGCCTGCCGGGGCAGTCCGCCGCGTTTCAGCAGGGGGTCTTGCGTTTGGTCTGGCGGACGTTTGGCCCCCTGGTGGCCGGGCTTGCGGTGCTGATGGTGGCCGGGCTTGCGATCTTTGCGCCCGCTCACGAGGAAATGGGCTGGCCCCAGTGGGGGTTTTGCGGTCTGGCGCTGGTGCTGATCGTCTTTATTCTTCAGCGCATCTTCTTCCTGCTGGCGCGCGCCGAATGGCTCAAGGTGCGCGCCCTCCAGCTCCTGTATTCCGACACCTGGTTCGTCGCCTTTCTGGCGGTTTCGCTGTTCATCCCGGCGGGCTTGGGCATGCTGGTGGGCTCCTGGGCCCTCTGGTTGTTTCTGGCGGCGGGCCTGGCCTGGTGGTGGACCTCGCGGGATCCGGCGCCCCCGGGGCCCGCCCCGGTCTCCCTCGGGGACATCTTTCGCTTCGGCATTCCGCTGTTGCCGCTGTTGCTGGGCGAATGGCTGTTCCGCCTGGGCGACCGCTATGTTCTGCTCGCCGCGCACGGCATGGGCGCGGTGGCCAATTACTCGCTCTGCTTGAACATCTCGATCATCGTCTATACCGTCGGCGCCAGCGCGCTTGATCTGTTTATTCCGGGCTTCAACCAAATCCGCAACAGCATCGCCTCGGCGGACCTTTCCGAGCTGGCCGCTCACGGGCCCTTGCGGTCGCGCTGGACCACCATGCTCCGCTACAGCTTGCTCCTGGCCATCGGCGGCGGCTTGTTCCTGGCGCTCTGCGGGCCGCAACTGCTCGGCATCATCAGCAGTGCGAAGTACCAGGATGCCGCGCCGATTCTGCCGTATCTGACGCTGGTGCCGCTGTTCTTTCTGGTGTGGACGGTGCTGAATAAAATCCTGATGGCCTTGGATCAGACGCGGTTTGTCGGAGGGGTTACACTGGCCGTCGCCGTGCTGAATCTGGCCTTGAATGCCCTGCTGGTTCCCCGCCTGGGCGAGCGCGGCTCCGCCCTGGCCTTGACGGCCAGCCTGGGCCTGATGACCCTCATCACGGCACTGAAGGCGCGAATATGGCTCTGGGTGGTTCCGGGCCAGTTGATGCCGGCACGGTTGCTGGCCGCGGGCGTGCTGGGCGCGGCGGGCCTTGGCGCCGCCCGCTTTTGGCTGGGCGCCTATGCCATTCCCTGTGTGCTGGCGGGCGGCGTGTGGTGCGCGGGCTGGATTCTGGCGCTGGGGCTGGTGCGCAAGGAAGATTGGGCGGTGGCTTCGCCGGAAGCGCCGCCACAAGTGGAGGAGATCGAGGCATGCTGACAGAGACGATGAAGCAGGATTTGCTGAAGGGCTTGTGGGCGGTGGTGGTGGGCTACAATCATGTCGAGGACTCCTTGGAGTGCTTGAGGAGCCTGGCCACGGCGGGACTGCCGGCGGAGCGCGTGGTGTTTGTGGACAACAACAGTTCCGACCAGTCGGCGGAGATTGTCCTGAAGGAGTTTCCCGGGGCGCAGGTCATTCTCATGCCACAGAATGTCGGGTTTGCGCGCGGCTATAATGTGGGGCTCTCCCACGCCCTTCAGCAGGGCGCGGAATATGTCTTCATGCTGAACAACGACACCGTGGTGGATGAACAGACCCTGCCCCGCCTGGTGCAGGCGGCAAAGGAGAATCCCCGCGCCGGGGTTCTCGCCCCCAAGATTTATTACTATGACCACCGCGACACCATCTGGTCTGCCGGTTCAAAATACCGGCGCTTTCCGCCCGTCGTCGTGCTTCGCCGCACCACAGGCCCCGACGATGGACGCTACGACACCGAGCCGGAGCTGGAATTTGTCACCACCTGCGCCCTGCTGTTCCCTCGAAAATACCTCGAGGAAACCGGCCTGCTGGATGCCAATTATTTTATCTTTTACGACGACTACGATCTGAGCCTCCGTGCCCGCGAGGCCGGATACACCATCCGACTGGTCCCCGAATCGCACCTCTGGCACAAGGTCTCCAAGTCCACCCAGGCCGGCACCCGCAATCCATTCTTCTGGACGCAATATGGCCGCAGTGAGGCGATCTTCTGCCGCCGGCACCGGGCGAAAAATCCATGGCTGACCAGCTGGGCGCACCAGCTCTATGTCATGCTCCGCATGGTCGCGGAAGGCAAGCATTACGGCCTCATTCCATTCCTCAAGGGACTGCAGGAGGGCCGGCGCGCCGAGCTCAAGCCAGTGCCCCGCTGGAACGACACCACGCTCGATCAGGGCTCCTGGCTGAACGCTCCCCGCCCATAGCCCGCTCGACAGGAACGCAAGGGCCGGATGAGGGCAATCGAATGGATAACGGGGCCGCTTTGGGGTATTCTGCCTGCATGAGGAGTGCCTTTCTCCATGCAGTATGGGCGGTTCTCGGCGGTGTGCTCTTGCTGGGCCGGCCCGCGGGCGCGGGGGCGCCGTTTTCCGATGGGTGCCTGCCCACGGCCGTGCTCTATGTGGCCACCAACGGCAATGACAGCACCGGCACGGGTACTCTGGCCCAACCCTTTCGCACCATCAGCCGCGGCCTTTCCTCCGCGACATCCGGCGTCGCGGTGACGATTCGCCCCGGGGTGTACAACGGCGATCTTTATGTGGAAGGCCTCGCGGGGACGACATCGGCCCCCATCTGGATTCGGGGCGAGTCGGCCACGAACCGCCCCGTCCTCCAGGGCGGCAGTGAGGGCTTGCACCTGACCCGGGTGCGGTACGTGGTGGTGGAGAATCTGGAGATCACCGGCGCCTCGCAAAATGGGCTGAATTGCGATGACGACGGCGATTATGCCAATCCCGAGGCGACCCGGTGGGTGGTCTTCAGCAATCTGTACATTCATCACATCGGATTCGGCGGCAACCAGGACGGACTGAAGCTCTCGGGGGTGTACGATTACTGGGTGCTGAATTCGGAGTTCGCGTTTTGTGGAGGGAGCGCCTCGGGGAGCGGGGTGGATCATGTGGGATGCCACCGGGGTGTGATTGAGGGATGCTATTTCCATGACCTCTCCGCCAATGCGGTGCAGTGCAAGGGGGGCAGTTCGGATATCGAAATTCGCGGGTGCCGGATTGTGAATGCCGGGGTGAGGGGGATCAATATCGGCGGCTCGACGGATTTTGAATTCTTTCGCCCCCCGCTTTCGACCACGCGCGCCAACTATGAGGCGGCGGACATTCGGGTGGTGGCCAACCTGTTCCAGGGATGCACGGCCGCGGTGGCGTACGTGGGCTGTGTGACCAGTGTGGTGGCGAACAACACCATTCACAGCCCTTCGCGCTGGATCGCCCGCATCTTGCAGGAGACGGTTACTTCGCCACCCTACGAATTCCTGCCCTGCGGAAATAATCAGTTCAACAACAACATTGTCTATTTTGACAGCAGTCTGCTGGCCTCCCACCTGAACATTGGCGGCAATACGGCGCCCTCCACCTTCCTGTTTGCCAACAATCTCTGGTATGCCTACAACCAGCCCTCGGCTTCCACCCCCACGCTGGCGGGCACGGTGACCAACAACCTCGCCGGCCTGAATCCGCTCTTTGGCAATCCGGCGCAAAGCAATTACACCATCACCCTGCTCAGCCCTGCCGCTACCAATGGGAGGCCGCTCTCTGTTGTCTCCAATGACTTTGACCTTCAGCCGTATTTGAGTCCTCCCAGCCGCGGCGCTTATGAGATTGCCGGGGATGTGGATGCCGATGGCTTGCCGGATGTGTGGGAAATCCGCTGGCTGGGCACGGCGGCCTATGATGGGGAGACCGACCCCGACGAAGATCATTTCCGCAACCGGGAGGAGTACCTGGCCGATACGCATCCCGGGGATGCGGCGTCCTGGCTGGGGTTTCTGGCGGTCTCCAGCACACCGGAAGGACGTGTCCTTCTGCGCTGGCAGGGCGGCGGCTCGGCGGTCCAGCAGGTGGATCAGGGAGGCCTGAATCCATCCGGAGCGGAGGCGTCGTGGCAGGTCCTGCAGACCCACTTTCCGCCGGTCGCGCTGACCAACGAGCTGGAGGTTTCCGCGGGACCCTCTTCCGCGGTCTTTCGCCTGCGCTCGGCCCGTCCGTGAAACACTGTGATATATCTGTTGACGGCGGGTTATAAATGCAGAAAACTGGACGTTATTCTTGAGGAGGCGATGAGGATGAAGACATTGAGGCTCGTATGGTTTGTTTGCTTCGCACGGATGGCTGTCTCTGCCTCTGCACAGACGGTTCCCGATATGATCAACTACCAGGGCAGGCTCATGGACGGGACGAACCTGTTCAACGGCACGGTGCCGATCACGTTGAATCTGTACAACGCGCCCTCGGGCGGGATGTTTCCATACTGCACGGACTCCAATGACGTGGTGGTCGTGGATGGCCTGTACTCCACGTATATCGGCGACAACATCACGTGGGGCAGTCTGGATAACGCGCTGGTCCAGACGCAGGTCTGGATCGAAGTGGTGATCGGCACGAATGTCATGACCCCGCGCGAGCAGATGGTGAGCGTGGGCTTTGCCCTCTATTCGGCCAAACTGCCGTTCGGCGCGGTGAAGATGGACATGATTGCAGAGAACGCGGTGCAGTATTATCACATTGCCAACAATGCCATTCGTGGCAATCACGTGCAGGCGGGAAGCGTGTCGAATACTCATCTGGCCGAGGGTGCCGTTGCCTTTGAGAATCTGCAACGCGGCTATGAGGCCGGATCGTTTGACATCACACCGAATTCTTACGGATTCTATACGAATTTCACCCAGTTCTTTGCCGAACCCTTTCGCACGGTGCCGGTGGTGACCCTGAACCTCTCGTTTGACATGGCCATTGAAAACCTGAATGCACAACTGCTGGTTCTGAATAGCACGGTGTCCAATTTTATGGCCCAAATCCGCATGGACCCCTACGAGTTGCCCCTCGGCAGTCCAACCTATGTCAGCCCTCGGGGATGGTATCCCTCGTTAAAGATGGTGAGCGGACGCGTGGCCTGCGCTTTTGTGGAGGCCTCGGCAAGCTATGCCCTGCATTATCTTCGCAGTAGCAACGCTATGGGCACATCCTGGGGCAATGTCGTCTCGTTGTATACGAACGGCACCGTGGGGAATGGTCCCTCCATGATCCTCGTGAACGGCAACCCGGCCATCGCCTTCTGCGACACGGACAACGGAACCTTGTACTACCTGCGCAGTAGCAACAGCGTGGGCTACAGCGGCTGGAGTGCCCGCCGTACCGTGGATGCAACATCCTCCGCGGGAGAATACGCTTCATTGGCCATTATTCAGGGCCACCCAGCCATCAGCTACTATCGGGCGGCCGTCAACGATCTGATGTTTATTCGCGCCAATGACAGCAATGGCGTCAGTTGGACCGCCGGCAATGCGGTGGTGGCGGTAGCGGGTGTGCAGATCAGCGGAAAAACCACCCTGCTGGATGTGGATGGCAGTCCCGCTATCTGCTATTACGACGCGGGCAGTGACGACCTGAAATTCGTGCGGGCCGCGGACACCCATGGCAGTAACTGGTGGCCGGCCGTTACCGTGGCTTCCGCAGGCGATGTCGGCGCCTATTGCTCCATGGCCCTCGTGGATGGATATCCTGCCATCAGCTATTTGGATCGTTCCGGATCCACCAATCTGATGTATGTCCGTGCAAGCAATGCACAGGGGTCCGGCTGGGGAAGCCCTGTGCTGGTGGATACGAATGCAAGCATCGGATTTTACACCTCGCTGTGCGTCATCCAGGGCAAGCCCGCGATTGCTTACAGCGGAGGCACCGGCGCCGGCTCCCATTATGTTCGTGCCGCCGACACCCTCGGCAACTTGTGGAACAGGCCCTCCCGCTTGTATGATCCCGGCATCACCATTGTGGGCCGTGGCACCGCCTTGGAAGATGTGAATGGCACGGCCGGCATCATGTTCTCCACATGGATTCCTCAACGAATGGATTTCATAACGGTAACCAACGTCAATGCCCGCATCAACTGGATGGCAATTGAACGTTGATTATTTGCCTGTCGCTCCGCGCCGTCCTGACCTGAAACAGGCGGTGTGGACGTGTCAGAGGGCGGCGCGGACCTGTCCGCCATAGCTCGAAGAGC
>CAZFSE010000169.1:0-8586 GCA_964521805.1 uncultured Verrucomicrobiota bacterium
GCCCAGCAAGGCGTAATTCCCCCCCACATTCACCCGCCCGCTCAGCATCACCGCGCCGCTGTCTTCTATCAGCAGGCCGCCGCCCCGGTTGCTCGCCAGGTTCGAAGCCAAAAACAGATTCGAGGTTCCCCAGCAGAATAACTGGGCCATGTTGCCCACCGCGATCCCCCCTCCATCCTCGGCGCGATTCTGTGAACAATACGTCAGGTTGCTTGTGGCATACACGAGGCCAAACGAGTTGGACAGGTAGGCCGCGCCCCCTTTTTTTCCGGCCCAATTTGCCATGAACGACGTGTTGTAGGCATACAGGCTGGCATTGCTCAGGACCACCATTGCCCCGCCATTGGTTTCCGCCCGGTTTCCATTCAGAGAAGAGTCCCGCAGGATGACTTCCGTCATGCCGATGCAGTACAACCCGCCCCCCGAGTCTCCTGCATAGTTGTTCGTCACCCGCGAACTCCCCAGCAAGCTTAAAGACCCTGTCGCCTCCCAGCCGATCCCCCCTCCGCACCGGGCGCGATTGCTGACCACCAGCACGCCTGTCAACTCCGCTTCGCTGGCGCCAACCCCCACGATTGCGCCGCCCATTTGCCCAGACACGCCGGAGCCGATATTTCCGCGAAACACGCCCCCCGTGGAGGTGAGTTCGCTGTTGTTCAGATACAGCCCTCCGCCCGAGGTGAACCCAGAAAAGTTATTCTCCATCGTGCCATGAAAGTTGATCCGGCTCTGCACACAGTAGGCGCCCCCGCCCGACCACGCCAGGTTGGCCATGGCCGCATTGGTACTGCCCAGCACCGTGCCCGCCTCAAATCCAGCCACCGAATTGGAGGCATACACGCCCCCGCCCTGTATCGCCGTGGAGGCCTGCACGGCGCTGGCATTCACCACCTCCACCGTGGAAGCCACCGCCGCGATTCCTCCGCCGGACATCGCGCCGTTGGTCTGTTCCGGCCAGCCGACAGAAGCGCCATCCACCCGCAGGAAACTTTCCTCCAGGTAGAGCCCTCCGCCCATGTTATTCGCCCTGTTAAAGGCCACGGCGGCGCCGTTGGAGACGGTCACGGAGGAGTTGAAGGCCGCAATTCCGCCCCCATTTCCATTGGTGACTTGATTGAGGCCCAAGCCTGTGGATGCCCAGCCCACCACGGTGTTGGTGTCACGAAAAACCGCCCGGGCACTTTGCAGGCAAATGCCCCCGCCCGCTATATTTGCGGTGTTCCCGGCGACGTCCGCTTCGTCATCCACCTCCAGCAGGCCGGACTGCACATACACGCCGCCGCCGCTGTCCGCGCGGTTGTTGACAATCTTGGAGACCCAGGTCACCCGCGTCGTGCTGGCGCGGGCATAGATGCCGCCCCCCTCGTCGTCGGCCCAATTGTCGTAGATCTTGGACACCAGATCCACCCGAACCTGGCCATTGATCACCGCAAGGCCTCCACCCCGTCCGGGCGTGGATGGAATGGTGGCCAGGAGCGCCTGATTGCTGTAGACAAAGGTGTCCCGAAGGACCAGGCTGGAATTCTCCACGTAAATGCCTCCACCATATCCCTGGCTGTAATTGTCATACACGTCACAGACAAAAGTCGTCACCACGCTTGAATGGCGCACATCGAGGCCGCCGCCAGAAAATGCGAAGCCGCCCAGCAGGGGATGGCCGTCGGTGATCCGCAGGTTGCGCAACGTGACGGCGCTGTTGGAGAAATTAATCACCGAGCCGGACAACCCGGACGCGCTGATCCGGCTCACGGCAGAGGGGATCAACGCCGAGCAATCATGGTTGTAGCCTCCCTCGATCGTCAGGTTCTTGTTGGTGATGGAGATGACCTCGTAATACCGGCCCGTGCTCACCTTGATGAGGTCGCCATTCCAGGCGTAGGCCACGGCATTGGAAATTTGCACATGATCGGTGGGAAAATCGTTGATCTTGACCGCCGCCTGGGAATCCAAACAGGCCGCCACGAAACACAGCGCCATCACGACAAACGCAAAACGCGTCATATATACCCCCTTGGTTGCGGACAGCCTAGGATCCGGCGGGCAAAACGTCCAGAAAAAAGCGATTTTCATCATTTTTCCAATCCTTGGAAAAATCCTCGCAAAAAGTTCCAATCCTTGGAAAAATCACCGCGAAATTTTCCAACCCTTGGAAAAAGAACAATGGAAGGGTTTACGGCATGAAAAAGAGAACCAGCACCTCGGCGTATGCAAAGGCCGGCGTGGATATTGATGTGAAGATGAACGCGCTCAAGCGCGCCAAGAAGATGATTCAAAAGACCCTGACGCCGGGCGTGGTGGAAAACTGGGGCTCGTTCGGCGGGTTGTTCCAGTCGCCGGGCAAGGATGCCCTGCTGGTCAGCAGTGCGGACGGCGTCGGCACCAAGCTGAAGGTGGCCGTCATGGCGGGGCGTCATGACACCGTCGGGCAGGACATTGTCAACCACTGCGTCAATGACATCCTGGTCCAGGGCGCCTATCCGCTCTTCTTTCTCGACTACGTCGGCGCCGCAAGGATTGACGAGGGCGTCTTCGCGCAGATCATCGAAGGGCTGTGCAAGGCCTGCCGGGAGAACGCCTGCGCGCTGATTGGCGGCGAGACCGCGGAACTGCCGGGGCTGTATCCCGCCGGGGAATACGACCTGACCGGCACCATCGTCGGCGCCGTGGAAAAGAAGAACCTCATCACGGGCAAAGGCATCCGTGCGGGCGATGTGCTGATCGGCCTGCCGTCCTCGGGCCTGCATACCAATGGCTATTCGCTGGCCCGCCGCGCAATCTTCGAGCAGGCCAAGCTGAAGATCAGCGACCGCCTTCCCGGCACGAAGCAGACCGTGGGCGAGGCCCTGCTCGCGGTGCATAAGAGCTACCTCAAGCCCATCCGCGCGCTGATGGCCCGCATGAAGATTCAGGGCCTCGCCCACATCACCGGCGGCGGCTTTCCCGACAACCTGCCCCGCGTCCTGCCCAAGGGGCTGTGCGCGGTCATTGACCGCTCCACCTGGAAGATCCCGGCGCTGTTCGCCTTTATCCAGGAAAAAGGACGGGTGGACCGCGAGGAAATGTACCGCGTGTTCAACATGGGCATCGGCATGGTCGTGGTGGTCCGCGAGGACCACGTGGTGGAGGCCCTTGAGGTGCTGACGGCCGCCGGTGAAAAACCCCGCATTATCGGCTGGATGGAAAAAGGCCCGGATCCCGTGCGCATGGTGAATGAAGGCTGAACCACAAATGAACACGAATAGACACGAATGAAGGAACCCGAGAAAATCATTATTTAACGGCTTATCATGCAGTGGTCGTGGACGCCAAGGTTATTGATCGCATAACAGATCATGAACGGGGACAGATGCTAAATTACCTTCGGATATCGCAATACCATGTGGGTGTGATTTTGAACTTTGCTAAGGCAAAACTAGAATGGGAGCGAATAGTCCTTTAAATAGTCGTGTTTATTCGTGTCTATTCGTGTTCATTCGTGGTTAAAAAATAAAGGTGTTATGAAAATACAAAGAGCGTTGATTAGTGTGTCGGACAAAACGGGCGTGGTGGATTTCGCCGGGGCGCTGGCGCAGATGGGCGTGGACTTGCTGTCCACGGGCGGCACGGCGAAGGCGCTTCGCGAGGCGGGCCTTCCGGTTCGCGATGTCTCCGAGTTCACCGGCTTCCCGGAGATGCTGGACGGACGCGTCAAAACCCTGCACCCCAAGGTGCATGGCGGCTTGCTTTATCTGCGGGGAAACTCCGCGCATGAAGCCACGGTCCAGGAGCACAACATTCAGCCCATTGACCTGGTCTGCGTGAATCTCTATCCCTTCGAAGCCACCGTCGCCAAGCCGGGCGTCTCCTTTGAGGACGCCATCGAGAATATTGATATTGGCGGACCCTCGATGCTTCGCTCCGCGGCCAAGAACCACCGCTCGGTCACGGTGGTCACCGATCCGGCGGACTATGCGCGGGTGCTGGCCGCCATGAAAACGAACGGCGGCGGCACCACGGAGGAACTGCGGCGGGAGCTGGCGCAAAAAGTCTACGCGCGCACCGCGCAGTACGATGCCGCCATTGCGGCGTATCTGGCCGGACAGTTGCCCGCCGAGGCGGGGGCCGGCGCTCCGCTGGTCATCGCCTGCGGCAAGGGAACGAAGCTCCGCTACGGCGAAAATCCCCACCAGGAAGCGTTTTTCCACAAGGAGTCTGCCGCCTCCGAGGCCTGCATCGCGTTTGCAGAAGTCCTGCATGGCAAGGAAATGTCTTACAACAACTATGTGGATGGCGATGCCGCGCTGGAGGCCGTCCGCGAATTCGCGGGCCTGCCCGCCGCGGCCATCATCAAGCACACGAATCCCTGCGGCTGTGCCACCGGCGCCACGCTGGCGGAGGCGCTGGAAACCGCCTGGGGCGGAGACCCGGTCTCGTCGTTTGGCAGTGTCATCGCCGTTACGGTTCCCGTGGATCTCGCCACCGCCCAGGTGCTCAAGGGCCGGTTTGTCGAGGCGCTCATCGCGTCCGATTTCGCGCCCGACGCCCTGGATTTTCTGAAGAACAAGAGCAAGGACATCCGCTTGCTGAAACTGCACAAGCCCATGAGCATAGCGGCCAAGAGCCGCACCCTCCGCCAGGTGGGCGGCGGCTGGCTGGCGCAGGAAAAAGACGCCGGCGCCTCCGAGCAGTGGATCATCCCCACGGAGCACCTGTTTCCGGAGGAGAAGCGTTCGCTGGCGCAGTTTGGAATCAGGCTCTGCAAGCATGTCAAATCCAACGCCATTGTCATCGTGCGCGAATACCAGCCCGGACAATTTGCCCTGCTGGGCATGGGCGCCGGCCAGCCGAACCGCGTGGATGCCTTGCGCAAGCTCGCCGTCACCAAGGCCCGTGAAAATTTGGCCCTGATGTACAAGGACGCCGCTTACGGCAAATCGCCAAAGGAGTATGAGTGCGAGGTGTTCAGCCAGTGTGTGCTGGTCTCCGATGCCTTCTTCCCCTTCGCCGATAACATTGACCATGCCGCCGAAGCCGGCATCCGATACATTGTCCAGCCCGGCGGCTCCAAGAAGGACGAAGAGGTTATCGCCACCTGCGACAAGTACGGCATCGCGATGGCGGTCACCGGCACGCGCCATTTCCTGCATTAGCCATCCTTCATGGAACACACCTCCACACCACGCGAAGTTATCGAGACCGACATCCTGTGCGTAGGCGCGGGCGTCGCCAACCTGTCCGCAACGCTCCGCCTGCTGAAGTGGTGCCGCGCGGCGACGGGCGAGTTTCAGGAGCCCCCCACGGTGCTGATCCTGGAGAAAGGGCGCCGCCCCGGCGCCCATGCGCTCTCTGGCGCGGTGCTGGATCCCGAACCGTTGGGCGATTTGCTGACGCCCGAGGAAATCCAGGCGCTTCCCGTGAAGTCCACGGTGCGCGAGGAGGCCTTTTACTACCTGGCACCCCGGCACGCCCTGCGGGTGCCCTGGGTGCCCGGCCCCATGCGCTCCAAGGGCTTTCCCATGGTCTCGCTTTCTGAACTCACGGCGTATATGGCCGCCCTGTGCGAACAGCACGGAGCGGAGGTGTATGGCGATTTTCCAGTCGTTGAATTGCTCGAGGAAAACGGGCGGATCGTTGGCGCTCGGGCGGGCGACAAGGGGCTGGACCGCGAGGGCAAGCCCAAGTCGAATCATGAGCTGGGGCCGGACATTCGGGCACGTGTCGTGCTGTTGGGCGAAGGCGCCTGCGGGTATGTCTCTCAACAGCTCATGGAACGCCATGGCCTGGCGAAGCACGCCAATCCGCAGGCCTATGCGCTGGGTATTAAGGAACTGTACGAAGTGCCTCCACGCCAAGATGCCGGACGTATCCTGCACACCTTCGGACATCCGCTGGATTCGCGCACATACGGCGGAGGCTTCCTGTATGTGCTCGATGCCACGCATATCGCCATCGGCCTGATCACCGCGCTGGATTACCGCGATCCAGGACTGAATCCTCATGTCCGCTTCCGCCGCTACAAGGCGCATCCCCTGATCCGCCCCTTCCTCGAAGGCGGCAAGGTCATCGGGTATGGCGCCAAGGTTCTGCCGGAAGGCGGCTATTTCTCCGTTCCAGAACTGGCCACGGATGGCGCCTTGCTCCTGGGCGATGCGGCCGGCTTTGTCAATTCCGTCCGCCTCAAGGGCCTGCATATCGCCATGGATTCCGGAATCGCCGCCGGCGACACCCTTTTTGAATGCTGGAAGCACAACGATTTCTCAAAGAAGGCGCTGGAGGAATATCCCCGCGCCCTGCACGAGCGCTCCGGCTGGAAACAGCTCTGGCGCAAACGCAACGTCCGCGCCTCCTTCGATTATGGCACTCTGCCCGGCATGCTGGCCACGGGACTCGCCATCTTCACCGGGGGCTTTCTCCCGCTGGGCCGCCTGCACCGCCGCAACGACCACGAAGGCCTGCGCCCGAGCAAGCGCAAACCGGATGAGGCCCCCCGGCCCGCGCCGCACGAAGCCGACAGCCAGCTGGACATTGTTTCCGATCTCTACCTGTCTGGCACACGGCACGAGGAAGACCAGCCCTGCCACCTGATCATCCGCGACCGAACCCTGTGCCGCCAATGCATCACGCTGTACGGCGCCCCCTGCACCCGCTTCTGCCCGGCGGAGGTCTATAAACTTCCGGAGGGCGCGCAGGACATTACCATCGAACCCGGCAATTGCCTGCACTGCAAGACCTGCCGGATCAAAGATCCTTTTCAAAACATCCAGTGGACCCCCCCCGAGGGCGGCGGCGGCCCCGGCTATACCAACCTGTAGCCCATTCCCTCCTCCTCCTCGTACTCATACTCCTACTCATGCTCGTACTCGTACTCCTACTCATCCTCCCACCGCAGTCACGGAAGGGACCGGCCGCGGCCCGATAATCGCCCTATACACGCCGTTGCTTTTCCGTCATGATGCAAAAAAAAGGAAATACATATGCCACACACACAAGCCGGCTTTGATGGACTGGGGATTTATCCGGAATTGCTCGGCGCCCTGCAAAAACTCAACTTTGTCACGCCCACCCCCATCCAGCGAAAAGCCATTCCCATCGCCAACGAGGGCTCTGATATTATCGGCATCGCCCAGACCGGCACCGGCAAGACCATGGCCTTTGGCATCCCCATGATCCAGCGGCTGGCTTCCAAGGGCGGACAGGGTTTGATTCTGGTGCCCACCCGCGAACTCGCGGCCCAGGTCAATGAGGCTTTGCTCAGGCTGGCCGGCATCTACAACATGAAAACCGCCGTGCTCATTGGCGGCGAATCCCTGCGCCCGCAGTTGCAGCAGTTGCGCAGTTCTCCCCGTATTATCATCGCCACCCCTGGCCGCCTGAATGACCATCTCAAACAGCGTAACCTGCGCCTTGATGGCGTCCGCGTCCTCGTGCTGGATGAGGCCGACCGCATGCTCGACATGGGCTTCCTCTCCCAGATTGAGTCCGTCCTCAAAATGCTTCCACGCGACCGCCAGACCATGCTCTTCTCCGCCACCATGCCCGCCAGCATTATCAAGATTGCCCAGGCCTACATGCATCTGCCCACCCGCACCGAAATCGCCCCGGAAGGCACCGCGGCGGAAAAGGTGACTCAGGAGCTGTTTGTCGTGTCCAAGGAAAACAAGGGCATCCTGCTTGGACAATTGCTTCTGCAATACAGCGGCTCGGTCCTTCTCTTTGTGCGCACACGCCGGGCCGCCGCCCGCGTCGCAAAGCTTGTGCGAAATCACGGCCATGTGGCTGGCGAAATCCACGCGGACCGTTCCCTCTCCCAGCGCAAGGAGGCCCTGCGCAGTTTCAAGGCCGGACAATCCCGCGTGCTGGTCGCCACCGATATCGCCGCGCGTGGCATTGATGTCACCGGCATTCAGCTCGTGCTGAATTATGATCTGCCGGATGATCCTGAAAATTATGTGCACCGCATCGGGCGCACCGGGCGCGCCGGACAAGAAGGGCACGCCATCTCCATGGCTACGCCCGACCAGGGCCAGGAGGTCCGCCGCATCGAAAAAATCATGCGCGTCGCCATTCCCATCGCCCAGCATCCGGAACTGCCCGCGGCGCGGTTTGACTCCCACCACGCACCCGTTGCAAAGAAGCCGACGCAAACGGGCCATGCCCGCCGCTCCTTCGGAAAACCGCAGGGCCAGCGCCGCCGTGGCGGCCGCTGGTAAACAGACCCCGGCCTCCGAGGCGGACAGCTCAGGACTCCGCGTGGTGCGAAGGCCGAAGTGGCGATTTGTAAGCACGTTGTCATGCTCCGACCTTCGTCGCCTTGGCGGGAGCAGAATGCTCCCAGTCAAACCCGTCTGTCATGCTGAACCGCCGGGGCGCATGCGCGCCCGGCGTGTCGAAGCATCTCCTGCCGCCCCGGGGATCACTCGACGGTGCTTGGCTGATGGAGGAGGGGGGACCTAGGCGGCCTGACTGGTTATAGGCCTATGGCCTGCGACTGTCATCTGGGTCGGACCTCGCTAACTAATTTTCAATCAAACAGATAGTCGCAAATTGTGTGGGGGTTATAGGCCTATGGCTCAGTTTTTTGACCTAAAAAATGGGCTATGCGAACGG
>CAZFSE010000170.1:0-2489 GCA_964521805.1 uncultured Verrucomicrobiota bacterium
TTTTTTGGGCAACGAATGGGGGGAGGGGGCAGTGACCAGTAGACAGTGACCAGTGAGCAGTAAAAAAGCGAGTTTTGGCTGGAAAAACGCGAATTTTTGGCAAAAAACGCGAAAAATGGGCGGGAAATCGTGAAAAATCGCGATTTTGGCCGAAAAATGGACGAAAAATTGGGATTTTTTGGATTTCGACAGAATCATTTTTGGCAGAATCATGAGAGGGGATGGCAACGAATAAATAATCAACGAATAGGGAGGAGAGGTGGGGCGAAATCTCTTTTCTTGCCAGCGCGTCAGCGACTGGCCAGCGGACACCAGGCGGCATCCGTCCCCTTTCGAAGGATGAGTATGAGGATGAGTATGAGTGGAGGCGGCAGGGGGGGTGAATCGATTCCCCATCCCCATGATTCTGCCACACATGATTCTGTCAGTTAATGCGGTGCGGAGGAGGCTGTTGTATCTTTGCCACAAGAGGCACAAAAGACACAAAATCTGTGATGGCTAAGTACGGAATCATTTTAGGCGGGGCGACTACGTGTGGGCGACTAAGTGTATAGGGATCCAGCGGCGGACGGAGTTGATGAGATAGACGGCGGTGGCGTTTTGCAGATCCTCGCGCCGCAGGATTCGTTCACAGAGGGCGCCGGTTTGCAGTAGTTCCTCGCGGAAGACGCCGGCGAGCAGGCCGGAGGAGAGGGGCGGGGTGTAGCGTCGTCCGTCCAGTTCCACGACCAGGTTGGCGATGGTGCTTTCGGTCAGTTCTCCTCGCTCGTTGAAGAGGACGACGTCATCGGCGGCGGGCTGATCGGCGCGGGCCTGTTCATAGACAGCTCTGCGCGTGGTTTTATGAAAGAGAAAGCGGTCGTTGGAAGAGATGGCCCGGCTGGCCATGGCCAGGCAGAAGACGCGGGGTGGTGGGGCGGGCTCGGAGATGGCGTTCATGGGGCCCTGTGCGCCGGCGAGCAGTCGGACTTTCCATGCGCCGGTGGGATGGGCCCGGCGTTGTTTTTCCAGCAGACTGCGCAGGGCCGGTTCTGAAAGGGGGATGTCGAAGTAGTCCGCCGAAGCCTTGAGGCGGGCGAGGTGGCGGTCGAGCAGAAAGAAGACGCCATCCTCGAGCAGGAGGGTTTCGAGCAGGTCAAAGGTGTAGCCGGGATCGGTGAGGAAGAGGGCTTTGGTCATGCATTCGTCATATTCGCCTTGTTCGGTCGAATCCCAGGTGACGCCTCCGCCGACATGACAGGAGGCGCGGCCTGTTTGGGGGTCGGCGGTGAGGGTGCGGATGGCCACGTTGAATGTGGCATCGCCATCCGGGCGAATGAGTCCGATGGCACCGGTGTAGAGGCCTCGTTCCTGCGGTTCCAGCGCGTGGATGATCTCCATGGTTTTGACTTTGGGGGCACCGGTGATGGAGGCGCAGGGAAAGAGGGCTTGCAGGAGGCTGGCCAAGGAGGTGGCGGGGGCGATATCGGCCCGCACGGTGGAGGTCATTTGGAAGAGGGTTCGATAGCGTTCGACCTCGAAGAGGCGTTCGACGCGCACGGTCCCTGGCAGACCCACGCGCCCCAGATCGTTGCGGATCATATCCACGATCATGACATTTTCGGCGCGGTTTTTACGGCTGGCGGCGAGGTCGAGGGCGTGTTGCTGGTCTTCGGCGGGATGGCGTCCACGCGGGAGGGTGCCCTTCATGGGGCGGGTGGTGAGGGTATTTCCGCGGCGCTCAAAGAACAATTCGGGGGAGAAGAACAGGATCTGCTGGGTTCCCAGATCGAGCCATGCGCTATAGCCGGCACCTTGTGCGGCACCGATGGAGAAGAAGCCCGCGTAGGGATCGCCGGTGAAGGCTGTTTCCAGGGAGAAGGTGTAATTGACTTGGTAGGTTTCGCCGCGCGCAATGGCTTCATGAATGGCCTGCACGCCTTGGGCATAGTTCTCGCGCGAGTGGGTTGGAAGCCATTCCGTGCAGGAAAAGGGGGTGCTTGGAGGGGGCGGGATGGTGTCGTCGGGACGCGCGAATTCGGCCATCCAGATCAGCGGCACAGCGGGGGCGGGGTGGGTCTTGAGGGCAGGATCAAAGGCGGGCGCGGCCTCGTAGGCGAGGGCCATGACGACCCAGCGTCCGTCGGTGGCGGCCTGTTCAGCGGCTT
This sequence comes from uncultured Verrucomicrobiota bacterium, assembly GCA_964521805.1. GTDB lineage: Bacteria > Verrucomicrobiota > Kiritimatiellia > CAIQIC01 > GWF2-57-35 > CAZFSE01. The sequence goes on from CAZFSE010000170.1 coordinate 2,148, forward strand.
GAACGATGCCCTGGACGTCCTCCAGGCGGGAGGTCTTGCGGATGTTGCTCGGGCAGGAAAAAGAGAGGTCCGCCCAGCCGCGTCCGGTGGGGTCAAAAGAGCGAAAGACGGCTGTGGGTGCCGGGGTCATGTGGAGCCAGCGGTTTGGACGACCGCGATAAAATCGTCCAGCAGTTCGTTGAGGGCCTCAGCGGGGATGTTGAGCGGGGGCAGGAGATAGAGGACGGTTCCGAGTGGGCGCGCGAGAATGTGGCGTTCGAGCAGAAGGCCCTTTGCTTTATGGACGGTGTCCTTGCTGGTCATTTCGACGGCGGCGATGGCCCCCAGGAACCGCAGTTCGCG
>CAZFSE010000170.1:2589-8552 GCA_964521805.1 uncultured Verrucomicrobiota bacterium
TTGCGGAGTACAGCTTCATGCCGGCGGCGCCCTGGCAGAGGGGCTCCACAATGAGCGCGGCGATTTCGCCTGGATGCTGGTGGAAGAGGCGCGCGGATTGTTCGAGGGCGGCGGGTTCCTCCTCGGGCCGGTGCGGAACAGGAAGCTCCACGGCGGGGACCAGGAGGGACTTGAACGGCTGGTGAAAGTGTTCGAGGAAGCCGACGGAAACGGCGCCGAGTGTGTCGCCGTGGTAGGCCTCGCGGAGGTAGGCGAGGCGGCGGCGCTGGGGCTGGCCGGTGTTATGGGCATATTGCACGGCGATTTTCAGGGCGGCCTCCACCGCGCTGGCGCCATCGCTGGAAAACAGGACATGGCGGTCAGGGGTGGGCATAAGGAGGGCGAGACGGTGGGCGAGTTCAATGGCACGCGGGTGGCTGAGATTGCCCAGGATGCTGTGCTGAAGTTCGCCGGTCTGGCGCTGGATGGCCTGCACGATGCGGGGGTGTCCATGGCCCAGCGCGCAGGCCCACCAGGAGGAAATGGCATCGGTGTAGCGCACGCCATCCGCCGTGTAGAGGTACGGCCCCTGGCCGCGGACGATGACGGGAAGGGGGGTGTCCATCATCGTGGAAAAGCGGGTGTAGGGGTGCCAGAGATGCGCCCGGTCGGTGAGGTGTTCGTCAGCCTTGTTCATGGGGACAAGAGTTTTCCAAGGTTTGGAAAATTAGCGAGATTTTTTTCCAACCCTTGGAAAAAGTGCGGTTGTTTTTTTTGTTTCCTCTTTTACGCCGGCATCCTACCCTTTGCTCATGTCATTAGAGGATGTGAAGATTCAAAAGATTGAAGCCGCGCTCCCGCTGGACGTTGAGGCGTTCATTGAAGAAGCCCATAGACGGATTGATCTGTATTTTGCCCGTCAAACCAAGTTGAGGGTGCCCCGTTTTGTGGTGAGCGATGCCCGAAAGGCCTACCGGGTCCTCCGCGCGGTGAGCGAGGATCAACTGGCGTTGGGCCGCACCTTCTGTGAATGGGGCAGTGGCTTTGGCGTCATTACGTCCCTGGCCTCTCTGCTCGGTTTTGACGCCTGCGGGATTGAAATTGAAGAATCGCTTGTGGAGCATGCGCGACAGCTTGCCGCTGACTTCCACTTGGAAGCTCGCTTCGTATGCGGCAGTTATATCCCCGAGGAGTATGACTACTCGACCGATGGCATTGGTGATGCGGTGGCGCTCTCCGAGAGCACGCCTCTCCCCTCCGAACGCGCGCGAGGAGTCCGGGCAAGCGATTTCGACAACGAGATAGAGGAGTACGACGTCATTTACGTTTTCCCGTGGCCCGGCGAAGCGGAGTTGGTTGAGGCTCTTTTTGATTCTCGTGCGGCCGCAGGGGGTTTGCTGGTCACCTATGATGAACAAGATGGGGCTATTGTCCAACGAAGGGTTGTTTAGTGTCCGCCCTCCAGAAGAGGGCGGGGGGGACTTTCCTCCTTCTGGCCTTTCGAGCGGAGTTCTGATAGAAACAAAGTGTTTTGTGTGGCGAATTCAAGAATCAACGATCAATGGAAAGGCTAAAGCGATGGCACAGCGTAGAATGCAATTGAAAAGCACCCCGGAATGGAAGGCCCTGAAAAAGCATTTTGAGGCAGTGGAGAATCTCCACCTGCGGACTCTTTTTGCGCAGGACCCGGAGCGGGCGCGCACATTTTCCTTGGAGGCGTGCGATTGGTTTTTGGACTACTCGAAAAATCGGATTACGGCGGAGACGATGAATCTCTTGCTGGCGCTGTGCGAGCGGGTTGAATTGCGGGGCGCGATTGAGGATTTCTTCAGCGGGCGGAAGATCAATAAGACGGAGAACCGTGCGGTGTTGCATATTGCGTTGCGCAACCGGAGCAACCGTCCGATTTTGGTGAACGGGAAGGATGTGATGCCCGGCATCAACGAAGTGCTGGAGCGCACGGCGGAGTTTGCGCGGCGCGTGCGTTCGGGGGAGTGGACGGGGCATACCGGGCGGCGGATGAAGAACATTGTGAACATCGGCATTGGCGGATCTGACTTGGGGCCGGTGATGGCGTACGAGGCGCTCAAGCCGTACAGCGACCGCAACCTGGTGGTTCGTTTTGTCTCCAACGTGGATGGAACGCATATTGCCGAGACCGTGCGCGACCTGGACCCGGCGGAGACGCTGTTTATCATTTCGTCCAAGACCTTCACCACGCAGGAGACGATGACCAATGCCGAGAGCGCGAAGGCGTGGTGCCTGAAGGGCTTGGGTGATCCGGCGGCCATTCGCAGGCATTTTGTGGCGGTCTCGACGAATGCGGAGAAGGTGGCGGCCTTTGGCATAGACACAGCCAATATGTTTGGATTCTGGGATTGGGTGGGGGGGCGTTACTCCCTGTGCTCGGCCATTGGGCTCTCGCTGATGATTGCGATCGGGCCGGAGCATTTCAACGAGATGCTGGACGGCTTCCATGCGATGGACCGGCACTTTGCCGAGACGCCGTTTGAGAAAAACCTTCCGGTACTCCTGGCCTTGCTGGGGGTGTGGTATAACAATTTCTTTGGGGCGGAGACGCAGGCCATCCTGCCGTACGACCAATATCTAAGCCGGCTGGCGGCGTATCTCCAGCAGGCGGATATGGAGAGCAACGGCAAGTCAGTTTCGCGCCGGGGCAAGCCGGTGGCGTATCAGACGGGGCCGGTGATCTGGGGCGAACCGGGCACCAATGGCCAGCATGCGTTTTATCAGTTGATTCACCAGGGCACCAAGCTGATCCCCTGTGACTTCATTGGGTTCTGCCGGTCGCACAACCGGCTGGGCGATCACCATAGCAAGCTGATGTCGAATTTCTTTGCGCAGACGGAGGCGCTGGCGTTTGGGAAGACGGCGGAGGAAGTGCGCGCGGAAGGCGCGCCGGACGCCCTGGTGCCGTTTAAAACCTTCGAAGGGAACCGTCCGACCAACACCTTTATGGCCAATGAGCTGACCCCGCAGGTCTTCGGCCAGCTGGTGGCGATGTATGAGCACAAGATCTTTGTGCAGGGCATCATCTGGGACATCTACTCCTTTGACCAGTGGGGCGTGGAGCTGGGCAAGGTGCTCGCGGGCCGCATTCTGCCGGAGCTGGTGGCCGGGGGCGATCCGGAATTGAAACATGACAGCTCAACGAATCAGTTGATCCAGCGTTTTCGGTCGCGCAAGGCCTGACGCGCGTTAAACCATGTCCAAGATTGTTCATGTGTGGTGGCTGGCCGCTTGGATGCTCCTCGGTTCGGGGCTTGGGCGTGCGCAGATGGCGCTGGATTTGACGCAGGCGATGGAGCTGGCCCTCACGCAAAACCGTGAGCTGATCAAGCTGGCGATTGCGCTGGAATCGCGCCAACTGGATGGCGAGTCGGCGCAGTCGGATTTTGCCTGGACGGCGCGTCCGTCGGGTTCCGGCGGGGTGGGGTCGGAGCAGGACCGCCTGGAGTACGGGCTGAGCCTGCTGAAGAAATACGGCTGGGGGACGCGGATGGAATGGAATGCCCGCGCATCGGAAAGCCGGGTGAGCGGGCTGGACGATTACCACCGGGGTGAAGTGCGGGTGGAGCTGGAACAGCCGCTCTTCCGCAATGCAGGGCGGCTGGCCAACGAAGAGGGCCTGCGGCGCGCGGAGAGCGGGTTGCGCGCCGCGCGCCGCGCGCTTGAACTGCGCAAGACCGACCTGATGGTGCGCGTGGCGCAGGGCTACGAGGACATCCTGCGGCTGGAACGGCAGGTGGCGTCCGATGAGCAATCCGTGGCGCGGCTGGACCGGCTGATCCGGCTGACGCGCGCGCGGGAAGCGCAGGGGCGGGTCAGCAAGGTGGACACCCTGCGCGTGGAGTTGCAGATGGGCCAGGCCGTCTCGCGCCTGCAGAATAACCGGGAGCAATGGCTGGCCGTCCAGCAGGATTTTGCGGACCTGCTGGGCGTGGCGCTGACCAACACCTTCACGCTGGCGGCCATCCCTTTGCTGGAGGTGGCCTTGCCGGGGGCGGAGGAGCTGAACGCGGCGGCGCTAAGCAACCGGCTGGATTATGCGCAGACACTCGATGACCTTCGCGATGTCCGGCGCGGCGTGCGGATTGCCAAAAAGAACCTGCTTCCCGAGCTCAGCTTGATCGGGCGGTATGGGCGGTATGATGAGGGGCCCGAGCGCTCCGACGCCTTTGCGCTGGGGCGCGAGGATTGGTTTGTGGGACTGAGGGCCGGCACGGATTTTCCCCTGCGCAAGGAGCGCGTTGCGTTCCAGCAATCCCTCCTCGATGAGCGGTCCGCCCTGGAGAATATTGCCGATGCGGAAAGCCTGGTTCAGCGCCAGGTGTACCAGCAACGCCTGGCCTACGAACGTGCGCGAGCCGACATCCTGATCGCGGCGCGAAATCTGAACCTGGCCTCCAACCGGCTCAAACTGGCCCGCAAGCGGTTCGACCTTGGGCGCGGCGACAATTTTACCGTGAGCGATGCGGAGGATGAATATTTGAAGGCGGAGCGCGAGTATCTGCGCGCACAGTCAGAAGCGGGCGTGGCGGGGTATCGGTTGCTTCGCGTCATGGGCTCGCTGGTGGAATATCCGGACGACTTAAAAAGCGGGAGACTAGAACCATGAATCCGCGAAACATGCTGAAAACATTGGAGAGGGGCGCGGCCATCCTGTTCCTGCCGCTGGCGCTGGCGGGATGCGGGGGCGGCTCCAAAGAGGTGGCCACCGCCGAGGTGATCCGAGCGCCGCTGGAGGTCTGGCATCCTCTGGATGGCAAGATCGAGTCCCGCACCGTGCGGATGCTGATGTCGCGCCTGGGGGGATCGGCGGCGCTGGTGGAAATGGCGCCGGAGGGCTCGCGGGTGTTGAAGGATGATGTTGTTGCGCGGTTTGATTCCTCCAAGACCGAGCGGGATTTGGTGAAGTTGGAGGCGGATTTTACGCTGGCGAAATCCGAGTATGAAAGCCTGGTGAACGCCCAGCTTCCTTTGCAGTTGAGAGAGCTGGAGATGCAGATTGCTGAAGCGGGCAGTGTATACGAAGCGGAGCGGCAATACCTGGAGGACAGCCGGGTGCTGGTGAAAGAGGAGCTGGTCTCCGAGCAGGAGATCCGCCAGCAGGAGGCCAAGGTGCTCCAGCAGAAAACCAAGCTGGAGCATCTGCAAACACAGTTGGGCCTGACGCGCCAGCATCTGCATCCGCTGGCGCAGGAGAGCGCAAAGGCCCGGCTGGCGGCGGCGGAACAGGCGCTGGTGTTTGCGCGGCAGGAGGCGAAAGATTGCGTTCTGCGCGCGCCAGCGGATGGGCTGGTGGTCTATTTGCGGGTGCATGTGGGGGGTGAATACCGCACCGCGCAGGTGGGCGATTCGATTTACCGGAACCAGCCGTTCATGGCCATTCCCGACATGACCAATCTGCTGGTGCATGCCTATGTTCCCGAATCGGATCTGGCCAAAGTCGCGCCGGGCTCGCGAGCCGTGATTACGCCCCTGGCTTACCCTGGACTGGTGTTGGAGGGTGTCGTCGAATCCGTGGGCACCATGGCGCAGGCCATGATGGAGAAGCCGTCCTGGCAAAAATTCTTTCATATCACGATCAGCCTGCAGTCGGTGGATGAACGCCTCCGCTCCGGGATGTCCGTCAACGCAAGCGTGCTTTCCTTTTTTGTGCCGGAGGCGGTTTTGATTCCGCGCCCAGCGGTTTTTTGGGAGGAGGGAAAACCGTTTGCACGAGTGGTTCGGAAGACGGGGATGGCAGAGAAGCGGGCCCTCCGATTGGGGCAGGGCAACAGCTCGCAGTTTGAGGTGCTCGAAGGCGTTCAACCGGGCGAGCGGGTGGAAATGGAATAGTGTCTTAACGAGCCGGAACTGCGATAGAAAACAAGATGTTTAATGGGAGAATACGCAGGAATAGACCCGGTGGGTTGCACGGGGCGGCGGGGCGAAACAAGTCGCCTGCCCCGACAAATTCG
>CAZFSE010000171.1:0-8309 GCA_964521805.1 uncultured Verrucomicrobiota bacterium
GGCGGAGCCCGCCCCGCCGCCCCCCTCTGCGACAAGATCATCTGCCCCTTCTGCTGGAAGCGGTTTGATGTCGAGGATCTGCTGGCGATTGCGGCCCATCCCGATCTGGTGGGCGATCCGATGCTGGGCGAGGCGGAGTCCATTCGCTTCCTGCCCCAGCATTTCAGCCGCGACGGGCATGCGCTCGATCCCCGCCAGACCGTCTGCCGGGAGAGCGCCTGCCCCGGTTGCCACATGCGCTTGCCGGATGCGCTCCTCTCCCTGCCGCCCGTTTTCTTTTCCATCTTCGGCGTGCCCAGCAGTGGAAAATCCTACTTTCTGACCAGCATGTGCTGGGTCCTGCGCAGTATCCTGCCCAAATATTTCAAGACCAGCTTCAAGGACGCCGACGCCATCACGAATCATTGGCTCAACGAGTATGAGGACCGGCTTTTTCTGCACGGCGACCAGGCGCACATCCGCCAGCTGGACAAGACGGTGATGCGCGGCCAGCTCTACCGGGAAGTGCTGATGAACAATGCCTCGGTGTCGTTGCCGTTGCCCAGCCTGTTCATGCTCCAGCCCGGGGGAGAATCCGGAGGGGAGGGGGAGAGCCGGCGTCCGGACGACTTCATGCTGGTGGTCTATGACAACGCCGGGGAGCATTTCCAACCCGGCCAGGACAGCGAGTTGAATCCCGGAACCCGGCACATTGCCCACGCCCAGCAGTTGCTCTTCCTGTTTGATCCCACCAAGGATCCCCGGTTGCGCGCCATTGCCACGGGGCGGGATTTCCAGCTCAAGGAGGAAGCCCTGATTCAGCGGCAGGATGTGATCCTGACCGAGATCATGGACCGTCTTCGCCGGCACCTCGGGCTGAAATCCGGCGAGCGCTATGCGCGGACCTTCATCTTTGGCGTATCCAAGGCGGATGTGCTCTCGGGCTTCATCCCGCTGGAAGCCTCGCCGTGGACCTGGAGCGAGACCCTCAATGCCAACGCCCTGAATCTGGCCGGGCTGGCCCAGGTGTCGTATCTGACCCGCACCCTGCTCAATGAGCGCCTGCCGGATTTGATTGGCGCGGTGGAGTCCTTTGCCGAGCATGTGGTCTACCTGCCCAACAGCGCGCTGGGGCACAGCCCGGAGTCGCGCAATGCGCTCCTGCAGGTCACGGCCGGCGAAATCCACCCGCAGTGGGTGGAGGTCCCTCTGTTGTACATGCTGGCGCGGGCCGGGATGGTGCCCTCCATCAAGGCCTTGGATTCGCGCCATGAGCTTCCCGACCACTACGAATATGACGGGCGCTACATCACCTTCAACCTGCCGGGCACCGGACAGCCCGTGCGCCTGCCGGACACGCTGAGTGGTTTCTGCCTGCAATGCCCGCGAAGCGGCGTGCTCTTCCGTGTGCCGGAAGTGCCCACGGCCCGCCCGCTGGGAAGCCCCCAGGAGATGGAATTTGATTGCTGAACTGGCATATACCTCCGTGCCCAAGGGGCTAGCCGCCGGCCGCTCGGGGTTTTGCACGGTGGCGCATACCCAGGGCATGCCGCAATCGTTGATCCTGGCCTGCGAATCCCTCAGCGCCTACCGGCATCTCTTTCCCCCCGGCTCTGCCAGCGAAGGGCTCAATCCCGTGCTCTTTGCCCACGTCACCACCACCAGCATGGGCAAGCCCTTTTCCATCCTCTCGAGGGTGTCCGCCTATGGGGTGGATTATTCCGGACGGACCAACCTGCTGGCCCACCATCTGGTTCTTTCGCCCGAGCATCGCGTCCCCCAGGGGCCCGCGCGCGTGCTGGAAACGCCGTCGCGGATGCAGTGCGAATGGCGCCAGCCGCCATCCGTCCTGCCCTTCAGCCCCTGGCTGGGGGCGGCGGGCGAGCCGTCCACCTTCCGGGCCTCCGCGTGGGGAAAGCTGGCCGGCTGGGCCGGCTGGGCCGGGGTGCTGGCCGGGACCTTTGCCGAACAGCCTCGCCGCCCTGTTCATCTGGTGTTCAGGCCGGGCATGGATCTTCTGCCGCTACTGGCGGAGGCGATTGCCCTGTTGCCGCCCTCTTTGCGGTGGCAGGTGACGTTCAGCACGTACTGCACCGCCTTGCCGCAGGGCGTTGACTGCCTCTGGCGGTGTTGTTTGCCCGATGCCGATTTCCTTCCCAAGGTTCGCCAGCAGGCCGAGGCCTTGATCCTGGACCTCGGAGAGCCGATGGAGCGGCCTGCCGGACACGAGGAGAATCCCTGGATTCAAAGCGCGGTGTCCGGCACGAGGCCCGATTGGGACCAGCTGGCCCGCCTGGATCTTTCAAAAAAAATCTCCGCGCGCAAAGGCCTGGATGCGGCGGAGGAATTGCCGGAAACGGTTCGCCGGCCCTCCGTGCCCGGCGTTCGCCCGGCGCCGCCGAAGCGTTCGCATCCGCTCCTGGGCCTCTGGCTGGGCGCTTTGTTGCTGGCCGGCGTGGCGGCCGTCTGGTGGTTGCCGGACCGCGCGCCTCCGGCGTTGCCGGCGGCTCCCTCCGTCCTCGCCCCAGAGCCGCCCGCTGTTTCCACGCCGGCGGCGCCGGAGCTTCCCGCCCCCGCCCCCGTGGAGCTTCCGGCGACTAGGCCGGAGACGGACCTTCCTCTGCCTCCTCCCGTTGCGGAGGAGGAGATGCCGCCCTCCGTCGTGGAAGAGCGCGTGCCCTCGCCGGTGTGGACGCTGGCCTTGCCACAGAGAATCCGCGAAAGCGACAATACGTTCCGCCTGGCCGGCTTGCCCGCGAACCTCTCTTCCGCCTCGCGGATCAGCTTCTTCCTGTCGCCGGGTTTTCGGATTGCGCGCACCAATGGCACCTTCTTCTCCTCCGGCGTCTCCGGCGCCCTGGGCGGTCGCGGCAGTGGGGAAATGAGCCTGACCGTCGGATATGCCTCGCGTGGGTTTGACGACATCAGCCTGCGCCTCAAGCATGATGAATTGCGATGCTCCGCCCGCACGGAGTGGCTGGCGTGCCTGCAAGCCATCCAGTTTGATTTCGCGGAGGAATCCTCCCTGCTGGTGCTTTGCACGACCCCGTGGCGCGTGCCGCGCGCACAGTTGCGCTACGTTCCGGAAGCGCATCAGCTCGTCCTGCCGCTGGACGCCGTGGGGGAGCCTGCCCTGGCCCAGGCCATTGTGCGGGCGGGCCCGGCGGAGGCCTGGAGCGCGCGCCTGCGCATTGGGAAAGGCGCTCCGCTGGCTTTGTCCGTGAAACCCAGGCTGGAAACCCGGTCGTTTGACCTGCCATTTTCGCCGGACGCGGTTCAATGGCTGTCTGCGCTGGAGTTGTTGCGCGACAGTTCGCTCCGGCGGGAGTGGATGCTGTCCCAAGGGGCGGATTGGGCGCTGGTGCGGTCCTTGGTGGAGGATGGGGTTTCCAACGGCTGGAATCTGCAGGAGCTGTTGGCGCCCCTGTGCGAGCTGGCACAGCGGAATCTGCCGGGAGCGCCGCTGGACCCCGTCCCGGCGGAGCTCGCGCCGGCCGCCGCCTGGGTGGATGTGCTGGAGAATTCCCTGGCCTCCGTGCCGGTGGAGGAGCTTCATGCGGTGGTGGTGGAACTGTGCGGAAAGGCCCAGGCCCTGCTTTCCGCTGTGCTGGAGCCGTTGGTCATGCTGGAAACGGGATCGGGGCTTGCGCTCGATCTGGGATATGGCCAGACTCTGTTGATCAAGGTGGAAGAGCCCTGACATGGAAGACCTATTGCGAACCTATCGCCGTGCGGCCCGCCTGAATGACTGGCCCGAGTGCCTGCGCTGTCTGCGCAAGCTGGTGGCCCTGCCCGAGAACGGCATTGAATGGCAGAGCGACCTGGACGCGCTGGAGACGCGGATCATGGATGAAATCCGCGACCAGTTGACCGGATGGATCGAGCAGGGCCGCGCCGCCGCCTTGGAGCAGGCGCTGGTCGAGCTGAGCGCCTTTACGGATACCCCCCGCCAGCGGGTTCTGCTGGCCGATATTTCCCGGGCCTTGGAAACCTATTGCCGGACCGGGTTTCTGGAGCGGGGCCGCGCCCTGCTGGAAAATGCCCGGGCCGCGCAAGCAACCCGCAACGGCCCCCGCCTGATCGAGGCCATCCGCCAGTATCAGCAACTTGGCGAAAGCATTTTTTTCAGCCCCACCACCGCGATGAGCGCACAGTATTCCGAATTGTTCGAGGGGTATAAAGATGCCGTGCGGGCGATGGAGCAACAGCGCCAGTTTGATGAGGCGCTGACCGAGTTGATGGTGGAGATGGGCAAGCCCAACCCTGGATACCGGCTGGTCCATATCTGGCGGAGGCTCCAGGCCAGCGGCGAGGAGCTGTCGGCGGAGCTGGCCCAAAAAGCCGGGGAGGCCGTGCAGAAGATCGAACGAAAGCGCCGCGCCCTGCGCAAGACGGCGGTGATGGCCGCCGCCACGGCTGGCATTCTGCTGGGCACGGGCATTTCCTCCCTGCTGGTGCGCTGGCAGAGGAGCGAGGCCCAGGCGCTGATGCTGGGCCAGCTGGACGCCCAGTGGGAAACCACCTCGCCGGAGCAGTATATCGCCACCATGGAAATCGTGTCCAAGCGCTATCCCTTTTTGTTGCACCGCGAGGAGATGCGGTATCGCGCCGAGCGGCTGGGCCAGTTCGAGAAGCAATTGAGGGGCCTCCAGGCCGCTTTCGTCCAGCGCCTCCAAGCCCTGCAGGCGGTCCTGGACGAAACAGGCGCCTGGGACACGGACGTCCTGCTCCAGCGGCGCCATGAAGTGGATCTCCTGGCCCAAGACGCCCTGGCGGCCTTCGAGGCGCTGGGGCCGGAAATCAATCCCATCCGGTTGCGAACCTCCATCGAGAACTGGAGCCAGCAGGTTCCCGAAGAGTGGCGCACCGCCGCTGTCCGCCTGCTGGCCTGGGCGGAGGAAACCCGTCCGGGACGCGCCGATCTGGATCGCGCGCTGGCCCGCTGGGAGCAATTCAAGGGCGACCGCCAGGGCCGGATGGATCTGGCCTTCAGCTCCCTGCTGGAACAGGCGGACGTGACGCTCTCCAGCCTGGATCTTCAGACGGCCGGCGAAGAGGCCCTGCTGGCGCCCCGCCAATTGATGGAGAGGGCGGCCGGCATGCAGGGGATTTCGCCCCAGTTGAACAAGGAGTTGGAGGCCGTCAGGAAGCGGGCGGACGAAATGGGGTCCGCGATTCTCCGCCGCCGGCAGTTGTTTCAGGAGGTGGAGCATGCGGAAGCCCTGCCTGGTTATCTGGCCGCCCTGCAAAACTACCGGGAAGCCTTTCCCTCGCATCGCCTGAGCGCCTGGATGGAAACCGTGCTGGCCCGCGCCGATTTTTACCGGTCCGTTCTCTCTCCTGCCACCGCCGCCCAGATTCCCGGCCTCCAGGCCCCTCGCGCCGAATGGGCCGGCCTGCTGGCGGCCCGTGCCAGGAACTGGCCCGCCGCGCGCACGCGCCTGATGTCCTTGGGCGGTGAAAAGAGGCTGGTGGACCTGCGCGAGTTTTCCCTGGGGCGCTGGCATAAGGGGGTGTTCAATGAGTGGGTGGGGTTCCTCGAGGGAGACTTCAGCGCGGGTTCCTACGATCCACGAGGTGGGGCGGCCGTCTCCGGAATTCGCCCGGTCGTGGAGGGAAAGACCTATTTTCCCAGAAGCAATGATGTCGAGCCTGATTTCCAGTTCAGCACCTACAACCGGGCAAAGGGGGACTATGCCAGCCAGCCCAAGTTGATGCCCCATTGCCGGTTTGTGGACCATCTGCTGGGCGTTGTGAAAACAGCGGAGGGAGAGTCCTTCTCGCCCGATCTATTTCTGGCCGCGTCCGCCGGAGAACTGGCCGCGCAGGAGGACATTCCTCCCCTGTTGAGACTGCGCCTGGTCCATTACCTGGTGGAGCAGTTGGTCCTCGTGGCCCCGGAGGGCGGACGGCCGCTGTGGGCAGACTTCCTTTCGGCGGCCTCCCGGATTGGGTCGGAAGTCAACTGGCTCTGCACAAAAAACCGCGAAGTGGCCATGGCCGGCGGGCATGCGGCCGAAATCCTGGACCGGCATTTTGTTCGTGAGGAACTGGCCCGCCGTTATGCATACTATGTGGCCGCACTGCGCACGGCGGCCACGCGAGATCCGGTTTGGGCGGGGCATGCCGAATGGGTGGAACAGGAGCCGGCGCCCATCGTGCGTTCGGGCTTGGCGGCCCGTGAACTGTGGGTCTTCCGCCCGGATTCCACCGGCGCGGTGTGGGCAGTGGCGGGCGTGCTGGAGGACAGCGGCTGGCGCCTGGAAATGAAGCTGGAGCCAGGCGAACCGCTGTTTGCCCCGAACAGCACCGCCACCACCCGCGAACTTGTGTCCCTCCTGCGCGAGGAGGCGCACCTCCGCGCCGGGCTTTCCCTCCCCCCGGTCAAGGGCTGGCCGCAAACCCCGCCAGTGAAAGATTGAACAGGAGGCGCTTTAGGGGTATGGTGCTTTTGTTCCTGAGGCGAGGAGCGGATGGCTCTGACCCCGAGGGGATGAAAACTGGTTTTTCATTCTGACCCCCGCCCTTGGAATCGTGGCGGGGGTTTTCTTTTTTGGAGGACAGCAACATGGACCGAAGACTGGGCTTTGTGGGTATTTTGGTGGAGGACCGGAAGAAGGCGGCGGGCCGGGTGAATGACGTGCTGTCCGCCTTTGGCGAACACATTGTGGGGCGCATGGGCCTGCCGTATCACCAGCGCCACTGCAACATCATCACGCTGATCGTGGACATGACCACGGATGAGCTGGGCGTGCTGACCGGCCAGCTGGGCGCAATTGACGGGGTGTCGGTCAAGTCCGCTCTCAGCAAGCCCGCGAAGAAGGGCGGTGCGGAATGAGCGCCGCAACGCTGGCCGCTCCCGCCGCCTGGATCAAGAACCGGATTGTCCGCTCGGAGGTCAACAAGTACATGCCGGCGGGGCGCGATTTTATTGATGATGCGCGGATTGAGGCCCTGCTGGCGCCGCGCCCCGCGCCGGACCCTGTGCGGGTGAGGGAGATTTTGGAGAAGTCCCGGTCCGTGCAGGCGCTGGAGCTGGAGGAGCTGGCTGACCTGATTCGCGTGGAGTCCGCGGATCTCTGGCAGGAGATGCGGCAGGCGGCGGCGGACATCAAGCGGAAGGTGTATGACAACCGGATTGTGACGTTTGCGCCGCTGTATCTGAGCACCAAGTGCGTCAACAACTGCCTCTACTGCGGGTTGCGGAGCAGTAACAACCAGGTGGAGCGCGCGGTCCTGTCGCTGGACGAAATTCGGGCGGAGACGGAAATCCTGGCGGGCAAGATCGGGCACAAGCGGCTGATCGTGGTCTATGGCGAGCATCCGGAATCGGGCATTGAGTACATGGCCGAGTCATTGCGGACGATTTATAAAGTCAAAACGCCCGCGCCCAACAAGGGGTGGGGCCAAATCCGGCGGGTGAACGTCAATGCCGCGCCGCTTTCGATCCGCGAGCTGGAAACCCTCAAGGAGTGCGGGCTGGGGACCTTTCAGGTGTTCCAGGAGACGTATCATCACAAGACGTATGCGGCCCTGCATCCGGAGGGGACGATCAAGGGGGATTATGCGTGGCGGCTCTATGCCATGCATCGCGCCCAGGAGGCGGGCATTGACGACAATGGCATTGGGGTTCTGTTTGGGCTGTATGACTGGCGTTTTGAGTTGATGGGCCTGCTCTCCCATGCGCATGAGCTGGAGAATGTTTTTGGGATTGGGCCGCACACCATCTCGTTCCCGCGGCTGGAGCCGGCGGACAACACGCCGTTTACGACCGGATCGAAGCATCGCCTGCGGGATGAGGACATGGAGCGGCTGGTGGTGCTGATCCGGCTGGCGGTGCCCTACACGGGCATGATTCTGACCGCGCGCGAAAGCCCGGAGATGCGCCGGCGGCTGATCCCACTGGGGTGCACGCAGACGGATGCCTCCTCCAAGATTGGCATTGGCGCGTACAGCGAGACGTGCAGTGAGCAAGTCGGCAACCGGCAACAGTTCCTGCTGGGGGATACACGGAGCCTGGATGAGATGGTGCGCGAGCTGGCGCAGATGGGCTATATCACCTCGTTCTGCACGGCGGGCTACCGGTGCGGGCGCACCGGCAAGTGCATCATGGATTTGTTGCGCTCGGGCCAGGAGGGCAAGTTCTGCAAGCTGAACGCGGTGCTGACGTTCAGGGAATGGCTGGACGATTTCGCCAGCCCGGAAACGCAGACGGTGGGCGAGAAGATCATCCAGCAGGAGCTGGAGGAGGTCCGCGTCAAGAATCCCAAGGTCTATCCGCAGTTCCTGCGCCACTATGAGCGCACGGCGGCGGGCGAGCGGGATTTGTA
>CAZFSE010000172.1:0-1318 GCA_964521805.1 uncultured Verrucomicrobiota bacterium
TCTCCGAATGGGGCGTGAGGGTTGACGCGGGTTCCAGCGCCGGCGCGGGCCTTGCCGCCCACAAGCTTCCGATGATGGCCACGATGATCGCTTTTTTCATATTCGTTGCTCCTTCTCGACGGCCCTGGCGGCGCTTCATTTCCTGGAGGCCGGCCCGGCGCCCCGACTCCGCGTATTTGTACCCCATCTGGACGCCTGCCGTCCAGAGCAGTCCGGCGTTGTGCGAGACGGGCTGATCCCGGAATTCAGGCTCCCTCTGCTTGGACAAACGAAGATTCTGCTTGTAGAATTAAGGCAGACAAATAATATTAGCCACTCCTAACAAAAGGTGTGCATGGATCGAAAGCAACAGAGCCTCCTGGTGGATGCGGCCCCCTTGAGCGAAAGCCTGGAGGATTACCTCGAGGCGATTTTTCACCTGGTTGCGGCCAAGCGGGCCGCCCGGGCGCGGGACATTTCCGACCGGCTGGGCGTGACGCGGGCCTCCGTCACCGGCGCCTTGCGGGCGCTGGCGGGCAGGCAGTTGATTCATTACTCGCCCTATGAGCTGGTGACGCTGACGGAGGATGGGGAAAAGGCGGCGCGCGACGTGGTGCGGCGGCATGACGTGCTTCGGGATTTTTTGGTGCGGTTTTTGGAGATTGGCGAGGAGGAGGCCGGGCGGTCTGCCTGCCGGATGGAGCACTCGCTTTCTCCGCACGTGCTGGAGCGCGTGGCTCAATTTGTGCGTTATCTGGATGCGCATCCTGCCGCCCTTTCCGGGTGGAGGAAGGCCGGAAAGAGGAGGCGCTCATGATGGGTTTTCATGGAGCGCATCAGCGGGGGGCGGGGAGCGAGAACGCCCTGGCCCGGGTGGAGGCCGGGAGGTCCGTGGCCCTGGCGGCCATCCAGGGCGGCCCGGCTTTTCG
The DNA here is from genome assembly GCA_964521805.1 of uncultured Verrucomicrobiota bacterium. Lineage (GTDB taxonomy): Bacteria > Verrucomicrobiota > Kiritimatiellia > CAIQIC01 > GWF2-57-35 > CAZFSE01. Next base: position 909 of record CAZFSE010000172.1, read on the forward strand.
CGCGCGGCTGGCCTCTTTGGGGCTGGTGCCGGGGGCGGTCATCCGGGTGGTGCGCAACAGTCCGCATGGCCCGTTCATCATTGCCTTGAAGGAATGCCGCATTGTGCTGGGGCGCGGCGCGGCCAATAAATTGGAGATTCGGCAGGGAGGGGTGCCGGCATGAAGGAGCCTCTGACCCTCCTCCTGGCGGGGAATCCCAACTCGGGCAAGACCACTCTGTTCAACGCAATGACCGGCGCGCGCCAGCATGTCGCCAATTATCCCGGGGTGACGGTGGAAATCAAGGAGGGCTCCTGCCGCCATCAGGGGCTTGTTTTCCGGGTCGTGGATTTGCCGGGCACGTACAGCCTGACGGCCTATTCGGCGGAGGAGCTGGAGGCGCGCAATTATCTGGTGGAGCACCGTCCGGA
>CAZFSE010000172.1:1418-8146 GCA_964521805.1 uncultured Verrucomicrobiota bacterium
GGATTCATCTCCGGCGCCTGCCAGGAGGCGGTGCGTTACACGGTGGAAAACCGGCACACGATGTCGGATCACATTGATTTGGTGCTGACGCACAACGTGCTGGGCTTCCCCATTTTCATGGCCCTGATGTACCTGGTGTTTCAACTGACCTTTACGCTGGGATCATACCCGATGGATGCCCTGGATCTCCTTTTCCAGTGGCTGGGTGGCTGGATTTCCGGGCTGTGGCCGGAGGCCTCGGGCAGTTTGTTGCGCTCCCTGCTGGTGGATGGGGTGATTGGCGGCGTGGGGGGCGTGATCATCTTTCTGCCCAATATTCTTCTGCTGTTCCTGGCCATTGCCCTGCTGGAGGACTCCGGCTATATGGCGCGCGCGGCCTTTATCATGGACCGGCTGATGCACAAGATCGGACTGCACGGCAAGAGCTTCATTCCCATGCTGATTGGCTTTGGCTGTTCGGTGCCCGCCATTCTGGCCACCCGGATGCTGGACAGCCGCCGGGACCGGCTGACGACGATGCTGGTCCTGCCGCTCATCAGTTGCGGCGCCCGCCTGCCGATCTATGCGCTGATCATTCCCGCCTTTTTCCCGGCGGCCTGGCATGGGCGGATGCTGTGGATCATTTACATGATTGGCATCGCGCTGGCGGTGCTGGGCGCGCGGCTCATGCGGTCCACGTTTTTCCGGGGGGAGACGGCCCCGCTGGTGATGGAACTTCCGCCGTACCGCCTGCCCACCCTCAAGAGCCTGGCGATCCACATGGGCCAGCGCGGCTGGCTGTACCTGCAAAAGGCGGGCACGGTCATCCTGGGGATTTCGATCGTGCTGTGGGCGCTGACAAGTTTTCCGCGCCTGCCGGAGGCGGATGCGGCGGGAAAGACGCCGGCGGAAGCGCGCCAGGCGGAGCTGGCGTATTCCGCCGCCGGGCGCATCGGCCTCGCCCTGGAGCCGGTCGTCCGCCCGATGGGCTTTGACTGGCGCATCAGCACCGCGCTGATCGGCGCGGTGGCCGCCAAGGAGGTTTTTGTGGCGCAGATGGGCATTGTGTTTTCCGTGGGGGATGCCGAGGAGGCGCCGGAGTCGCTGAGGCTTCGCCTGCGGGAGGCGTACAGCCCGCTGGTGGGATTTTGCATCATGCTGTTTACCTTGATTGGCGCGCCGTGCATGGCCACGGTGGCGGTGATGAAATCGGAGAGCCGGTCGTGGGGGTGGGCCTTGTTCCAGTGGGGCGGATTGACCCTGCTGGCGTATGGGCTGACCACGCTGGTGTATCAGGTGGGGCGGATGATGGGATGGGGAGGATAAGACCATGGCAGAAAAAATATTGGTGGGCCTGATTGTGCTGGCGGCATTTGTCTTTCTGGTGCGTTCCCTGGTGAAAGCGGCCACGGGCAAGAAGCCGGCCTGCACCTGCGTGGATGCGCAATGCCCGCTGGCGTCTGCCTGTTCCAAGGCGGAGGAACAGAAGGCCGGCGTGACTGAAAAGGGTGAGGCATGAAACGGGCTTGGGCGGAGATCTTGCTATGGGTGAGGGCCATTCGCTTTTATGCGCATTCGGCCAGCATCCTGCCGGTGGTGCTGGGGTCGCTGTATGCCTGGCAGGTGACCGGGGAATTCCACGTGGGGCGCTTCCTGCTCGCCCTGCTGGCGAGCATGCTGTACCACGCGGGATGCAACCTCACCAACGATTATTATGACGTCAAGTACGGCATGGACCGCCCCGGCACCTATGGGGGAAGCGGGGTGTTGTTGCGTGGGGAGATGATTCCACAAAAGATGATGAGCGGCATCGTGGCGCTTTTTGCGTTTGGCACGGTCGTGGGCTTGTGGCTGGTGGCGTTATGCGGGACGGTGATTCTCTGGCTGGGTGTTGTGGGGTTGCTGGCGGCGGTGTTTTATACCGCGAGCCGGTTTAGCGCCAAGGCCAATGCGCTGGGCGAGCCGCTGGTCTTCCTGATGATGGGCGTGGCCATGACCGCTGGCGGCTACGCGGTGCAGACCGGCGAAATCACCTGGCCCGTGGTCTGGATCAGCCTGCCGATAAGCTTTTTGGTGACGGCGATTCTGACGGCCAACAACATCCGCGACCTGGCGGATGACCGCGTTAGCGGCATCAAGACCATCCCGCTCCTGCTGGGCGCCATCCCGTCGCGCATGTTCTTTTCATCCCTGCTTTTTGCCTCGTATCCCGTGGTGGTGGTCCTGGCCTGGGCCCGCCTCGCGCCGTGGCATATTTTGCTGGCGTGGCTGACCCTGCCCATGGCCGTCAAACTGCACCGGCTCTTCTGGGCTTTCCGGGGCGAGAAACATGAGGAACTCAAGGACACGCCCGCTGAAACCGCCAAACTGCACATGGCCTTCAACACGCTCATGTGCCTGGGCCTTTGGCTGGGCCGCTGGTTGTAGGTTGAAGATGCCGGCCGGCTCGGTGATCCGCGCATGTATTTTTTTGTTTTTGTTGTACAGTAAGGTCTTCATGGTAATGGAGGATTCGATTCATGAAAAAAGCATTGAAAATGGTGGGCCGCATTTTTGTGGGGCTGTTGATTCTGGTGGTGGCGTTGATCTTGCTGTTGCCGTTGTATGGGCCTTCAACGGTCAGCCGGATTCTTTCTTCGCAGATGAACACGGAGGTTTCACTGGACCGGTTGTCCCTTTCCGCGAGGGGTGGACGCCTGGCGCTACGCGGTTTCCGGGTGGCCCAGCCGCAAGGTTTTGGGCCGGGCAATTTGCTGGAGTTGGGCTCGCTGGATGTTGAAATCAAGACGTCCAGTCTTTGGAACAAGCCGGTTCGGATTGAGCGGGTGTCGGCGGATGGCCTGCATGTTTTTGTGGTGCGCAACAAAGAGGGTTTGATGAATGTCGAGGCGCTGGCTCCGCCCTCCGAGGCTCCTGCCGAAGAAAAGGCGCCGGTCCCCGCCAAGACGGCGCCTGAGGCGTCCAAGGAAACACTCCTGGTGCTGGAATCCCTGACGCTGGAGGACAGTTTTATTCGGTATGAAGACGCCTCGCTGGGTGACAAGCCACTGGACCTTGTCCTGACGAATGTGCAGGTTCGTGTCGAGCACGTGCAGGTGGGGGGAGCGGGCGATCCCGCGCGGGTGGAGGTGCGGCTGGAGCTGGTTCAGCCGGAGCAGGACGCGCAGTTGCTGGTGCTGGCCAGGGTGGGTCCGGTGGGGGCTGGCGTGCCGGCGGTGAAGGCGGCCGTGCGCTTTGTGGGTCTGGAGCTGGGCCCGCTGGGGGCGGTGGTTCCTCCCGGCGTTCCGCAGATGCTGGGGGGCGACGCGCTGGATCTCTCCGTGGATGCGGCGGTGAGCCAGCCGGACCGCTTGGCGGTCGAAATTCTGGTGACCATGGCGGGTGGGAACACGTATCGAATGCCGATTGGAGGCACGCTGGAGGCGCCCGAATTCGACGAATCCAGCGTGTTGTTTGGCGTAGCCGGGCGTTTAGGGGGGGCGTCGGCAACCTGGCGATGAATATCGGCAAGGGGGGGCATGCCGTGGCCAAGTCAGTGGTGGGCACTGCGGGCAAGATTGGCGGTGGCGCCTTGGATACGGTTGGAGCGGCCGGGAGTGGATTGGCCGGCATGGCCAAAGGGCTGGTCACGGGCGATCTGGGGAAGATGGGCGACGGGCTCAAGCAAGCGACCGTCGGAACCGTACAGGAGGCGGCCGGCACGGTCAAGGATGGCACCATGCACGCGGTGGATGGGGTCGTGCAAGCGGGCGACCATGTGAGCGGTGGCGCGCAGGGGGATGCCTGGCGCTCAGGACAGGCCAAGCGCTGGGAGGAGGCGGAGGCCTCCGCAACCAGCTATGTAGAGCAGTAAGTGTCCAGCCTTTGCGATAAAAAAAAGAGTGGGACCTTTTCCGTCCCATGGGCGAAGGCTCCTGACGCCTCCTCGCTGGACCGATGTGGGTGGACCTCCTGTGGCGCGGACGGCGGCGGTGTCCTTTTCAGAGGGGTGTCAAAAAGCGCCTGCGCTGGCGGTAGAGGGCGTGTTCGGTGTAGCCGGCCTCGCGGGCAAGTTGCAGGCCGGTGGGAAATTCGCGCCCGATACAGGCGGGTGAATGGGCGTCGGATCCAAACACAATGGGGATGCCGTGCTCGCGCGCCTCGCACAGGATTTCCAGGGAGGGGTAGGGCTCTTGGGCGGCGTGGTGAATCCCGGAGGTGTTGATTTCGATGGCCATGCCGTTGTTCGCAATGGCCTCCAAGACTGGCAGGACCAGTTCCCTCTGGGTCTCCGGGCGGGGCCGCAGTCCGCCTCGCTTGGGCAGGTCGAGGTGGGCCACGATGTCATACATCCGGGTCTTCGCCAGCAGGCGCACTTGTTGAAAGTACTTCCGCCAAACCTCCGTGAGCTGTTCTTCCGAGTAGTCTTTTCCGTTGCCGGCTTCCATGTCCCAAAAATCGCCGGTATGGATGGAGCCCAGCACGAGATCGAATCTCTGCTCGGAAAGCCAGGGCCGCAGATGCTTCTCGCAATCGGGGTAGTAGTCCGCCTCGATGCCATAGAGCACACGGCAAAGGCCGGCCGCCTGGGCCTCGGCCACCCCTTGGCGGTACGCCGTAAAATCCGGGGATTCCATCCGGTGCTCCTGGTCGTAATCGCCCGGCGCGGGGGCGTGGTCGGTGCAGGCCATCTCCGTCCATCCTTTTTCATGCGCGGATTGCGCGTAGTCCAGGGGCATGCCTTCCGCATGATGGCACAGGCGGGTGTGGGTGTGGTAATCCGGGGGTGGAATTTCCTCTTTATCAGGCATCATGCTTTCTTTCTTTTGGATGAACCAGTGCGGTGGAGGCCGGCCGCTTCAGGACGCCATCGCGATGGGGACGGATCAACCCGCTCTGCCGGGCCGGTTATGCGGGGGCCCTCTTCAACTCAAACAGGCGACAGGTGGGCAGAATGGGCTTGTGGCGCAGGGCGATTTGCCAGAGATACTGCCGGTCATCTTTCTTTCTCCAGCGAAAATAGTCGCACTCATCATGCAAATCACCCGGCTCCTTGGAGGGGGTGCCGATGGGGCGGAGGACTTCGACCTCGGGGGTCTCGGCCAATTGCCGCAATCCTTGGCGGACCGGCTCGATGTCCATGGAAAAATACTGGGCAATCTGGGTGGCATTCATGGCCGCACGGTGCTGGAGAAGCTGGCGGATGGAGTACAGGAGAGAGCTGTTGTCCCGCACCGGCAAGGGGTCGTTTAACGTGACCATAAGAGGCTCCTTCGCACCTGGTTTTTACCCGGCTCAACGTATCAAAATGGAATCAGGGATTCAACGTCGAAAACGGTCTTTTTTTAATGGGTTTTGCTCAGGATGAGCGGAGGGTCTGAAAGGCGGAAAGGGCGCGTTTTCTGGCGTCGGCATGCTCCACGAGGGGCGGAGGAGTGCCCGGCCAGGGATGCTGTTCCGGATGATGCAGGCTTTCAACGGGCGCGCCCGCCAGCTCGGGAATCCAGCGGCGGATATAGGCGCCCGCCGGATCAAATTTTTCGCTTTGCGCGGAGGGGTTCATGATGCGGAAGTACGGGGCGGCATCGGCGCCGCACCCGGCGCTCCATTGCCAGCCCAGGGTGTTATTGGCGAGATCGGCATCCACCAGCGTCTCCCAAAACCAGCGCGCGCCTTCCTGCCAGGGAAGGAGGAGATCCTTGACCAGAAACGAGGCCGCGATCATGCGCACGCGGTTGTGCATCCAGCCGGTCGCCCACAGCTCGCGCAGGCCGGCATCCACGAGGGGATAGCCGGTTTGGCCGTTCCTCCAGGCATCCAGCGAGCGTTCATCCCGCCTCCAGGGAAACCGCAGAAAGGACGCTCGCAGGGGTTCCGCGGGGGTGCGTGGAAAATGGTGGAGCAAATGAACGCCAAACTCGCGCCACCCCAATTGACGGAGAAAGGATTCCCGGGCGCTCGCGGGCGCGGATTTTTCCTTTTGGATGGCGCGCCAAACTTGCCAGGGGCCGATCTCCCCGAAGTGCAGGTGCGGCGACAGGCGCGAGGTGCCGGCTTCAGATGGGACATCACGGGCTTGCGGATAGGCGGACAGCGGTTTGCGCACGAAGGTTTCCAGGGCTTTCTGCGCGCCGGATTCCCCGGGTTGCCAGGCGGCGCGAAGGCCGGCGGCCCAATCCGTTTTCGGCAACAGGTCCAGGTCTTTCAGCTCCAGTGAGGCCGGCCATTTCTTGGGTGCGGGAATTGTTCCTGGCGTCCGGCGGATGGCGGGATTCGCCAGGTCTGAAAGGAGTTTCTTGTAAAAGGGGGTGAAGACCTGGAACGGGCGTCCACCCTGTGTGCGCAGGGTTTCGGGCAGGTGCAAATAACGTCCGTTAAACGTGGAGAGGTTCAGGCCCTCTTGTTCCAATGCTTCGCGAAGGCGTTCGTCCCGTGCGCGGGCGGACGGCTCGTGGCCTTCGTTCCAGAAGATGGCGCGGGCGCCCGATACGGCGGCCAGCTCCCTGATTACGGCGAGGCTGGGGCCGCGCCGCAGGATGAGCCGCGAGCCCTTTTCCCGGAGGGCCCGGTCCAGGTCTTGCAGGGAGTGGTGCAACCACCAGCGCGAGGCGGCCCCCGGCGCCCAGGCGCCGTCTTCCTCCGGGGCCCAGATGTACAACGGAAGAACCGCCCCGCTGGCGAGGCAGGCGGCGGCCAGCGCGGGCTGGTCCTCCAGCCGCAGGTCATGGCGAAACCAAACGATGGAAGATGAGGCTTGCATCATGGGTTAG
>CAZFSE010000173.1:0-8077 GCA_964521805.1 uncultured Verrucomicrobiota bacterium
GGCTTTATGGGGTCTGGAATGTGGAAAGTTGCACCGTGGTGGGCAATTTAGCGCAACAGGGCGGGGGGGTGTGTGGCGTGACCATCTCCAACAGCATTATCTACTACAACACGGACCAGTTTGGTTCGCCCAATTATCTCGGCTATGTGACGTATTCCTGCACCACGCCCGACCCGGAGACGGAGGGCAACCTCACCAACGCTCCCGGACTGGCCGGCCTGTGGAATCCCCACTTGGTCACCAATTCACCCTGCATGGATGCCGGGACAAATTCCGGATGGATGGGGTCCGCCGTTGACGTGGACGGGGAACCTCGCCTGGCCGGACGGGTGGACATGGGCTGTGACGAGGTGGTGGCCACGGGCATGGTGCTCTCCCTCAGCCCCACGGTGCTGTCGGCGGATTGCACGAACACGGTAGTGGGCATGCCCATTCGATTTCACATTGAAATCCGCAATCGCCCGGTGCGCTTTTCCTGGATGTTTGGCGACGGGCAGGGGGCGGACAACCAAACCGTTGTTGAGCATGCCTATTCCCAGCCGGGAGTGTACGTGGTGACGAACCGGGCGTGGAATCGCTTCGGCTATCTCGAAGTCACCAAGGGCGTTCATGTGCATGCCGGATATACCAACTATGTGGCGAAGGGCGGTTCGGATACGCCGCCCTATGATACGTGGGCCAAGGCCGCATCCAATCTACAGCAGGCGGTGGATGCCTGCGCCAAAGGCGGAACGGTCCTCGTGTCAAACGGCGTGTACAACACGGGGGGCGTTGAGTGGATGAGCTCAAACCGCGTGGCGATTACGAATCGCATGACGGTGCGCAGTATGAACGGCGCCACGCAGACGGTCATTCTGGGGGTGCCGTCAACCGGGTTGGACGCCATGCGCGCCGCCTATGTGGGCAACGGTTCCCGGCTGGAGGGGTTCGCACTGGCCAATGGCCGGAGCCGAGGGGTCTCCGTGCCCCTGCGAAGCATCAGCGAGACCTTGGGCGGCGGTGTTTATGCGGAAGCCGGTGCCGTGCTGGCGGATTGCGTGATCTCCAACAACGGGGCTTTGAATGGCGGTGGCGCATGCGGCTGGGGGACGTTTGAGCGATGCACGCTGGTCGGCAACTCGGCCAATAATTCAGGCGGCGGCGCGTTATACGGTTATTTCCGAAATTGCACCATTGGCCCTGACAATACGGCAAAATACGGAGCGGGGCTTTCCCAAGCCGAGGCGGATACTTGCGGGATCTATGCCAACTGGGCGAGTGAGTTTGGCGGCGGCATGAGCTATGGCGTTGCCCGCCGCTGTCATCTTGAAGGGAATGTGGCCAGAAACGGATCCAGTAGCGGAGTCGGCGGCGGATCTTACTACGCAACCCTTGAGAACTGCCTCATTCTTTGGAATACGGCACTCTTCGCAGGCGGCGGCACATATGCCGGCACCGTTCGAAATTGCACAATCCGCGGGAATGACGTCTTGTCCGGGGTGGGCGGTGGCGCGTATGGCGGCGCCATCATCAGCAGTATTATCTGGCAAAATTACAACGCGGCGACGGTTGACAATGTCTTCCCTGGCTCCGGCTCGCTGGACTATTCCTGCACCTCGCCGGAGTTGGCTGGCACGGGCAACACCACCAACGATCCGCAGTTTGTGGACGATTTTTTGGGTGATTACCGCCTGCTCGCGGGCTCGCCCTGCATTGACAAGGGGGACCCGCTTTCCACGGTGTCAAACGATTACAACGGCGTAGCGCGCCCACTGGATGGAAATGCGGATGGGACCAACACGGTGGACATGGGCGCGCATGAATTTGCGAATGTCGCCGTGGATCAGGATGGCGACGGCCTTTCGGATGCGCAGGAAGCCTACACCTTCGGCACCAATCCCCGCCGGGCCGATACAGACCGTGATGCCCAAAGCGACGGTGAGGAAGTGGTGGCGGGCACCAATCCCCTGGATGAAGGGGATTACTTTGCGTGGCGGCAGATGGCGCCGGCTTCCGGCGGATGCCTGGTGTCATGGGACAGCGCCACCGGGCGGTCCTACCGGGTTGAATCGGCGCCCGCGGTGACGGGGATGTGGACGGGGGTAAGCGGCGCAACAAATCTGCCGGGGACCGGTTCGCGGATGACCCTGACCAATGCCGCATCGGCCCCGTGGATCTTTCACCGTGTGAACGTGTGGCGTCCCTGAGGGATGCCGGCGGTGGTGATGTCCTCTGAAGCTCCCCACGGATAAAAACAGGCGGTTGTCAGCCGCTTGGACTGTGGCTACTATGGCGTCTCGACAGGAGGAGCCATGTTATGAAGTCGGTGGATATCTTTTGCACAGCCTGCGGCGCGGACACGCTGGTGGTTCGCAAGCCGAAGTATGAGGGTTTCACCAAGGTGGGGGAGGTGTTTGTCTGCTCGGCCTGCGGGCATGAGTATGCGACCGAGGAGGAGGTCCCCTTCAAGGAAAAGCCGGAGCTGAAGGTGTTCACGGAGGCGGACCGACCCAAGGAGATCAAGGTCTTTCGCGAGGACGAAAAGGGCCGGCTCTGCCGCTACTGCGAGAACTATGTCATCAATCCCTTCATGCAGTGGTGCGCCCTGCACAAGAAGGAAGTGGAGGCGACGGACACCTGCAAGAAGTTTACGCCCAAAAAAGAGCCGCCCAAGCCGCCGGTGTGATCAGGAGGCTTTCGCGCCTGCGTGGTGGAGCAAGGCGGGCAGGGCGCACTGCTCACAACGGGACCGGTCGTTGAGGCAGAAATCATGAAAGATCTGCGTGAGGCCCTGTTGGCGCAATCCATGCCGGTAGAGGGCCGGACTTTGATCCTGCCCAAAGAGGGTCAGGGCCGTCTGGCGGACAATGCTGTTGGTGGCTTCCGCTGGCAGATGCTCCAGGAGCGGGGCGGTGGGGATTCCCTCGGCGGCGGCAAAAGGGAGGATGACATTCAAGAGGATGGCCACGGTTCGGGAATGTCCAATCAGGGCCACGGGCTCTTTGGTGACCCCGCCGGAAAGTGAAATTCGCCGGTGCCAGTAGAGTCCTCCATCCACTTGCAGGAGTTCGGACGTTTCTTCCAGGGCGCTGGCGGGGTCATCGCGCAGGAGTTCTTGGATCTGGGCCAGCAGGGGTTTTTCCATGGTGAAGAGATGCGCCGCCGCCATCAGCCGCCGGGCTGGGGCGTTGACGGGGCGAACGCCACCCAACTGCCATTCCTGGCTGGACAGCACCCGCTTCTCCCAAGGATCTTTGTGCTTCCACCAGTAATCCCAGACGCTCCGGACGAAGTCCTGGGTCTCCTGGTCCCAGAGCTTGTCGAGCGTTTTGGGCAATAAGCCTGCGACGCCGAGGAGAAGCGCGTAGCCGCTCAACGTATCCAGGCCGGCGAGCTGTTTGAAGGGAACGTTTTCCGCCAGGCGGCGGAATGGGGCCTTGTTGTTCTTGTACCCCAGGGCGCTCATGATTTCTTCGTAGAACACCTGCTCTGCGCCTTTTTCCCGGATGGCGGAGGCCATGCGTTCGGCCTTGCGGCGCAGGCGTTCCTCGCCTGCCGAAGAGAGCAGGCTGGCGCGCTCCCCGGGGGTCCAGCCGGCAAGGGCTTTCCTGCAGGGCGGCTCTTTGGCGCGCGCCGCCAGCGGATACGCGGTGATGTCCAGGCTTTCAAAGGAGAAGCGGGGATTCAACAGCAAGGCGTCTTTCAGGGCGATGTGCAGGGTTCCCGGCGGGAACAAGGCGGGGTCGGGTTCGCCGGGGAAATAGGTGACATGCACGCGGACCTTGCGGTAGCGGGGATCGTCCGCGTGGCCGTGATGCTTCCAGTCGGAGGGATGGATATGAATCTCCACGTCGCCTTTGACCCGGCGGTTTTCGGGGCCGATCCGCAGGGCGGCGCCCAGGAAATCCGGCCCGGCCTCCAGGTTCCAGATGCCGGGGTCTTCCACCGTGATCTGCTCTCCGCTGGAAGTTTGAAGGCGGCCCGGCCTCCAGTCGGAATCGTACCACACACATTGCAGGTGCCGTTCCGAAAAGTCCGGCAGATGCGGATATTTTTTTCGCTCACGAAGGAGGAAGGACTCGGGCACGCCCAGCCCGGTGTATTCCGCGGCGCGGGGGAAACAAGTGGGCGAAACGAAGCCCGCATATCGCGTGGTCCCTGTTTTCATTTGTCATCCTCCCTCTTGTTGCAGACCCCTCATGCCGCCAGTTTACGCGGGAACCCAAAAAAGAAAACAGGAAAAAAGGGGCGGCCTATTTTTGTGGCCGGGGCGTGCGGTCTGTGCTAAAAAGAGGCCGTGTTGATCGGCGCTTATTACAAGGAGATACAATGACAAAGTCCCCCGGTGTGTTGGGTCTGCTGGCTGGCGTTTTGGCCTTTTCGGTTTCTGTTTCTGCCGTGGAGGTGTCTGACGATTTGCGGCTGAAGGTTCAGCAGGAGATTGATAAAATCGAGACAGAGGGGCCGAAGATGAGCGAGGTGATGGCGGCCCTGCGGGAGGCGGGCGCCTCGTATCTCCCCGAGATTGTCGCACCGGTGGAGGTGGTTAAATACCAGGACCCCGAACGCCGCCGCCTGATGGTGGGCGTGTATTTGATGGATATGACCTACGCCGCCACCTTCGACCAGCGCAAGGCGGGCTCGGAGTTTGGCCAGGCGATGTATCAGCTCTGCGATCTGCTGGGTTTCCCCAACCCGGACGTCGAGCGCCAGTATCGCGAGGCGCTGGAACAGATTGACCTGCCAGGCGGTGAGGAACGTTTGCAGGAGTTGTTTAAGCAACAGGACCAGAATCAAGACTGGCAGGAAATGTTGCGCTCCGGCGACGGACTGGACCTGGTGGTGGATGGGTTGTATGGGTTCCTGATTGAAGGCCTGTACCTGACCTCGGAACTGGCTGTCTTGTCGGATTATGACCCGATTTTTATGCAATACATCAGCGACATGCGCGACTCCTTCAAGTCCTACGAAAAGGTCCTGCTCCAATTCGAGGCGGAGCCGGAGCTGTCTGTGATCGTTGAAAAGGATGAGCGACTGCTGTTCATCAAGGAACTGCTACAGCTGATGGGCGAACTGCCACAATTGGGGCAGGCGGAACTGGAGCAATTGCGCCCGATTATCACCCAGGCCCGGAATCAAGTGGTGCGGTGAGGTCCCCGGGCCTCTGGAGTACTCATGCAGGAACAAACACTGAATGGCGTTATTCACCTCTTCGCCATTCTTGCGTCTCTGGAAGGCCGGTCGGGCGGGGAATCCGCGAAGGTGGTGGAGTCTTACCTCACGCGGCTTCTTTCCATTCAGAGCCCGGAGGTTTATCTGGGGCTCTTTGCGGATCTGTTCGAGCGCTATGCCGAGGGGAATGATCCCGCGGCCCTGCAACGAGGCCTGGAGGCCCTGGGCACGCATCTGGCCACCCGGCTTTCGCGGGATGACAAGCAATTCGTTTTGCTTCAGGCCCTGCAGTTTCACCGCCTGCTTTCCTTCGCCCCCGCCCGGGCGGAGGAACTGCTGGGACGCCTGGCGGTATTTTTTGAGATTCCGCTCCGTGAGCTGGAGGAGGCGCGCCGCTTTATTGCCGCCACGTCCGACAGCCCGGCCTCGCCGCAAACACAGGTGTTCAGCCGTCCGGGCTGGCGGGGGCGTGTGGTGGTGTTTCACAGCGAATGGACCGGCCATTTCTTTCTGCGCATTCTGGAGGGAGATTTTACCCTCGATGAGAATCCCCTCGAGCCGGGGCGTTTGTATCCCCTGGGCCCGGGTGCCATTGTTCGTGACGCGGGAGGGCACCCCGCCTATCTCTGTGAACTCGAACGGCTGTTCTCTTCGCCGGACGCAAAGGCTGGCCTCGTTTTTGAGGCGGAAGATCTCGCCTATGATTTCCCCGGCGGGGGACACGGATTGCTCCCTTTCCGTTTTCGCGAAACGGGTGGGCGGCTGGTCGGCGTCATGGGCGGAAGCGGCGCCGGAAAATCCACGCTGATCAACCTGTTGAATGGCAGTCTGCGGCCCACCGCCGGGCGCGTGGCTATCAACGGAATTTCGCTTTATGACCAACCGGAAAAATTGCAGGGCGTCATCGGCTATGTCCCGCAGGATGACCTGCTCTTTGAGGATCTGACGGTTCAGCAGAATCTCGATTACAGCGCGCGTCTGTGCCTGGCCCATTTGTCGCCCGAACAGCGAGGTGAGCGGGTTCTGCGCGTTTTGCGTGAGCTGAAGCAGGAGGAGACCGCCTCCCTGAAGGTGGGCGATCCGCTTTCCAAAACGATCAGCGGCGGCCAGCGCAAGCGCTTGAACATTGCGCTGGAGCTGATTCGCGAGCCGGCCATTTTGTTTGTGGACGAGCCCACCTCCGGCCTGTCCTCGGCGGACTCGGAAGTGGTCATGGGTTTGCTGAAGGCTCAGGCCGCCCGGGGGCGGCTGGTCATTGTGAGCATCCACCAGCCTTCGTCTGCCCTGTTCCGTCTGCTGGATGCGCTGTGGATTCTGGACCGGGGGCAGGCCATTTATACGGGTCATCCGTTGGAGGCTGCGCGGCATTTCCGGGAGCACGCGCATCTCGCGGGTGCCGACAAGAGCGTCTGCCCGGAATGCGGCAACGTGAACCCCGAGCAGATTTTTTCCATCATTGAATCCCGCGCGCTGGATGCCGAGGGCCGGTTCTCCCGAGAGCGCAAGTTTCCCCCTGGCTTCTGGCATGAGCTTTGGCGGACCGGCAAGCTTCCGCCTGCCGCCGAGCCTCCGCCTGTGGAGCCTCCGCCCCGCCATCTCACCCGACCCTCCTGGCTGGGGCAATGCCGGACGTTTTTTTCGCGGACTCTCGCGGCGCGCTTTTCCAGCCGCGCATACCTGCTGATCAATGTGCTGGAGCCGCCTTTGCTGGGAGGCATCACTGCCTGGCTGTGCCGCTCCTCGCCGGGAGAGGCCTATCTCTTTGGCGACAATCCCTACGTGCATGTCTATTTCTTCATGGCCGTGATCGTGGCGGTGTTTTTGGGTTTGAGCGTCAGCGCCGAGGAGATTGTCCGTGACCGCCGGGTTCTGCAACGCGAGCGTTTTTTGCATCTGAGCTGGAGTGCATATGCGGGCGCGAAGATGGCCTTTATCGCCTTGCTCGCTCTCTTTCAGACGGCGCTGTGCGCGGTCTTGGGCATAGCGCTTCTCCAAATCCCGGGCATTCTGCTTCCGTTGTGGGCCGTCCTTTTTTCGGTGGCGGTCTTTGGAGGTTTTCTGGGGCTGAACATATCCGCCCTTTTTAAATCCGCGGTCACGGTATACATCCTCATTCCGCTGTTGCTCATTCCCCAAATGCTCCTGGGCGGGCTCATCATCGCCTACGAGGATTTGCGTTCGCGGCAGGCGCCTGACGCCTTCCCGCCCGTGATCGGCGAGGTGATGGCCAGCCGCTGGGCCTTTGAGGCACTGGCGGTGGAGCAGTTTCAACGCAACGCCTGCCAGCAGTATTTTTATGAAACGGAGCAGGCGCTGTCGCGCGTGGACTATCTTCGCAACGATCTTCTGCCCGCCCTGGCCGGGCGGCTGGATTATTACTACCTCGACACCGCCACGCCACAGCAACGGGAGTCCACGCGCCGTCTGCTGTTGCATGAACTCGCCACTCTGGAGCAGACGCGGTCGTTGACCTCCGGCCTGGCGCGGGCCGCCGCGGAGTTGAGCCCGCCGGATCGGGCCGGACTTGGAGAGCTGAAAGCGGTTTTGCGGGAAGAAGGCAAGGGCCTTCAGCGCGAGCGCCAGGAGCTACAGACGCGCCGCCAGGAGATCCACAAAATGCTCTTGGAACAGCAGGGCGAAGAAGGGCTCGCCCAATGGACGAAGCGCCACACCAACCGGAAGATCGTTGAATTGGTTCGCAATAAAAGCCAGCTCGAGTCCTTGCGTATTCAGGGAGAGCGGCTGGTGCAACTCTCAGACCCCATCTACCAAGAGCCGGCCTCCGCATGGGGGCGCGCCCCGTTCCTCGCGGGTGCCAAGCGATTGGGATCTGCCACCTTCCGGACCTTTCCTTTTAATCTGGGCGTGATCTGGCTCATGAATGCCGCCCTGGCCGTTTTTTTGATGATTCCAAAGAGAATGCGGA